>JAICXB010000067.1 GCA_025980765.1 Terriglobales bacterium
ATTTTGCGGGCAAACCCGTCGTGCTCTTCTTCTTTCCTAAAGCCGACACTCCGGGTTGAACCATTGAAGCCTGCGGCTTTCGTGATCAATTCACGAAGCTTCAGCGTGCCGGCGCGGTCGTGCTGGGCATTTCGGCGGACACTCCGCAAGCGCAAAAGAAGTTCAAAGACAAATACAGCTTGCCCTACACCCTATTATCCGATACGGACAAGCAGGTCGCCGAGTCTTACGGCGTGATTAAAGAAAAGAACATGTACGGGCGCAAGGTGATGGGCATCGAGCGCACGTCGTTCCTGATCGACGAGCAGGGCAGGATCGCAAAGATTTTCCCCAAGGTAAAACCGGAAGGACACGCGGAAGAGGTGCTGGCGGCGATCAAAGGACGGGGCAAGTGAATTCACCACGGAGACACGGAGAACACGGAGGAAATTCTTGAATTCTGATTTTGAGTGTTGATTGGAAGCGGTCACTTACCTACTGCATTCACAAATCGAAACTCAACTGTCAAAATTTTTCTCCGTGTCCTCCGTGTCTCCGTGGTGAAAAAAGGAGTTACCTGACTGTAAATGTAATCAACTGCTCGGCGGGAATTTTGGCTTCTTCTTTGCCCGTGGCTGCGGCCACGCCGGTACCGGCTGCTCCGCCTGCGGCGGTGCCGATCAGAGCGCCTTTGCCTCCGCCTGCGAGTCCACCGATCAGTGCGCCCGCGGCAGCTCCTCCGCCAATCTTGGTGATATTGCTCTTCTTGTGGCTCTTTCCTTTATACGTGTGTGAGTACGTGCTGATGGATTGGCCATTTACTTCTGCCAGACGCACGGAAAGAATTCCGGGAGCGTGCAGCCGTCCGCTGGACTTTGCCGATGTGACGCGGCATTTGGCGCGGTCTCCGGATTTGGCAACGCGTTCGCCTCTGACAACCACATCGCGGGCTACCGAGCACCCGAAGGTCTCACCCGAGCGCGCCGTACCGGATGACAGCGCCGATTCAGTGCGAACTGTGATGTGCGTGCCGGCAGGAATCGTGGCCGCGCTAAGGGATACGGCCAGCGCCATGACCGACGAAATGGCAAATAACGATCTCAGCTTCATGAATGCTCTCCTGTAGATGTTTGACCTGGATGCAGTGAATTTCACCACGGAGGCACGGAGAACACGGAGTAAAGAAGGATGAATTCTTGAGTTTTGAGCTCTGAATGTATGCTGGTGATACGAGCTCACGCATTCAAAATTCAAAACTCAACACTCAAAATTCCTCCGTGTCCTCCGTGTCTCCGTGGTGAAACCTATCTTGCGCAAAGAACGCGTATTGCCGCAGGGCTTTTATGCTCGCGACCCTCGCATCGTAGCACGGGAGTTGCTGGGGAAAATTCTCGTTCGGACATTGACCCACGGTGTGCAACAACGGCTGTCGGGGCGCATCGTGGAGGTCGAAGTTTATCTCGGCGAAGGCGATCTCGCGGCCCATTCTGCCGCTGGAAAAACCGAGCGCAACCAAGTCCTCTTCGGCCCGCCCGGACACGCCTATGTGTACTTCATCTACGGCGCGCATTATTGCCTCAACTTCTCCTGCATGCCCGAGGGCAACGCCGGATGCGTGTTGTTGCGGTCAATTGAACCGATTGAGGGCCTCGACTGGATGGCCAAGGCGCGCGGAATCTCAGCAGAACGCATCAGTTCCGAAACAGGCAAGCGCCTCCTGACTGCCGGCCCCGGACGCCTCTGCCAGGCATTGGGTATCACCCGCAAACAGTTCAACGGAGCCCCTCTATTTCGTCCCGATTCCGATCTCAGGATTGCGGATGACGGCTGGCGGCCGCGGGACATCGCCGAAACCGAACGAATCGGAATTACAAAATCATCCCATCTGCCGCTACGGTATGTCGTGGCAGGAAACAGGTTTGTCTCGAAGCAGCGATAAGTAATCAGCAATAAGCGATAAGCAATAAGCAATAGGCCAAACCCGGCCTGAATTCCCAATGCTGTGGCTCATTGCCTATCCCCGTATCGCCCATTGCTTATTGCCTATTGCCTATCGCTCATCGCTTATTGCCTATCGCTTATTGCTGACTCAAGTCCATGTCCTTTCGGGTGGATTCACCTGATTGACACCTTAGAAGCCGGTTTGTTAAGTTTCCATTGGTTTTCGAAGTACCCTCTGGCCGCAGGCCCGAAGGCAAATCGCGCACGCTGAGTTCATGGCAGTAGCACCGCCATTGAAGACGCAAAAGCATTTCGCGGGATTCGCCGCAGGGGCGCCCGATCCAAACCAGGGTCCCGCCTCTGATGTTTTTAAGTAAGGGCAGCTCTGACATTTTCGACGTTCTGGAGTGCGATGCGGAAGCGTTACTACATCATGTTCGTGACGCGAGACGCGGAAGGCGAGCTCGTGAAGGTGCCAATCCCCGTGCACTACCTCTACATCTTTGTCGTAGGGGCGGTGATCGGGATGCTGACCATTACCGGCATGGCCGGCTCTTACACTCGCATGCTGATGAAAGTGGCGCGGTTCAATCAACTGCGCACCGAGAAAGATGCACTCTCTCGCAACTACAATAAGCTGGAAAAAGTTGCCCAGGAAAAAGACGTTCAGGTGGCGTCTTTAGGCTCGCTGGCCAACGAAGTTTCCGCTCTGTATGGATTGAAGACCTCTGCCGAGCCCACAGCGCCGGCGCCGGAAGACGCCGATTCGGAGCGCTTCACTGACTCGCTGACCCAACTCGCCACGCTGAAGGACACCGCGATGTCCGGCGTTGCCAGCCTGGGCATTGAAGCTTCCTATAACCATTTTGGGACGATGACGACCGCAGACTGGGAGCTGATCGCCGCTGCGCCGTCGCTCTGGCCGGTCGAAGGACCAGTCACCGGATCCTTTGGCGAGCGCATCGACCCGTTTAATGGCGAAGGCGCGTTCCACACCGGTGTGGATATTTCCACGAACCTGGGCACTCCGATCATCGCTCCGGCTGATGCCACAGTCGCATCGGCGCAATTCGAGAACGGATATGGCCGCACTCTCGTACTCGATCACGGGCACGGGATTACGACGCTCTACGGGCACTTGTCGGGCTTCGCCGTTTCTCCCGGACAATTCGTGCATCGCGGCGACGTCGTCGCCTATGTCGGGTCCACCGGACGCAGCACCGGTCCCCATCTTCACTACGAAGTCCGCATTCACAACACCCCTGTAAATCCGCACAAATACCTGCGCAGCACCTGGACCCGCGGGACGTACATGATGACGGGTAACTGAGTCGGTTTCCACCTCCTGAATTAATCGCGTCTATGCATAACTGTCATCCTGAAACCCGCCGGAGCGGGCGAAGGACCTCCTGAGATGCGTCCGACGAAATAGCAAGCGTGCAGAGCTCCTCAACCACAATTCGCGGTCGAAGAGTTTGAGCCTGCAAAGGCGACCGAAGCATTTGTAGAGGTCCTTCCTCGTCGCGCTCAACTCCGCTGCGCGGATTTGAGCGCTCCTCGTCAGGATGACATTCTTGGAATGAGTACTCCTCTTGACAATCTAGAGCAACGGCGTATTCTTCTTCTCTAGACGCACTAGAGGAGGTTCGCCGCATGGCGCCCGACAAAAACAGCGGCCTGGTGCAAGGCACGCTGGACATGCTCATTCTGAAGACACTGGCACTGGAGCCGCTTCACGGCTACGGCATCGGCATCCGCATTGAACAGATCAGCAAGGGCGTGTTCCAGGTAAACGCCGGATCGCTTTTCCCTGCGTTGCGCCGCCTCGAGCGCGCCGGGCTGCTCAAGAGCGAGTGGCGCGACACGGAAAACAATCGCCGCGCCAAGTACTACATCCTCTCCGAAGCGGGACGGAAACAACTGAAGCAAGAAACTCGCGAGTGGGAGGCGCAGACCTCGGCGATCGCTCGCATCCTGGCCGCCCGATTGGGAGAGATCTGATGCGGCCTTTCACAAACCTCACTGCCGGTCTGAGCAATCTTTTCCGCAAAGAGCGAGTCGAACAGGAGCTCGATGAGGAGCTGCGGAATTTCCAGGAGGCCAAAGTCGAAGAGCACATTCGCGCCGGCATGACCCGCGCCCAGGCGCAGCGCGCAGCCCGGCTGGAGATCGGCAGCGAGGACGCGGTGAAAGAACGCGTCCGCGAGGTCGGCTGGGAGAGCGCGATCGAATCGCTTTGGCAAGACATTCGATACGGCGCCAGGATTTTACGTCGCAGTCCGGGATATACCGCCGCAGCGGTTCTGACGCTCGCGCTTGGAATCGGCGCCAATACCGCCATTTTCAGCGTGGTGAACTGGCTGGTGCTGCGCCCGCTGCCGGTGCAGAATCCGGCGCAGTTGGTGTATCTGCAATTTCCGACGACGAACAACAACGGGTATCCCCAGTTCTCGTATCCCGAATTCCAGGACCTGCAGCAAGCCGGCAAAGGCGTCTTCTCTGAGATCACGGCGTTTCGCTTTGGAGGTTCGGCGGGCGGCCAATCCGGCCAGGATGGCCTAACTGTGAATGGCGAAACCAAATCTGTACAAACCTGTTTCGTCGCCGGCAATTTCTTTTCCTTTTTGGGAATCCGCCCCTATCTCGGTCGGCTGATCTTGCCCGGTGAAGGAGCGAGCATTGGAGCCGACCCGGTGGTCGTTCTCAGCTATCGATATTGGCGGACGCGCTTCGCAGGCGACCAAAGTGTCATCGGCAAGCGGGCGCTCATAAATGGTCACCCTGTGACGATTGTGGGAGTAGCTCCCAGGAACTTTTACGGGCTTACGCCGCTCATCGATATGGAGGCTTATCTGCCGCTGGGCATGGCATACGTTGATGGCGAACACGCGCTCGACATGTTTCGTGACCGCAAGTCGCCAGGAGCTAACGTCTTTGCGCGCTTGCGGCCTGGAGTCACTCGGGAGCAAGCGCAAAGTTCGCTTGCGTCACTGGCAAAACGGTTTCTCGACGAGAGTCCGCGAGCAGGCGCAACAAACATGTTGGAAGTGCGGCCGCTCCGGCCTCCCGCCCTGATCACAGGCGCAAATCCTCTTCCGGCGCTTACCGCTGTGTTTTTGACATTGGCTGCTCTGGTTTTGGCATTGGCCGCGTTGAACGTGACCAACTTGCAGGTGGTGCGAGCGAGTATGCGCCGGCATGAAATGGCCGTGCGGTCGGCGCTGGGCGCGAAGCGCTCCAGATTGGTCCGGCAGATGCTTACCGAAAGCCTGCTTCTAGGGTTGATGGGTGGAGGCGGAGGCTTGGGTCTTGGTCTTGCCGTCAGCCACCTACTGCCCTCGCTTCCGATGCAAACCGAATTGCCGTTCGTCTTCGATTTCCGCCTGGACTGGCGCGTCTTCGGCTATACAATTCTGGCCGCCTTGCTGGCCGGTTCGCTGATCGGCGTGGGGTCGGCATTGCACGCCAGCAGCGGCAATCTCTCCGGCAGCCTGCATGAGAGCGGCCGGGCATTTGCCGGAGGACGGCAGCGCCTTCGGAGTTGGCTCGTCATTGTGCAGGTTGGCGGATCTCTCGCTCTGCTGATCGCCGCTGGACTGTTCGTGCGCAGTATGCGCAGCGCGGAACGAGCCGACCTGGGCTTCAATCCGGAGCACGTGCTCAACGTTACCCCGAACCCCTATCAGCTCGGATACAGCTCCGCTCAGGAGAGAAATTTTTATCATCAGCTTCTCGAGCGGGTGCGTGCGTTGCCTGCAGCCAAGTCAGCGAGCCTGGTGATGGCAGTTCCATTTGGGGAGGTCTCCGACCAGGTCGAAGTCGACGTTCCCGGCTACAAGGCCAGCAAGGAGGAGGGCCCGCCAACCCCGAACTACAACGACGTCTCCACGCAGTTTTTCGCTACGCTGCAAATGAAGCTGCTGAGCGGACGCGACTTCAACGATGCCGATACTGAGAATTCAGCTCCGGTAGTTGTGATCAACCAGGCGATGGCCGAACACTTCTGGCCGCACCAGAGCGCGATCGGCAAATCCTTCACTTTGTCCTCCTGGAAGCCAAAACGGGCGGTGCAGGTGGTGGGAGTGGTTGCGAACGCGCACACCCTAGAGCTGGCGGCGCCCATTGAACCTCTAATTTTCTTCCCCATCACGCAGCACTCGGCGGACGTGTTGACGCTGCAGGTGCGCAGCGATGGCGATCCACTGCTTTTAGCTCCATCGATTCGCCAAATCATCAGCGGCTTGGACTCCGCCATGCCGGTGCGTAGCGTTCAAAGCATGGCCGAAGCAGTGAACAGCATCAACGGTCTGCTTCTGTTCGAGCTCGCTGCCGGCATCGCCGGCGCGCTTGGACTGTTGGGTCTCGTTCTCGCCGTCGTTGGAGTTTACGGGGTGATCTCCTACAGCGTGAGCCAACGCAGGCAGGAGATTGGGATTCGCATGGCGCTGGGCGCCACCGCAAGTCAAATTCTGCGCATGATCTCACGGCAGAGCTTCCTCATTGTCGCCGGCAGCGTTCCCCTGGGCTTGCTCGCGGCATTTGCCGTCGGGAAGCTGTTGACCGATTTCCTGGTGGGCGTTTCACCGACTGATCCGCTGACCTACGCGGCAGTAACCGCATTGTTGATTGCGGTGGCGCTCATCGCCGGATACCTACCCGCGCGCCGGGCCACCCGGGTGAATCCGATGGTGGCGCTGAGACATGAGTGATTTCCGAATTAAGGGTCTGCCCGGCGGCCTTGTTCCCTTGCACTAGGGGACATTCTCTTCCTGCCCTCGTTTTAGGCAGCTCCTGGGCCTGTGGAAAACGTGGTCCTTTCCTGTTCCTTCCCTGTTCGTTTCCTGTTAATTTCTCGATTTTCTTTGGAAAACTCCATTAACTCCAGCAGTGACATTGGTTTAGGGAGATTTTTTCCTGTTTCCTGTTCCTTTCCTGTTCCTTTCCTCAGCTCAAGCCGAAATTCGCGAATTTTGGGCAGAATATTCAAGATTCGCCGTCGACGGCCAAGAATTCCCTGTATTTTTTCCCTGTTCTCAGGAAATCGCTCTGGAAAATGCGACCGGCTAGCTTTTGAACAGCGCCGAGAAGAATCCACCGAGCTTGTGAAAGAACCCCCGTTTCGGCTTGGTTGCCGACACCGGCTGAACTCGCGGTGGGGATGGGGTTATGGCTGGGGCTTGCGGAGTTACCAGTGGCGCACCGGGCCAGGGGAGTCGTTCAACGTGCACGCGCGCGAGGGTCTGCGTGGGATCGGGAGTTGCGCCGTTGCCATGGAAGATCATGGGTGCGTCCACCTGCACCTGCACTTGCCCAGGTTGCGATTGCGGCGGAAGAGCTGCGGCTGCATTCGCTGTGGCCGCAACTGCGGGCTCAGTATTGATCGCGGCAGCAACTTCCCTGGTTTGTTCGGGAGTAGGAGCGGGTGGAGGCGCCTGCGGGGCCAGATCGCCCGGCGCTGCGTTAGTCACGGGCGCTGAAGCTGGAGCTAGGTTGTTTTGCGCGTGCTCGGGCAGAGCCGCAGGAGCGGGGCATCCGCATACCATGTCGCCGCCTACCTGGGGATCTTTAGCGTGTCCGGCGTGAAAGACCACTTGCTCATTCGGCCTTACGCGGTAGAAATCGTCACCCATCAATTCCGATACCACCACATACGACTGGTCGCCGCGGGAACGCACGCAGGTGTCGCCTTTCTCGTTCGCGGTGATGGACACGTTTACATCTGCGGGCCCGGAGATCAGGATGCGGAAATCCGGCGTGAGCACGGCATCGGCTGCTGCGGGCAGGAGATAGCTTCCTTCGAGCGAGCCTGCGCTCATCGCCAGCATGAGCTCTTTACCATTCGGAGAACTGTTTACCGTGAGGTTCGTTCCGGGACAGATGCGCACTTGCCCGCCACGCGCCAGGCGCAGAGTTGCCGAGTGCTGTCCGGCGGTGACAACAGAACCATTGCCAACGTCGAGCCCAGTAGAAGTTTGCTGCACGCTTCCTTTCACTGCTGCGTCAGAGGCGTAGACCTTGCCAATGTTGCTTGCGGATTGTGCGCTCAGGGAACCTGTCGCGCATAAAATCACGGCGACTACAAAAGCGAAGACCCCGCGCCAATCGCGCAGGGTCTCGGGATGTTGAGGGTGGGCTTGGGACAAAACTCTATGCGTCGGCTGCTTCGGGCACAAAATCATACTGCTCAATTATCGCAGCGATGCCAACTCTTGGTCTGACATCATTGTCGATGCGTACAACTTTGCCCTGGCAGCGTACGCGAATGCTGTCAGTCAATGTGATCTCGGGCGGCAAGGTCAGGGTAAACTCCACGCGCGCGCCCTCGACAAGCTGCGAACCGGTGTAAAAGAAAACTCCCTGCGCGCTCACGTCGCGAGTTTCGGCAGGCACTTCCCGCGCCTGACCATCGGCATAGCGAATCGAGACGGGGAGCTTTAAGGAAAAGCGGCGACTGCTCCGCTGCTCGACTTTGGTGGCTGATGTTGCCATCGGAGTGGACCTCGCGGGGAACGCTAAAAGCATGAGGCCGCCTGCAGGCAAAGTCAAGATTTATCGAGCAGCTTAGGCGGCCCTGGGCTGCTCTGGAGAAGGGTTTGGCGCCGTCTGATTTTGGGAGCGATCAGCACGGGGTTCCGGGCGGGATTCCGGAAGATCTTCGGGCAAGAACACGGCAAAACAGGTATAGCTTCGGCCCAGGCGGTTGTCGCTGTGCACGCGGATTCTGCCCCCGTGGCGTTGAACAATGCCTTGACTGGCCCATAGCCCTACTCCACTGCCCTTCTCACCTTTTGTGGTGAAGAATGGCTGGAAGAGCTGGCGTTTTGTTTTCGCTGAGATGCCGGCGCCGCTATCGAGCAATGCAATGAGGACGCCGGTTCGTCCGGTTCCCGCAGGCTCGCGAGCATGCCGAATGTGGATTCGCAGCCGGCCGCCGGAAGGCATTGCCTCCACCGCATTGACGATCAAGTTGGTGAACACCTGCCGTAACTCGGCGGGAAATCCCGGAATTTCTCCGCTCCAATCAATTCGCTTCTCCAGACGAATTTTCTGCGCCAGGATTTTTTTGCCGTACAGCAGGGTGACGCCGTCGATCAGTTTCGCCACATTCACCGGCACCTTCGATGACGACTGGCGATGAAGCGCCAATGTCTGCTGTGCCACTTCATTCATTCGCCGCAGCTCCTGATCGACCAGATCGAGCCGCTGAAGTTCAGCGCCCTCCAGTTTTCCGCTCTGTCGGATCAGGTACAGAAGCTGCATCACCGAATCGAGAGGATTGCGCAGTTCATGTGAAATAGTGGCGGCCATGCGCCCGGTGGCCGCCAGCTTTTCGCTCGCCCGGAGTGCCACCTCTGCCCGCTTGCGTTCCGAAATGTCGCGGAACATCATTACTGCGCCGAGCGTCAGGTGATCGCTGATCACCGGAGCTACGGTGTACTCTGTCGTCAATTTTTCGCCGGCTCCG
>JAICXB010000071.1 GCA_025980765.1 Terriglobales bacterium
AACGTTAATTCGCGCGAATCTCAACGACCTGATCGACAAGGCCGAAGATCCGGAAAAGATGATCAAGCAGGTGATCCTCGACATGCAGAACCAGCTTCTGCAGGTCAAGACGCAGGTGGCGATCGCCATCGCCGACCAGCACCTGCTGGAAAAGAAGCAGAAGGACAACGAAGAAAAGACGGCCGAATGGATGCGCAAGGCCGAGCTCGCCGTCGGCAAGAAGGACGACGACCTGGCGCGCGCCGCATTGCATCGTGTCGAGAGCTATCGCGAGCTTTCCGGCAGCTTCACGCAGCAGGTCGCGGACCAGAAGGCCCAGGTCGAGAACCTGAAGACCGCGCTGCGCCAGCTGGAACAGAAGCTCACCGAAGCGCAGGCCAAGGCTGATCTACTGATCGCGCAGCAGCGCCGCGCCCGCGCCGTCGGCAAGGCTCAGGACGCGCGTTCCGCGATGGGCGACGGCTCGAAGATTGCCGCGTTCGATCGCATGAAGCACAAGGTTGCGCACAACGAAGCGGTGGCCCAGGCCAAGACCGAGCTCAACGCTGAAGATGTCGACGACCGCTTCACCGCGATGGAGAAGGCCGACCGCATCGAGGCCCTGCTGGCGGAGCTGAAGGCGAAGAGGGCGTAAGCGTAAATCGACAAGCTTGGTTGAAGAAGACCCTGCGGCGAAAAGGTCGCACCAGCTCCGGAGGAGCGGAGTGAACTTAGCCCAGCACGTAAGTGCTGGGAAAGCAGGGCATATGACGCGAGTCCCGCAGGGACGGCACAGGCCTAACGCATCAGTTCTTGGGATGTTGCCCCCTAGACAAATTCGACTGCGAGAAGGATAAACGTGAGAGGTATAACGGGGAGGAATAGATGCAAACTGTCAGATCAGTCGGGGTACTTTCGTTTGCCAAAGTTTTCGCGTTGATTCATGCCTGCTTTGGGCTACTGTTCGCCCCCCTTTTTCTGCTCGCAGGAATTGCCGCCAGCATCGGCAACGACAAATCTGCGGCAATCTTGGGCGGCACCTTCGGTATTGTGATGGCGCTCCTCATGCCGGTGCTCTATGGCGTCATGGGATTCATCGTGGGCGCTGTCGGCGCCTTGATCTACAACTTGATCGCCGGCTGGATTGGAGGCATTGAACTACGGTTGGAGCCAAGTCCAAGCTTGGGTCCTGGTATCACCGCGACATATCCATAGTCGGATTTGCCGTGGAACATTCGCTCAACCTCTGAACTCTAATAACGAACTAGGAGCCCTATGCAATCACGCATTACCGGAACCACCATGCCCGTCCTGGAGTTTGTGCTGGAACCGAACGAGTCCGTCATCTCCGAGGCGGGAGAGCTTTCGTGGATGGGCAGTTCCATCCAGATGACCACGCACACGCAGTTTGCCGGCGGCGGAGGCCTCTTCGGCGTGCTCAAGCGCGTTGCCGGCGGCGGATCGATCTTTATGACCGAATACCGCGCCATTGGCGCTGCGGGCGAGGTGGCGTTCGCCACCAAGCTGCCCGGACACATCGTTCCGGTTGAAGTCTCGCCCGGGCACGAGTACATGATCCATCGCCACGGGTTCCTGTGCGCGACGCCCCAGATTCAGATATCCGTCGGCTTCCAGCAATCGCTCGGCGCCGGAATTTTCGGCGGCAGCGGATTCCTGCTCCAGCATCTCAGCGGACAAGGCACCGCGTGGCTCGAGCTTTCCGGCGAACTCGTCGTACGCGATCTCGCGGCTGGCGAGAACCTGCGCGTGCATCCCGGACACGTGGGCGCGTTTCAGTCCAGCGTGTCGTTTCAGATCACGACTGTTCCTGGCATCAAGAACATGATTTTTGGCGGCGACGGTTTGTTCCTCGCTTCCCTCACCGGCCCAGGACGTGTGTGGCTGCAGACTCTCCCAATCGCCAAGCTGGCTCACGCGATCGATCATTACTTGCCTCACCAAACCAGGGATGCTACGGAGGGAGGCGTCGTTGGCGGAATTGTCGGATCGATCCTCGATGGAATGAAGCGTTAGCGAGGTCTGCAAAGTTTTGAAAGTGAGGTACGTAATGAAGAAATTTTTTCTTACATCTGCACTCGTATTGTTCGCGTCGCTCCTGAGCTTCGCACAGGACATCACGGGCGACTGGAACGGCACCCTCAACACCGGCGCGGGAGAACTGCGGCTTATTCTGCACGTCAGCAAAAATTCGGATGGAACGCTTCAATCCATGCTCGACAGCGTTGACCAGGGTGCCAACGGAATCCCGGTTACTTCAACCACGCTGAAAGACTCGATACTTAACTTGAAAGTTGACGCCGTTAACGGCACCTACGAAGGCAAGGTGAGCGCCGATACCAAGGAGATCGTCGGCACTTGGACGCAAGGTGCGGGCATGTCGCTAACCTTCCATCGCGGGGGCATTGCGGTGAAACCTGCGCCTAAAGCCGCCAAAGCCTCTGACATCGATGGCGATTGGCTCGGCACCCTCGATACTGACATGGGAAAGTTGCGCCTGGCGCTGCACATCACCAACACAGATCAGGGGCTAACCGCGACGATGGACAGCTTGGATCAGGGAGCCAACGGTATGCGGGTCACGAGCGTGACCCGGAATGGGGCGTCCTTGAAGTTCGATATGCAGGCAATCAATGGCGCCTATGACGGGACCATCGGCGCAGACCTGGCGAGTTTTAGCGGAACGTGGACACAGCTCGGCAAAAGCTGGCCTCTTGAATTTAAACGTGTGAAGGACGCCGCCGAACTCGAGCGCAAGCGCCCCCAGAATCCGGTGAGGCCATACCCCTACAAGGAAATGGATGTCATCTACAAGAACCCGAAGGCCAACATCGATCTAGCGGCTACGCTCACCGTTCCCGAAGGCAAAGGCCCCTTCCCTGCCGTGCTGCTCATGGCGGGAAGCGGGCCGCATGATCGCGACGAAACCCTGATGGGCCACAAACCGTTTCTGGTGCTCGCGGATTATTTGACGCGCAAAGGCATTGTCGTTCTGCGCGCCGACAAGCGCGGCGTGGGCAGGTCGACGGGCAATTATTCCCAAGCGCTGATGGCCGATTTTGCTTCCGACGCTGACGCAGGAGTCGCCTACCTGAAGACAAGGCCTGAAGTTGATCCCAAGCAAATCGGCCTCATCGGCCACAGTGAAGGCGGCCTGGAAGCGCCCATGGTCGCGGTCCACAATTCGGATGTTGCTTTTGTTGTGATGATGGCCGGACCTGGAGTGAGAGGAGATCAAATTCTCACGGCGCAACAAAAGCTTATCGCGGCGTCCGTCGGAAAACCTCCGGCTGAAATTGAGAAGGATGCGGTGACGCAGCGCCAGATTTTTGCAATCTTGGCCAAAGATGAAGACGAGTCCGCGAGAGAGAAAGAACTGCGCGCGGCACTTGCGGGAAGTGTGCCAGAGGCCCAAATTGGAATGCAAATCAAGGTTCTGAACTCGCCCTGGTTTCGTGATTTTGTGAAGTACGATCCGGCTCCGACACTGAGCAAGCTCGCCTGTCCCGTGCTGGCGATCAATGGAGAAAAGGACCTTCAGGTCCCGCCGGACCAGAATTTACCCGCGATTCGTAAGGCACTCGAATCTGCAGGCAATAAGAACTTCGAAGTCGTGGAGATGCCCGGCCTGAATCATCTTTTTCAGGAGGCAAAAACGGGAGCTATCACGGAATACTCCGAGATCGAAGAAACCATGTCGCCGGTGGTGATGGAAAAGATTTCCAGTTGGATTCTGACGCAGAGCGGGTCCAAAGCGCCGAAGGTTCCCGCAAAGTTGGCGAAGGCAGGATCGACTTAATCGGCATCGCTGAAGGACAGTACTAGCCGTTTTGGCTTTGGCCGGCGGTGTTCGGCGCAATCGGCTGCTTTTGTCCTTCTATTCTGGGGATTGGACCGTTTTATGAAGCGGCACTTCCCTTCCTCCAGAAAAGCCGACACCGCAGGCGGAAACGCCTTGATGCGCGTCGAAGCATTGTTCCTGCCGAGCCGCGAGCACGTCATCGAAGTCAAGAACGCGACGAGAGCGGTGCCCCACCAGAGACGGAATACTGACGGAGAAAATACAATTCACTTGCGAGCAACGCGTCCCAGGTAAAACTGAAAGAACGCCTCCGAATCGGAATGCAGACATACTTGCGCGTTGGGGGTACCTGTGCCGCGCAGGGTCATGCCCTTATCATCGACCGTAATCTTCATGGGCTGCACCGGGCACAGCTTCGGATCATCGATGAACGCAATGGTCATTGGATCGTACAGCGTCGGAGTTTGCTGTCCCCATTGGTGATAGAGGATGACGAGCGCATCCGTGATTGGCGTGCCCTGCCGAAACAGGTATTCCCGCCCCACCTCATCCAGCTTCAGTTGCGTTGAATCAAGTGGCATCAGGTAGACTGGCACTCCGGACGCGAATAGCTTCTTCGCCGACGCCACGTCATTCAGGATGTTCCACTCTGGTTGGGGAGGAGTTGGCGGTCCATAAGGGTCCCCGTACCCGCGATCAATCGAGCCGCCCATGCTGACTACGCGTTTTAGTTTCTTAAACGTCTGGGGATCGCGGTCAATGATCGCACCCACATTCACCAGCGGGCCTATGGTCACCAGCGTGATCTCGCCGGGATTCTTTCGAATCTGGTCGAGAATGAAATCGACGGCTGCGGGATGCGAAGTCTTGGCAAAATGCCCGCCTTCCGCATACGGCCGCTGCCCGAAGCTAGTCTTCGCATCGGTGTGAATGCCGATCGCAACGGGAATGTCCTGCCGTCCCGCTTCGCCAAGCATGCGATCCACCAGCTTTGCCCGCGTCTCGGTCTCGCCAAACTCGGTCGAGATCCCAACGATCTGCAACTCGGGACTCCTGAGCGCGAGCGCCACCGCGAAAGCATCGTCAATGTCATCGCCAATGTCGGTGTCGATGATGATCTTCTCGCGAGCATTTTGCGCAAATCCCGCCGAAACCAAAAGTGACAAAATCAGCAGTCGAGCAGCCTTAACGATGAGAGCAGGGCGGAGCAGAAAATCTACTTTTGAGTGCACGCGGCATATTGTACGCACGTGTGGATGCCCTTTGCATCCAAAACCGCTTTCACGCTTTCCGCCGCCCGCTTCGGGACTTCGAAGACGGCGATCTGCTTGGTTAGCTGATCATTCACGTAAACGATGGTGAAAACGTGCCGGTGCTGCCGGTGCTTCAGCAGTCCTACAGCAATCGACGGCAGCACGCCCAAATGGTGCGAAACTTCTTCGCTGTACTCATAGCTGACAATCTGCCCATAGGGAATGGTAAACCGCGATTTCCCGGCCGCGTAGGTGATTGAGCCCGGGGCCGACATATCCAATTGGCCCTGAGTACCGACCTTCGAGTTGTCCAGAGTTCCGCCGATGTAGCGAACCTCCGTCTCGCCGATGGCCATACAGGAAATCGAAAGCATCAGCACTGCGCAACAAACACGTTTCATGGATCGACGCCTCCAATGCGTCCTGAGTCAGAGTACTCACGGTGGGTGAACCGGAATGCGCCGCATGTTGCACTTTTTGGACTGCCACAATCCACCCGCTTGCACGATTCCCTTGGCACCTTTCATACTGTTTCTTCACAAAAGATTATGAAGACTTCACTTTCGCTCTCCCCTGCCGCTCAGACTGAAACCGAATGCCTCGTTGCTGTCGCGCTCGACCGGGGCGAAAAGGACAAGACCGACGTCTTTGTCTCGACCACCGACAAGGCAGTTCAGCAAGCCGCGGCCGCTCTCATTTCAGCCGGGGATGTCTCAGGCAAGAACTTCGAGACCCATTGGCTGCACAATCCTTCAGGACTCAAAGCTAAGCGCCTCCTTTTGGTCGGAGGCGGCAAGTCGGCGAAGTTCACAGCTGCGGACCTTCGCAAACTGGCTGGCGCTGCCGTGCGCGCGCTCAAGCCGCGCAAGTTGCGCAGCCTGGCCTTCGTCCTGCCGGACGCGATTCCAGCCGAAGATGCTTTGCGTGCGGTTGTGGAAGGCTCAATAGTCGGCGACTTCGATCCCGACACCTACAAAAGCGACCGCAAAGATCAGCGCGTGGAGTCACTCACGGTGGTAACCTCGGGCGATCAGTCGAATTTCCAGCGCGCACTCGATGAGGCGCACACCGTCGCCGAGTCGCAGAACTTTACCCGCGGACTGGTCAACGAGCCGTCCAATCGCATGACACCGACGATCCTCGCTCAGCGCGCGCAGGAGATGTGCAAGGAGGCCGGGCTAAAGTGCGAAGTCTATGGCGCCGACAAAATCAAAGAGCTCAAGATGGGTGCATTCTGGGGCGTGGCGCAGGGCTCCGACGAACCGCCGGCCCTGATCATTATGCGCTACGAACCAGCGGGCGCTCCGGAAAAACCCGTGCTCGGCCTGGTTGGAAAAGGGATCACCTTCGATACCGGCGGCATCTCGATCAAACCTGCTGATGGCATGGAAAAGATGAAATATGACATGGCTGGCGGGGCGACCATGATCGGCGTGATGCGCGCCATCGCGAT
>JAICXB010000065.1 GCA_025980765.1 Terriglobales bacterium
TAGGATTAAGCTCGTGACCGCCACGCCAATTCCAGATGAGCACATTCCAGATTTATTGATCCGCGTCACATCCGCGGAATCCGCGTCTGGTTTGATGGAACGGGAGCTAGCCCACGAGGCCTCTCACCACGTCCACCGAGCTCTTCAACGCCGAGTCCAGCGCGCCGGGGTCTTTGCCCCCGGCTTCGGCCATATCGGGACGGCCGCCGCCCGAGCCTCCAACCTTCTTTGCGACTTCGGCGATGATTTTGCCTGCCTGCACGCGTGTGGTGAGATCTTTGGTGACGCCGACAATCAGCGCAACCTTCCCGTCCTGCACCGAGCCCAGCACCACCACTCCGGAGCCGAGCTTGTTGCGCATGTTGTCCACCAGAGTGCGCATCTGGTTGCGTTCGAGATTATCGACGCGCTGGGCGAGCACTTTGATCCCGTTGGCCTCTTCCACCTGCTCGGCAGCGGACGAAACTACTGAGGCGGCAGACTTCATTCGCGACTGGTCCAGTTCTTTGCGCAGCCGCCGAATCTCGTCGTCTTTGCGCGCGAGTTCAGAACGAAGAGCTTCGCCGGGCGACTCACCCGCCGCTCCGAGAATCGACGACACCACGTGCTCGAGTTCGTGATCCTTGCGGAAGTGCTGCAGCGAGCCCTCGCCGCTGACCGCTTCGACGCGACGCACCCCGGAGGAGACGCTGCCTTCCTTGAGGATCTTGAGCAGGCCGATCTCACCCGTGGCCAGCGTGTGCGTGCCGCCGCAGAGCTCGGTGGAGAAGTCTCCGATCTTCACCACGCGCACGCGCTCGCCGTACTTCTCGCCAAAGAGCGCCATGGCTTTGAACTCGTTGACCGCGACATCGAGCGGCACATCTTCAAAAGTCTCGACGCGCGTGTTCTTCAGCACCTCGCGATTCATCAGGTCTTCGATGTCCTGCAGCTCCTCGTCAGCAACCGCAGTGAAATGCGAGAAGTCGAAGCGCAGGTGTCCGGGCGCAACCAGCGATCCCGCCTGCTTGACGTGCTTGCCAAGAGTCTCGCGCAACGCTGCATGCAGCAGATGTGTGCCGGTGTGGTTGCGCTTGGTTGCCTCGCGCACGTCGGCGTGCACAACCGCTTCGACTTTGTCTCCGACATGGATCGGCCGGTGAGCTTTCACTTTGTGCGCGCGCACACCCTGCACCGGCATCACGCAGCCATTCACGTCGGCAATCACGTTGTCGGAGCTGTCGCGAAAGACGCCGATGTCGCCAATCTGTCCGCCGGAATCGGCGTAGAAGGGTGTGTGATCGAGTACGATTTCGCCTTCTTCTCCAGCCTTGAGCTCGGGCACTCCTTGCCCCTCTTTGACGATGGCCAAAACCTCGCAATCGGAGGAGGAAGTCTTCTTGTAGCCTTCAAAAACAGTTTTCCCAAGATCGCGATAGATGGGACTGGCAGATTGTTTGGCTCCGCCCTTCCAGGATGCGCGAGCACGCTCGCGCTGCTCCTGCATGGCTTGATCGAAGCCGGCTTGATCAAACTCGATTCCTTGATCGCGCGCCGCATCGATAATGAAATCAAGGGGCAAACCAAAAGTATCGTAGAGCTGAAAAGCCTTTGCTCCCGAGAACCGCTGAGGTCCGTAGGTTCCTAAGATCCCCATTCGGATCGCAATAAGCTCATCGTGAGTTAGGGCTTCGGATCCGATGCGGGCGAACAGCCTTGAAAAATCGTGCACCCGTTTACCTTCGCGTCCCAATTCCAATTTGGCGAAATTTGCAGCGAGTTGAGGAGAAGGATTGTCCAGTAGCCATTTGGTTAACTGCATCTGCAGCTCACTGTCAGACGACCACTTATCCGGAAGGGCGTGCCGGAGCATCGCGCCCATAGCATTTAACGCCTGCTTCCGTGCTTCTATTAATGGAACAAGGTCCTCTTCCAACTTTCTAAGCCCAAGGTCCAGCGTGTAAGCAAAGCGTCTCTCCTCCGACAGAATGATGTTCGCCACACCTTTTGCGCTCTCGACCAATTCGGGATACGCATTCTTCATCAGATCGCGAACGGCGTAGACCATCTCGTGCATGAATGGCTTGCTCTGCCCAAGCAGCCGTCCATGGCGAATGCCGCGCCGCAGGATTTTGCGCAGCACGTAGCCGCGGCCTTCATTCGCCGGCAGCACCCCGTCGCTGATGAGGAAGGTGCAGGCGCGGGCGTGGTCGGCAATCACACGCAGTGACGCGGCGGATCGGGTTTTCTCTTCTGCCGCCAATTCCTTGTTCAGATCGACGCCGGTTAACTCGGCTGCGCGCGCAATCAGCGGCGTAAACAAATCGGTGTCGTAGTTCGACAGCACGCCCTGCACGACAGCGGAGACCCGTTCCAGTCCCATTCCGGTATCGATCGACGGCTTGGGCAGCGGCGTGAGTTCGCCCGCGGCGTTGCGGTCGAACTGCATGAAGACCAGGTTCCAGATCTCGACATAGCGGCCGCATTCGCAAGGAAACTTGCAGTCGGTGTGGCCTTCGTCCGACGCCGCCGGACCCATGTCGTAGTGGATCTCGCTGCACGGGCCGCACGGACCGGTATCTCCCATTGCCCAGAAGTTGTCCTTCATTCCCATGGCGAAGATGCGCTCCTGGGGAACGCCTTGCGCGAGCCAGTGCCGCTCCGCTTCTTCGTCGCGCGGAATGCTGCCTTCGCCCTGGAAGATCGTGCAGTAGAGCTTGTCTTTAGCAAGGCCGTACCACTCGTCGGATGTGACCAGCTCCCACGCGTAGGCAACTGCGTCCTTCTTGAAGTAATCGCCGAAGGAGAAATTGCCCAGCATCTCGAAGAAGGTGTGATGGCGCCGGGTAAAGCCGACGTTCTCCAGATCGTTGTGCTTGCCGCCCGCGCGCACGCATTTCTGCGAGGTTGTCGCGCGCAGGTAATCACGCTTCTCGACTCCGAGAAAGACGTCCTTGAACTGGTTCATGCCGGCATTGGTGAACAGCAGAGTGGGATCGTTGGCCGGCACCAGCGATGACGAGTGCACGCGGCGATGTCCTTTGCTTTCGAAGAAGCGCAGGAAGGTCTCGCGGGTTTCAGAACCGGACAGGCGACGCATAGGAATCTTTTAGTTTAACAATGACCGGGGGTTAACACGAAGGGCACGAAGGCGGAGAGAAGGTCACGGAGAACCGCGAATCGGGTGATCGGATCATCGGGTGATCGGGTGAAGTTAGATGACCCGATGGCCCGATCACCCGACGTTCACGAGATGTATTCCTTGATGTACTCATCCGTGCTCCCGCGCAGCTCGTGGGCGCTGCCGTCGAAGATCACCTTGCCGTCGCGCAGGATCAGGAATGAGGTGTTGGTGTTTACTCCGTGGTCGACCGGCTCCATCTGCTGTTTTTCCTGATTGTAGCGATGCGTGGCCATGATGAAGCCGTCCTGCAGGCGGTGGGTCACCATTAATGCCGACGTCTGATAGACGTCGCGCTGCTTCACCAGCAATTCGACGATCGTGGTGGAAGTGATGGGATCGAGGCCGCCGGTGGGCGAGTCGTAGAGAATTACTTCGGGATGACTGACGATGGCGCGGGCGATGGCGACGCGCCGCCGCATGCCTCCGGAGAGTTGTGAGGGAAACTTCTGCATGGTGTGCTGCAGTTCGACGAAGCTGAGCGCCTCTTCCACGCGATGTCTTGTCTCGTCAGGCGGGGTATGCTCTTCGATTAAACGAAAGGCAACGTTCTCTTCCACAGTGAGCGAATCGAAGAGCGCGCTCTCCTGAAAGACCATGCCGATATTGCGGCGCAGTTCAAACAATTCGGCCTCGGGCATGGAACTCACTTCTTGTCCGAGTACCATTATGGTTCCAGAGTCGGGCTTCAGCAAACCCATCGCCAACTTGAGCAGCACACTTTTGCCCGAGCCGGCGACGCCGAACAGCACCTTGGTCTCGCCGCGAAACAAACGAAACGACACCTCACGCAGCACCAGATGCTGGTCAAAGCCAAGCTCGACATCGCGAAATTCGATGACCACCTCGGGAGAGGGGTGGTGGCCGTTGGTGGATGTTTCGCCGATCATCAGTCGTTTTTCACCACGGAGTCACGGAGACACGGAGAGGAATTTGGTAATTGTGTAATTTCGTAATCGGGTAATTGGAAAAGTTTTTCTTGCCGAGTCCCGAAATTACCCGAATTTCCACTAGAACGATTTCTCCGTGACTCTGTGTCTCCGTGGTGAACCCGATCCGTTTCACCGCCCGAAGACCCCGATCAGCAGCCGGGTGATAAAGAAATCAAAGATCAGGATCAGCACTGACGAGGCCACCATGGCCTGCGTGGTCGATCGGCCTACGCCCTGGGTTCCACCTTTTGTAGAGAAGCCGTAATAGCAGCCGACCGTAGCGATGATGAAGCCGAAGAAAAATGGTTTGCTGAGACCCTGAAAGACATCGGCGAATTGCAACTGCTGATAGGCGCTGGTCCAGTACTGCTGGGTCGTGAGTCCAAGCAGTGTGATAGCGACGATGTATCCGCCGAGCAGTCCCATGAAGTCGGCAATAATCGTGAGGAAAAACAGCATGATCACCGTAGCGAAGAGCCGCGGCGTCACCAGTTTTTTCATGGGATCGGTGCCAAGCGCACGCATGGCGTCGATTTGCTCGGTCACCTTCATCGAGCCAAGCTCGCTGGCCATGCCGGTGGCGGCGCGTCCGGCTACCATCAGACTGGTCAGAACCGGGCCGATCTCCTTAATCATGGAGAACGACACCAGCTGTCCCGTCAGAGAAACCGAACCGAACTGCTGCAGAGTCGAAGAGGTTTGCAGTGCGAGCACCGCGCCAATGGATAATCCGGTGAGCGTGACAATCGGCAGGGAACCGACGCCGATCAAATCGGCCTGGATCAGCAAATCTCCCAGATAGCGAGGTTGCCGAAAGATGTTTGCGACCGAATGTCCGGCGAGCAGCGAGTATTCCTGCACGGCCGCGACTTTTTCCTTGGCAAGTTCGTCAGGCGAGAGGATGGGCACGCCCGAAGGTTAACACGAAGGTCACGAAGGACGAAGATGAGGTCACGGAGCTTCATAGCATTTTTGAGGTGTCATCCTGAGTCGCGGTAGCGAGCGAAGGACCTCCTGCGGACGCGTATGGGATAACGCAGCAAGTTGGGTTCTTCGCTCCTGCACGTGAAAACCTGGTTGTGCTTGAAGAGCAAGGTAACGAATTTGGGTGCGACAGTTTCTCGGAGGTCCTTCGGTCTGCCGACCTCAGGATGACAACATTCAAATAGTGCTCAACGAAGGTCTGTTGCCTGCTCGGGATGAATTTCATTTGTTACCATCCTTTCGCCATGAAACCAGCTCTTGTTTCTCTTCTTCTAGTTCTCGCATCATCTTTTTCCATCGCTCAAACGTCAAGCTCGCCGCAACCGACGATCGTCCTCCACGCCGCGCGCTTGCTGGACATCGAGAGCGGACGCATCGTTCAGCCCGGAGAAGTGCTGGTGCAGGGCGAGCGCATCGTTGCGGCGGGGGCCTCGGTAAATCATCCGGCAGGCGCGCAGATCACAGATCTCGGCGACACGACCTTGATGCCGGGCCTCATCGACGCTCATGTACACCTCTTCCTGCATCCTGGAGCCGAAGACTTGCAAACGGTGGAGGAGTCCGTCCCGCAGCGCACGATCCTGGCGACGTTGGCCGCGCGCGACGATCTGATGGCGGGCTATACCGCCGAACGCGATATGGGGACCGAAGGCGCGGGCTCCGCCGATACGGCGGTGCGCAACGCGATCAATCGTGGACTCATCCCCGGACCGCGCCTGCGCATCAGCGGAAATGCCATCAGCATTCTTGGCGGACACGAAGATGCCATTGGCTACAATCCCGCGCAGCACGTGCTCGGCAATGCCGACTACGCAAATAACGCAACCGAAGTGGTCGAAGTCATCCGCAAGCAGTTGAAGCAGGGTGCGGACTTCATCAAGATGTATGAAACCGGACGCGACTCATTCCGCGATGGCAAATTCGCAACTCCATATCAATACAGCGAAGCGGAATTGGCCGCGGCCGTTCAGGAAACAGCACGCGTAGGAAAGCGCGTTGCGGTCCATGCTACGGGCGAGCCAGGCACGCTCTATGCAGCCGAAGCGGGGACGGAGTCAGTCGATCATGCCGATCAACTCAGCGAACAGACCATGCGCTTGATGAAGGAGAAGCAAATTCCCGCCGTGCCCACCTTCGCGATCTCCGAATACTTTGCCGATCACGCGCCCACGCCGGAATCTGCCAAGCGCCAGCACGCGCAGCTTGAGTATCACGCGCAGGAGTTTCGCAAACAGCTTGCCGCCGGCGTGCCCATGGCCGTGGGCTCCGACGTTGGCCCTTTTCCCCACGGAACCCAGGCACGCGAGATGGTGCTGATGGTGAAGTACGGCATGTCTCCACTGGCCACGCTGCAAGCCGACTTGCTCAACGGAGCGAAGCTGCTCGGCTGGGAAGGACAAATCGGCGCGCTAAAGCCCGGATACTACGCCGACGTAATCGCAGTCCCCGGCAATCCGCTGCAGGACATCAGCGTAGTGCAGCACGTTTCATTCGTAATGAAAGGTGGAGTGGTGTATCGCAAATAAAGCACGAATGGCGGCAACGACCTTAGGACGTGCATTGTCCGGAATCCCAGGCCCGGAGCGCCGATAGCTAAACGTCAGCCCAGCCCGGAAGGGCTGGGGAGCAAGCAAATGGGCATTTATCGCGATCACGTTGTTCCGCATTTGATCAGCCTGGCGATGCGCAACCGTGAGCTTGTGCCTTATCGGCGGCGGGTGCTTTCTGCTGCCAACGGACGGGTTCTCGAAGTCGGTATCGGCTCGGGCGTGAACCTGTCGTTTTATCCGCCTGCGACTGAGGAAATCTTCGGACTGGAGCCTGCACCTCGGCTGATTGACATGGCCCGGCGCGCGGCGCAGAGGTCGTCGGCGCAGGTGAGATTCATTGAGGGCTCGGCTGAGGCGATTCCGCTCGAGAGCCATAGCGTTGATACTGTGGTCATGACCTGGACGCTATGCAGTATCCCCGATGCATCACAGTCCCTGGCAGAGATGCGGCGTGTGCTCAAACCGGGCGGTCTTCTGCTCTTCGTTGAACATGGACAAGCTCCGGAGGAAGGCGTAAGAAAATGGCAAAACCGCCTGACTCCGCTTTGGAAACGCCTTGCTGGCGGTTGTCACTTGAATCGGCCGGTTCGGACACTGATCGAAAGCGCCGGCTTCCGCATCGGAGAGCTTACAACCGGATACATGAGAGTCCCGAAGCTGATGACGTTCATGTATGAAGGTTCTGCCCGGCCACTTTGAAATCATCCTTTGGGGAGATGAGGGCGCGCTAGATTCCTAACTGACCGCGCACCAGATAGGCCACGCCATGCACGATCTTGCCGCAGAATGCCTGCCAGGGAGTGCGGGTGTACCAGTGGGCGGAGTCGGGGTCGTAGGGAACATTCATGGACAGGCGGCAGGCGGTGACGCCGAATTTTCGCAGTACTAGCTGGCAACCGCGCCAATGGGTTGCGTGACATACCACAGCAATATCTGTATTTTCCAAATCGACATTGCGAAGTTTTAACCATGCGAGCATCAGGGAGGTGACCTCGTACGTATTCAGGTACTCGCCCATTTTTCCAACAATGTGATCGGGAGGCGGTTCGAAGTCCTTCATAGCCTCCGCAATTTCGATTTGGGCGAGACAAAAGTCATAGCGCCCCTTGAGTCGGGTGAGTTCGCCGGCCATGAATTCGTTGCTCAGGCCGGGTTGGGGATAACGGTGTCCCCAGGAGTACGCCAGCAGGATGCTTGTCATCGTCGGGCCGGAACGTCGCATGCTTAGGATGCGCCTCGATCTGTGGGTATAAACGCGATCGGGGGATTTTTTTACCAACCGCGAAACCAGTTCATCAGTCGATTTCTGTAGAATGCTCGGCGCAGGCTTTCTGCGGCGGAGGCGGTTCCTATGCGATTCGTGCGCGTGCTCTTCATCTGGATTTTCTCTTTGGCAACTCTATCTTCGGTCGCCGCGGTGCAGCCTCCGGCGGTGCGCTTGGATGATGAAGTTCAACCGCAGCACGCTGTTCTCGATCTCACCTTGTCGCCTGCGAAGCCAGAGTTTTCCGGGAAAGTTCAATTTGACGTGAAGATCAATCGCGCGCTGGATCACTTCTGGATCAACGCCACGCAACTCGAGCTCAGCGACGTTAGTCTGGTCAAAGATGGCAAGACCATTCCGGCGAAGCTCATCCCCGGCAACGAAGACTTTGTCGGATTCCAGTTTCCCTCCACGATGCAGCCGGGCAACGCGCGGCTGACGATTTCCTTTTCGGGAAAGGTGAATCAGCAGTCCAGCGAAGGAATTTTCCAGAGCAACTTTAAAGAAGACAAGTACCTGTTCACGCAGTTTGAGGCCATCAGCGCGCGCCGAGCGTTTCCCTGTTTCGATCAGCCAAACTTCAAGTTTCCCTGGCAGCTCACGCTGCACGTGCCCACAACCGACTCGGCCGTCGCCAACACCAAGATCCTGAAAGAAACGCCAGAGGCGGATGGCATGAAGGCGGTGGAGTTTACCGAGACCAAGCCGCTGCCCAGCTATCTGGTCGCATTTGGCGTAGGACCTTTCGAGTTTGTGGATGCGGGCACGTTCGGCAAAAACCATGTGCCGGTGCGAATCGTGGTGCCGCGCGGCGATCAGGCGGAAGCGAAGTATGCGGCCAGCATCACCTCCGAGATTCTCAGCCGGCTGGAGAACTACTTTGGCGTTCCGTATCCATACGACAAGTCCGATCAGCTGGTGATACCGCTTTCCTTTGGCGGTGCAATGGAGAACCCGGGATTGGTCACATACGATGCCAGCATCGTGCTGGCCCCTGCCGGCGAGGAGTCGGTGGCGCACCAGCGCGAGTACGCGTCGATTGCGGCCCACGAGTTGGCCCATCAGTGGACCGGTGACATGGTCACGATGAAATGGTGGAACGACGTTTGGCTGAACGAGTCGTTTGCTACCTGGATGTCCTCGAAGCTGCTGGCCGAGTGGAAGCCGGAATGGCACACGCGCGCCGACGATGAAGATGCGCGCCTCGGCGCGATCCTGCAGGACACCAAGACCAGCGCGCGCCGCATCAACCAGCCGGTCGAGAACAAGAGCGACATCGCCAGCGCCTTCGATGGAATTACCTACGAGAAGGGTGGGTCGGTTCTCGCGACATTCGAGAACGCGGTTGGTCCCGAGAATTTTCAGCACGCGATGCACAACTATCTGCAAGCTCACATGTTCGGCAACGCCACGGCGCAGGACTTTCTATCCGCGCTTGGCGCCGCCAGCAAGCCGGAATACGCGTCAGCCTTCTCAACGTTCCTCGATCAAACCGGCGTTCCCGAGATCAGAAGCACGATGGAATGCACGGCAGGCAAGCCACCTGTGGTGCATATCCATCAGCAGAGGTTGCTTCCTGCCGGATCTTCGGGCGACGTGAACCGCACCTGGGGAGTGCCGGTGTGCGTAGCATATTCCGACAGCAAAGGTCGCGGCGAAACCTGCAAGCTGGTCACTCAGCCACAGGACACGATTACGCTGGAGACGAACTCGTGTCCGGCATGGTATCTGGCCAACGATAAAGAAATCGGATACTACACGGGACAATACGATGCCGAAAGTTTGAATCATCTGCTCGATCATCGCGGCGATCTGAGCCTGGCTGAGCAAGTTGGGCTGCTCGGCGACGTGAAGGACCTGGCACGTACCAGTCAAATGTCATGGAATGACGCTTTGGCCCTTGTCCCGAAATTGAAAAATGCGCAGGAGCCGCAGGTGACGGGCGCGGCCATCGATCTTGCATCGGTGCCGGTGGAGTATCTCGATCCCAAACTCAAGCAGAACTATGCAGGCTTCGTAGAAGACACATTTGGCGAGCAGGCGCGGCGCTTGGGATGGCTTCCCAAGTCGGGCGATACTGAGGACCAGCAGTTGCTGCGGCCGGAGATTGTACGATTCGTCGCGACTTGGGGAAAAGACCCGACCCTGATCAGCGAAGCCAAACGGCTGGCAAATGAGTGGCTGGCCAACCGCAAGGCGGTGCCGCCGGACATCGCACGCAGCGCTCTGGCAGTGGCAGCGCGCTATGGCGACGCGCAGTTCTATGACAAAGTGCTCGCCGCCGCAAAGGCCGAAACCGATCCGACATTTAAGCCGACACTGATTGGCACACTGGGACAGTTCTCCGATCCACAGCTTCTAAATCGCAGCATCGTCCTGGCATTCGACGGCACCTTCGACATCCGCATGTCAGGGGGAATTGTCTTTTCCATGCTGCGCGAGCCCGGCACCGCCGAAATCGCCTATCAATACGTGCGCGCGCACTACGACCAAATCAAGTCGAAGCTGCCGCAAGCTGTGGACCAGAACTTCGCCGCGTTCTTCCCGGTGCTTGCGTCAGCGTCAACCTGCAGCAACGAGGGAGAAGCGCAGGCCAAAGCCTTCTTCGAGCCGCGCATGAAAGATGTGGTCGGCGGACCGCGTCAATTGGCGAGTTCTCTGGAACAGATCCATCTCTGCGCCGTGGCCAAACCCGCGGCGGAAAAGCAGATTGCCGGGTTCCTGGCAATCTACAACTCAGGTGCTGCGCAGAGCGGGGGCGCTAAGTCCTCCGAATAGTTCGGCAGATGAGAGACGGGGCATGCCCCGTCTTTGCTATGACGTCTCTTGGAATAACCAGAGGCTAAATGTGAGATTTCAGGACGTTGTTCCCAACAAGTGAATAGTCCATTCGAGCCTGAGCGGAGAAGCTGAAGGTGCGAACCAAAGCAATCCGGGAGGCGGAATGGACCTTCACCAGAATGCCCGACTTACGTTTCGCAGTCGA
>JAICXB010000006.1 GCA_025980765.1 Terriglobales bacterium
ATCCCCAGCTCCGCCTGCTTCACGATCGCCACGATCTGTTCGACCGAGAATCGCTTACGCTTCATTCGGCTCCATCCTCCTTCATAGGATTTTGCCGAAGACTCGCTCTCAAACTGTATTAACTATTGGGGAGCCGCTCAGGAGTAGCAAGAAGAGAAGTATGACTTACGATCTGATTCAAATCCGCCAGCAGGCAGAGGAGAAAGAAGACGAGAACTACAGGTTTCGGCAATTCCTGAAAAACAAATGCAACCTGGACCCAGAAGAAATTGATCAGCGGGTTTTTGCCGCTACTCGGAGAATTTGGGCTGGAATTGACTGCACCACGTGCGCCAACTGCTGCCGGCAGGTGAATCCCACTTTCAGTGAGGCGGAAGTGGAGCGTCTGGCGCGCCGCCTGGGGTTGCAGCCTAATGACTTTATGCAGCGCTACCTGGAGCGCTCGGAGCCGCTTAGCGAGAATCCCTGGACTACGCGCACCACTCCATGTCCGTTCCTCAAAGACAATCGATGCAGCGTCTATGAAGATCGTCCTGCCGATTGCCGAGGTTACCCTTACCTCGATCAGCCCGAGTTCGTTTTCCGCACTTTGGCAATGATTGAACGTACGTTTACGTGTCCAATCGTTTATGAAGTGATGGAAGAGCTCAAGTCGTCGCTGGGCTTTGTAGGGCGGCGGTGAGGCGCCGGAGGCTGGCAACCACGCTCAGTGCCTCATTGCGGCGGTGGGTCCTTCTTACTGGGAGGGATTAACAGAACGGCATGCGGTAGCGGGCCGCGCCGTGGGTGTTGGTGTTCGCAGCACCCACTCAACCGCAAATCCAACTGCACCACCCGCTACCGCAGGTGGTTCTGTTTACCCCCTGTGGAAAAGCGAAAATTCCCTGCTAAATTCCCTGTTCTTAGAGGCAGCTACTAGCTTCTAGCTGCTGGCACATCAAAGACTTAGGCCGAAACTTGGAAATTCCCTGCTAATTCCCTGCTCTTTTCCACAATTTGCGGATTTTGGGCAGAATTCGAGGGTTTGGGCAGTCGCAGGGAAAAATTCCCTGTATTTTTCCCTGTTCTCAGGGATTCCAGGCTTCTGAGCTTCTAAGCTGCTGGGCTTCTATGCAGGACGAACAGAAGAAAAAGTCGCCCCGGGGGCGACTTCCTTTTCAGGCGACATCTGCTGAAAAGCTATTGCTCTGGACCTTCGTCCACCAGCGAGTGGGTGATGGCGTGGACTGAGAGGGCGATGCGGTTCTGGACGCCTACTTTGCGCATGAGTTTGGCTACGTGGGCCTTTACCGTGCGCTCCTCGATTTGCAGGGCTTGGCCGATCTCGCGGTTGGAGCGGCCGGCTACCAGGAACTGCAGCACCTCTTTTTCGCGATCGGTGAACTCTACCCGGCCAGCGGGGAAGATTTTGCCCGGCGAGGAGGTGACGCGGTCGATGAAGATCGACATCACGCGGCGCGGCGCCCATACCGATCCCTGATGCACGATTCGAATGGCCTGTACGAATTCGGCGGGGCTGGCGGCTTCGTCCACATATCCTTTGGCGCCGCCGGCCAGAGCCTTCAAAATCGCTTCGTCATTCGCGCCGGTGCCGCTGACGATAATGCGCAGGTCGGGCCGAATGGCCTTCAGTCCCGCCATGGTATCGAAGAGATTGGCGCCGTTGCTGGAGCGGTTGCCGAGCAGCACCATATCGATATTCTGGATCTGCGGCATCTCTTCGAGAGTCGCCGACGACAATTCCAGATCGGGCTCATCGTCGAACAAGGAACGCAGTCCGATGAAACGCAAAGGGTCGCTATCCACAACGGCGATGTGGATGGTTGGCTTACGAGCGGGGGCAACTGCAGCTTTCATAGGCTTGTCCACGACGTGTGCGGCCTAGCATAACCCGAAACGGTACGAAAGCGCCCTCAGTACAATGACCTAAAGGACATGTACCGGCGAGGTAAACCGGGGTTCACCACGCAAACGCGAAGCAAGAAGCGTTTCGGATGACCCGTTTCAGCAAAAAGCGTTTCAAGGAACTGCGTTTCGTCTCGCTCCGCGCCAGGTTTTGATTTTGAAAACGCTTCTTTTCGAAACGCTTCTGTTGAAACGAATTACCCGAAACGCATTGTTTGACTACTGTTCCGGAGGCTCACCGGCAATTTCGGTGTCGGCCACGGCTGCGTGGTCCTCTAGTCCCAGCAGGTATCCGCGGCTGTAGCCGGAACAGTATTCGGCGACATAGGTGTGGCCAGGAGCCTGACTTTTTTCGCAGTACTGCTGCAGATAATCGGCGCTGATCAGTTTGGATGTGGACTGTTGCCCTGCAGCGCTTTCGTAGCCGCCGGAGAATCCCTGGTCAAAGGCCGCCCGCTGCCCGCTGCCGAACAGGAGCTTGATGCCCTGGGCCGCGACTTCGGCCTTCTCGGTTTCGCGGAACTCACTGCCGGAGACGGCGTCCTGGTATCCGCTGTGAAAGCCCTCACGGTAACCTCGACGAAAGAGTTCTTTCCCGCCAAAGTTGCTCTTGAAACCTGAGCTGTCATGCTTATATTCGGGGATCCTGGAGGGCCCACGAGGCTCGCGTCCCATTTGCAAATCCAGGTCGCCTACGTGAAAGCCTTCTTCGTACCCGTGCCGATAACCGTGGGCAAACGCAGAGTCGTAATAAAGGTCTCCGGCGGGCGAATCCAGCAGATGACGCTCGGTCTGGAAATGGGTTCGGGTCGAGGTCAAGGAAGTGGTGTTCGGCAGAAGGTTCGATTGCTGCCCGAAGGCGACAATCGAAAGTGCGGCGACAGCAAGCGCAATCCTTAAACCCGGCTGGGACATCTCCTGTAAGCTCCCGCCAAACTGTGATGTGCCGGAACACACCTTGGATGTAAATCGCGTCCCATTCCGCCCAGCCGATTTGCGCCAGAGTGGCTGCTGAAAACCAGCCTCTTTCACCACTGAGGGCACAAAAAGACAGCTCATCTGCAAAACGAATTCACCTTGATCTCTCGTTGAGCTTCTCTGTGCTCCTCCGTGCACTCAGTCAGGAAAGAGGTTACCGGTTAGAGACCCTGCCCGCCTTAGTTCCCCATTCTGGGAAACAATACCCACGCGTTCATGGGCGAAAGTCATAAGGTCATATTCAGCAGATACTTAGGTGATTCGGTGCATTTGTCACAGAACCTAGGTGGAGGATACTGCGCTCACCTTAACCCGATCGATTGAGTTCGCGGGCGGATTGGGGCGGCGAAAATCCTGGGGGAATCGACGCTCCGCCGGACGCGAACTCAAACGATAACGGCCTCCCCGGACAGTTAAACGGCTGTACCGGGGAGTTCGTTTTTGCGACTGCTGCCTCAGGCCAGGCCACCAATGCGCAACTCGATCACGTCAAGGCTGCTTCTGCTGTGCTCACTGCTTTTCTTTTCTGCCCAAAGTCTATCGTCGGCTGTCTCTCCTACTCCTGCCCCGGCGGGTTGGTATGACCAACAGTTCTCAGCAAAGCGGATTGCGCTCGCTCAGCACCAACACTCGAGCGATCAGCGCGATACGATCCTTTCAATTGCTTTGCTTGATTCCATATGCGAATTGCGAGAGCACGTCTCTCAACCATTTGAGCTCGACCAAATCTTTGCCCAGGTAGCGGCCGATGCGGAGGGTGCGCCGTGGCTGCGCAGCGAAGCGCAAAACTTGGAAAGTGCGATCGCGCGGCATGAAGGCAATAACCATCCCGTACTCCCCGCTGTAGCTGATTCCACCGGTCAGCTGTTGCGCTGGATCTTAGCGCAGAAGGTTGATGCTGATCCAGATCTTCTCGATGCCGTCACTGAGATCTTGAGCTTCCATAATCAGGCCAGCCTGGCGAATCTGCAGAAGACGGCCGAGGTCCTGAACACTCCGGGAGCGTGGTATCGCGTCGCAAAGCACTCCGGTGAAGACTTCAATCGCACGCAGGCCCTGAGAAGGGTTCTCCAGCTTGACGCCTCGTGGACTCCGGCAGTGCTCGATATGGCGAATCGCGATCTAGCGCATGGACAACCGACGCGTGCGCGTGAACTGCTGACAAAAGTTCTGGAGCGCTATCCCGAGGAAAGTTCGATACGCGTGCTGCTGGCGCAAATTGAGATCAACGCCGGAAGGACAACTGTTGGCATCGAGATACTGTCGCATGCAGTAGCGCCCGCGTCTCCAATTGCTGTGGAAAGCCAGGCAGCGGAGCTCTACGCCCAGATCGGCTTTCTCTCGCAAGCGCGCGACCTGGCGCGCCGCGCCCTGCAAATGCATGCCGATGGAGGCCAAGAGCAGGAACTCGTGTTGCGCCTGGACGAAGAGGCGCGGGATCCGGACGCTCTTACCGCCGATAGAACATTTCGGAATCCCGAGACTGCGAGTGTTTCAGCCGAAAACAATGCAGACCCAGAAGGGGAACGCCTGCGCGAACTGCTGAATGGCGAACGTTCTCCAGCTTCTCCGGATTCGGAGTTTCTGGCCAATGTCCCTGAGTTGCTTCGCAGTTGGAAGCTGTTGCCTGCCAAGGCGAGGGGCGAATCGCGGGTGCTCTCCGATGTTCGCATTGATCAACTGCGCGATGACTATCAAAGTACCCAGCACATCCAGCAACTAGTTGCAATCGGATCGCGGGCGGATGCGCTGGCCTATACCTACAAGTCGATTCAATACGTTCCCGAATCGCAACAACTGAATGTTTTGCGCGCTCTCGTATACCGGCAGGATGGCCACGTGGCCGAGGCGGAAGACGATGGCGAGAGCGCGGTTGCCGATGCTTCGATTGCGATGTACTACGATCTGCGCGCGCACCAGTATCGCTTTCCAGATCTGCAACCCGGTGATGTGGTCGAAATGGAATACACCATTTCACCTGTTGAAGATCACAATCCCTATGGACGTTATTTTGCGCAGATTGTCGGCTTCAGCGGGCCTCTGCCCTGTCAAGTGCAGCGATACATACTGCGCGCTCCTGCTGCAATTAGCCTGCACAGCGCTGAACACCTGCTCGCTCCTGCACAGCTTCGCCAAGACCGCGGGGAAAACGTGTATGTGTGGGAAAGTCGAAACACCCCGGCGCTAGTCCGGGAACAACGCTCGCCCTCGTTGAGCGAGCAGGGCGCGTACGTACACGTTTCCAACTTCGCGTCATGGAAAGATCTCGGGAGTTGGTACGCCGATCTGGTTCGTCCTCAGTTCAAGCTCGATGAGCAGCTTGAAGCGCTGGCTGCACAGATGGTCGCGCGACACCCCAACAAATTAGATCGTATTTCTGCGATCTACGATCTGGTGCTCAGAAATACAAGATATGTAGCGCTGGAGTTCGGAGTGTACGGTTTCAAGCCATATCCAGTAACGCAGACCTACGCGCGAAAGTTCGGCGACTGCAAGGACAAGGCCAGCTTAATGGTGGCGTTGCTGCGCGCTGCCGGTATCGACGCGGATCTTGCGCTGGTGCGCACGCAAGCTTTGGGAGAGATTCTTCCCAATCCGGCCTCTGCCTCAATCTTTGATCATGCCATTGTGTATGTGCCTGGCTTCGACCTCTGGCTGGATGGGACTGCCGAATTCTCGCAATTGCGCGAACTCCCGGTGGAAGATGAAGGAGTACTGGCGCTCACGATCGATGCCGATGGTCACGCCGCGCTTCGCCGGACTCCGCGCTCGTCTGCCGGCGACAATTATTCTCGACGCACGATCCATGCCAGCGTCAGCGATCAGGGAGTAATCACCTTTACTGGAGCGACCTACGTTCGCGGGGAAGACGCGCCAGAACTTCGCCGCAAGCTCGATCCCCAAAGCGCGAAGGTCGATTACGTCCGCGACCGTCTGGCGCAAGTGCTGCCGGCAGTAGAAGTGCAGAAAGTCGATTTGCCGGAGAATTTGCCGGACGCGGTTTCGCTCACCTTTGCAGGTGATCTCCCTGCATTTCGCGGAAATCGAATGGTCTCTCTACCCTCTTCCTGGATGGCTCGGAACTATCTGGCGACGCTCACTTCAGGAAATGTTCGCACTCAGGACTTGCTTCTCGATGCGCCGTGGATTACCGAAGAAGAAGTAGGAGTTGAGATTCCCCGAGGATCTCGTGTGCTCTCGCTTCCTCAGGACCGAGAATTCCATACCATATTCGGCGAAGCCCAGATCAAGTACTGCCTGAAGGGCAATCAATTGAACGTGTTCAGCCGGGTCGAGTTCAAGCAGACCCGCATCCGGCCCTCGGAATACCCGGCGTTCCGCGATTTCGCTGCGAATCTAGAAGAGGCATTTCGTCGTGACATCCAGTTGGAGCTGCCTTGAAGGCGCTTTTTTCTGTAGCCCTCCTCCTCGCAGTGACCGCTGCGGCAGAGAATCATCCCGGCAGGCGTGCGTTGAATTCGGCGACTCTTCTGTTCGATAGCTCAGATTCCGCCGCTGCACTGCGAGAAGCCGCAATCGAACTCCAGCGCCGTCCGCGCGACCTTACCTCTCTCTTCGTGCAAATGGAAGCGGCCCGGCTGCAGCTCAATTCCAAATTGGAACTCAGTTCCGCACTGGCCATTCTCGAAGCAGCAAAAACCGATCCACGAGGAACAATTGCTGCCGAGCGCGTACGCGAATTGGCCGCTGATACTGCGCTGTTCCGCGCTGCCCTCCCCCCGATTGCACGCCTCCTCAGCTCTCGTGGCATACATTCGCGCGTGCTTAGCGAAGCGCTGCTCACCGCCGCTGCCGATGGCGTGCAAGTACCCTCATCGACTATTTTGGCGCGCAGAATCCGTCGCTGGCAGATTGCCGGCCCGTTCGGGAAATATGCCAATGTCGATTTCGAGCTGCCGTGGCCTCCACAACGCGACCGTTTGCGGAGTTCACAATATGGCGACATCTTCCGCGAAACTGTTTCAAGCGACGACGGCTTGCTGGAATTGCCTGACTATTTTCCGCGACAGGGCATCTATTACGCTGCTTCGGACTTTTCTGTCGCGAAAACCGGTTTGTATCAGTTCGCGATCGAGAGCGATGGCACGTACGACCTCCAGATCGATGGAAGGATGCTGGTGCATCATGACACTCGCTTTTCTGAAGCAAGTCCCCTGATATTTATCATTCTGTCTCTTGGCCGAGGCAGGCACCGCGCTGAGTTGAAGCTGCAACCTTGGGCAATGCCGCTGCGGATATGGATTGAACCCGGGCGCAAATCGCGGATGACAACGCCGATGTCGAACCCGGAACAGAGCTATGTAGCCGCGGCGACGTCCTGCTTTGAAGGAAATGCTCGAGCTGCGCTCAGCATCCCAAGCCGGAACAAGCAGGCAGCTATTTTCGACCTGCTGGCAGCCGAAGTGCTCGCCGCGGAAGACCAGCAGCTTGCCCGCGAGGCGCTCAATGCAGCGCTGGCGGCCGATCCCCACGCGGCGCTGGCGGAGTTTCGACTGGCGGCACTGGACTCCGATTCGGATCGTTTCGAAGAGGAAGCCGCGCGTCTGAACCGGGTCCTCAGGATTGCTCCGCAGTATTGGCGGGCGCAGGAGTTGAAGTACAGACTTGCCGGCCATTTCGGCTGGGTTCGCGAGCAGCAGGATGCGCTGACGCAGCGTTTGCGCCTGCATCCGGATTGCGCCGCGCTGATTGATGCCACCAGCTTTTATTCTGACCAAGGTGACTTTGGAAAGGTATTGCGCTACGAGCAAAAACTGTCGACTTGCTCAAATCGTCCCGGAGATTACTGGCAACATCTTAGCCAGAGCGGACGCCACTCGGAGGCGCTGGTCAGCATTCACAGCTTTCTCGCATCTCATCCCCCAGATCGCCGAGCGCTGGAACGTGCAGTGCGCGAGGCGGTGCTTGCCGGGAACCAATTCGCGGCGCAGGACTATGCCAGACGCCTGCGCAGGCTAGCTCCGAACTCAACCTGGGCCGCGAGCCTTGGCAACGATCCTCCCACGGTCCTTGATTCGCGATCTGCGTCTTCAAGTCCGGGAGACTTCTACCGACCGTATGCGCGGGACGCTCGCGAGTCGATGCACGCTGCCGGCGAAAACAACTCCGATGCTGAGTTGCTGATCAATGATGAAGTCCTAAAAATTGGCAAGGAGAATGTGTGGATTTATCGCCATGTAGTCACGCAAGTCTTCGACAAGCGAGGCATCGAGCAAGCCGGAGAGGTGGACGTGCCGCCTGGGGCGGAGATTCTGGTGTTGCGTACCTTGAAGCAAAATGGAACTGCAATTGAATCTGAAGGCAGCGAAAACAAGACCAGCATCTCCATGGCCGGTTTAGAGGCTGGTGATGCGGTGGAGGTCGCTTATCTTCAGCACTTCACTCGAGACGCTCTGGAACAATCGCCGGACATTCTGGATTTTGACTTCTCTTCCCCAAATGAAACGACAATCTCAGCTCGACTTACCTTGATCCACAAATCCGGCGAGGATCCGCTTCTGTGGCATTCCCCGGAGGTGAGAAGAATCCAAACGATTGACGGAGCCCTGGCCACGTCCGCCGATGACAGCCGATCCTCTGTTGCATCGTGGTCAGTGAATGTCTGGGAAGCATCGAATCTCAGCAGTCCTCCGCCAGAGCCTGACTCGCCGCGTTATGAGCATGGTCCGGTGATGCGCTGGTTGGCGATGGATAAACATGACGCCAGCGACTTCCCTTCCCGAGTGCGCGATCAGTTGATCGAGAGCACTAAAGTTACGCGGCGTATCGAACAGATTGCACGGCAACTTCGGGAAGATGCCTGTCGGCAGCCGGAGAGGAAGCATGCCGCGTCTCTTCCCGCGCCTGTGGATTGTGCTTCGCGTGATTTAATTGAGGCGGCCTACGAACGCGTCTCCAAAATTTCGAGCGATTCACAGTCGTGGCTTTCTTCCAGCGTCACATCGGCGGATCAAACGTTCCAGCAGAACTCCGGCAATCGTGCGGCAGCGCTGATTTCGCTGCTCTCGGCCATGGGTTTCAGGGTCGATCTCGAACTCGCAGCCGAGCTGGGGTCGCGCGATCCACAAGAAGAAAACGCCGCGGGAGCAAAGTACAACCATCCGCTGGTGCGAGTGACGCTGCCGGGAAATTCAGAGGCTTTGCTTCTCGATCCGGAACTGGACGGCGCTGCGCCCGGAGCACTCTCGGCTCAAATCGAAGGCGAACCCGCAATGGTCATCGGCAGACTCCATCCTGAAAATGAAGTCGAGCAGGTCCCTCGGACGACTGACCAGCGCAGCGTTGCCAATGCGGAATTGCAACTGGACCGCAGCGGCGGCTTACATGGAAACATTCGCATTCGCTTTGGAAGCTTGCGAGGAGCGCAGATGCGCGATACACTCCGGCGCCTCTCAGATAAGGACCGGCAGAATTACTTTGAGCAGATCGCCACGCGTATCCTGCCTGGAACTCGCCAAGTGGTGGCCAAAGTCGAGCATGAAGATCAAACTACCCAGGCCCTGGAACTCACGCTGGAGCTCACGGCCAAGGGCAGTTCAAACTGGAATGACTCACTTTTCACGATGGGACAACTCATTCCGGAGCTCGGCTTGAACCGTCTTTATGCCTCATTGCCATCGAGACAAGAAGACCTGCTGATTGAGACTCCGCTCATCGAGCACTCAGAATTCATCCTTCATCTTCCGCCAGGAACCCAGGTCACTCATTTGCCCCGCGCACTTGAGCTACGGGATCAGTTCGGGAATTATCGCGCTAATTTTTCTGTGGCAGATCACACGTTGAGCATCGTTCGCGATTTCAGTGTCCCCGTTCAGATTGTTCCCGCTTCAGAGTATGCAAAATTCCAGAGCTTTGCTTTTGCAATCGACAACTTTGAACGCCAGTCCATCTCTCTCCGACGCGATTCCCTGTCAAACTCCGGCCCTCAGGAAATGCGATCTGAATTACACTGATACTGGGATTCCAAAGATACCTATGGCAGTGACACAAGAAGAGATTTTGACCGCTCTGAAGGATTGCTACGATCCTGAAATTCCGGTGAACATCGTGGATTTAGGGTTGATCTATGAAGTGAAGATTAAACCCGAAACCCCAGAGATACAGCCGGATACGAGGCAGGATGTTGAGGTTGATATGACGCTGACAGCGCCGGGATGTCCGGCGCACACGCAGATCAGTCAGCAAGTGAAAGATCGAATCGAACAGCTCCCGGGCGTGAGTTCGGCAACCGTGAACGTAGTGTGGACCCCACAGTGGACGCCGGAGCGGCTTAGCCAGGCGGCACGCACCCAGTTGGGAATCGAATAGCTCTCACAAGGCGGATCCAGGCGGCGGTCAGTATGGCTTGTTCTGGAACTCACCTGAGCGTCCGCGCATCTGCTGCCAATTTTGGGCGTGCTCACTGATTCGCTCGACCAGGCTCTGGATCCCATTCACAATCCGGTGCCCACGATCGAGGTACTCCGGCGCCTGGTTCCAAATCTTTTCGAATTGATCGGGATGCTCTGAGGCAAGCACGGCGAGTCCTACGCCCGCAGTGGCCATGCTGGCCGATCGCTTTCCACTTACCAGAAAGTATGCCGCGGCGCCGAACGCGCCAAACATCAAGATCTTCTTCCAATCCGTCTGACTCATATTTTTTGGACTCCGGGTTAGAGACTCGACGACGGTCGGGCCCTTCCAGGCTGACCGCATACTTAGAACGCCAAACTATTGTTCCTCGTTGCCTACAGGCTCTCCAGCCGAATCGCCGTTGACCCAGGCAGCATCAAGAACTTAGTCTCAGAACATGGATTATCGCAAGTTAGACGAGCCCAAAAACCTTTTCAACACGGAGCGCACGGAGGTCACAGAGGGATAAAGTTTTTGGTTTCGCTCGCTATGTACGGGGGAAAAGCCTCAGTGCCCTTCGTGTTCAATTTTGGACTTACAGCACAAAATTCGCACTCTTCCCACCAGCCCTGGCGTTTATATGTACAAGAACGCCGAAGGCGAGGTGATTTACGTCGGCAAGGCGAAAAGCTTGCGGGCGCGGGTGCGTTCGTATTTTCTGGAGGCGGCTTCGCAAGACGCCAAGACTGGATCGCTTATGCGCGAGGCTGCCGACGTGGAGTATATCGTCGTCGAGAACGAACGCGAGGCCCTGGCCCTTGAGAACAACCTCATCAAGCAGAAGAAGCCACGTTTCAACATTCTGCTGCGCGACGACAAGACCTATCCCTACGTCAAACTCACGCTGGCTGACCGCTTTCCAAAAGTATTTGTCACGCGGCGTCTGAAAAAAGACGGCAGCATTTATTACGGTCCGTACTTTCCCGGCAATCTGGCGCATCGGACCGTCGACTTGATCCATCGCAGTTTTCTCATTCCTTCCTGCAAGGTGGATTTGTCTCGTTACCACGCGCGGCCGTGCTTGCAGTACTACATCAAGCGTTGTCTGGGACCATGTGTCGAAGAGCTCACCACGCCCGACAGATACGCCGAAGCCGTTCGGGACGTGCAGATGTTCCTGGAAGGACGCCAGCACGATCTGGCACGTTCGCTTCGCTCGCGCATGGAGCGCGCCGCACAGGACGAGCAGTACGAATCGGCCGCGAAGTACCGCGACCTGATCAGCACAGTTGAGGACTTGATGGAGCGGCAGCGCATCGCCGCTGCCGAGGGCGACGATACCGACGTCTTCGGCTTTCATTTTGAAAACCAGATGCTCGCTGTCAATCTCTTCCACATGCGTGGCGGACGCATTCTCGACCGTCGCGAGATGTTCTGGGAGGATCTGCCGGACTTCGAGGTCTTGCCCGAGAACTCACCCGAACAGCACAGACACGAAGGGTTCGATCCGGGCATATTCTTTGCTGCGCTCCTGAAGCAGGTGTACATCGATCAACAGTACGTGCCCAAGGCTGTGTTGGTGCCGGTTGACTTTGAGGAACGCGCAGCGCTTGAAGAGCTGCTCTCGGAGAAGCGCGGCACGCGCGTTGAGATCCTCGTTCCTGTTCGTGGCGAGAAACGCTCTCTGATTGATCTGGCGGCAAAAAACGCGCACCAGATCTACGATCAGCGCTTTCGAGTGATGAAGCCGTCGATCAAGGCGATCCAGGAATCATTGCAGGATGAGCTGACCCTGCCGGAACTTCCGAACCGCATTGAATGCTTTGACATCTCCCATATTCAGGGAGCGGAAACAGTCGCGTCGATGGTGGTGTGGGAAAACGGGCAGATGAAGAAATCCGATTATCGCAAGTTCATCATCCGCACCGTTGACGGCGTGGACGACTTTGCCGCCATGCGCGAGGTAGTGACGCGCCGCTACAAACGCGTAACCGGCGATAAACAGAAGATGCCCAGCCTGGTGCTCATCGACGGCGGCATTGGGCAGCTCCATGCCGCCGCCGAAGCATTGGAGTCACTGGAGATCACGAACCAACCGCTGGCCTCGATCGCCAAGCGCGAGGAGATTATCTACGTTCACGGACAGGAGGATGAGCCTGTGGTTCTCGACCGACATTCGCCCGTCCTGCATCTGGTACAGATGATTCGCGACGAATCCCACCGCTTCGCGGTGACGTTCCATCGCAAGCGCCGGCAGACACGCGATCGCGCGTCTGAGCTGCTGGAGATCCCCGGCATCGGCGCGCTCACCCGCCGCCGATTGGTGGAGCACTTCGGCAGCGTGCGCGCAGTGAAAGAGGCAGAATCCGCAGCCCTGTCTGCGGTAGTGACCCCCGCTCAGGCCGCCGCCATTCTGGAACATTTTCGGAGCCGCCAGTGAAGCCAAAAAATGCGTTTCGAGTTTCGAGTTTCAACTTTCGGCAAAGCCACTCGATTGGCAAATATTGTGCTGCGCTGTTGCTGTTGCTTTTAATTTCTTCGTGTTACGGGCAAGCCGCCGACTCAAGTCTCTCCACAATCACATCCCGCGTCGATCGCCGCTACAATCATCTCTCCACCATGAAAGCGCAGTTTCAGGAGAGCTATACCGGCGCAGGCCTCTCGCGCAACGAGTCTGGTGAACTCTGGCTGCAGAAGCCGGGCAAGATGCGATGGCAATATGAAAAACCCACGCCGAAGCTCTTCATCGTCGATGGCAAAACCGCGTTCTTCTACGTGCCCAGCGAGCGCCAGGCGCGCCGAATGCCGGCAAAAAAACTGGAGGACTTTCGCTCTCCCATTCGCTACCTGCTCGGGCACACAAAATTGCAAAGTGAATTCAACCACCTCAGCATTTCACAGGAGCCTCCCCAGCAGCCCGGCAATGTCGTGCTGGAGGGAGTCCCCAAAGGAATGGAAGACCGCGTCCAGCGCGTGTTGCTGGAGATCACACCTGCGAGCCAGATCTCGCGCATTCAGATAGAAGAACTCGATGGCTCAATCACCACGTTCCTGTTTCGGGACATTCAGGAAAACGTTCCGGTCTCGGCAGATCTGTTTCATTTTGTTCCGCCACCAGGAGTCGAGGTGGTCGAAGGCCAACAAATTGAACCGTAGAAGATCCGTCTCACCACGAACCGGAGATTAAAATTCCTCGCCGTCCGCCGTGTTCTCCGTGCCTCCGTGGTGAAATCAATTTCTAGCTTGCCCGCCGAACTTGCGTTTCTTCCTCTTTCCCCGGCTCGACTGTTTCCTTCATCGGAAGTTGTTTGCCGACGGCTTTCATTAACTCCGCATTGATTTCGGCGCCGATGAGAATGGCGGCGCTGGTCACGTAGAACCAGAGGAGCAGCCCCACCACCGCGCCCAGCGTTCCGTAGCTCTTGCTGAGCTGCCCGAAATGCTGAAGATAAAAGCCGAGCACATAGGAAGCGCCTACCCAGAGTGCAACCGCAATCACTGAGCCGGGGACGGTGCGTATAAACCTTCGCTGCTCGACATTGGGCGCCAGATAGTAGATCACTTCTACGGACAGCACTGCGCAGATCGCGGCCAGTACCCAACGACCATAGAACCACGCTTTGGTGAACACCGGACTCAAACCGATCTTGGCGGCGAGTGCCCCACCCCAATGCGGGCCAAAGAACATCGCGAACAGCAGGATGGTGACCAGCACTCCAACGATGATGGTCAGAAGCACCGCCAGTGGACGCGTTTTCCAATATGGGCGGCCTTCCTGAACGTCGTAAGCAACGTTGAGCGCTTCAATCATCGAGCTGAAGCCACCCGATGCCGACCAGATCGTGCCGAGAATGCCAAAAGATACCAAGCCCGCGCTGGTCGTAGTCGTCAGATCATGGAGCACCTTGCGCACCATCGCCATGGATTCGGCCGGCACCATGTGCGCCATTCCGCCGAGAATGTAGTCGAACAATCCCGGTATGGGAATGTAGACCAGAACGCTTGCAAGAAAGATCAGGAACGGGATCAGCGACATGAAAAAGTAATAGGCCAGGCTGCCGGCAAAGGCCAGCAGATGGTTCTGGTCCAGATCCTTGATGGCCTTGAACATTGCCCGCCCTACGCGGCTCCCGTACATACGAGTTCCTCAACAGCTTTCGATGAAAAGTGTGGCTGATCGGGATGCAGGCAAGGACCTGTTTCACCACGGAGGCACAGAGAACACGGAGGAAAGACTTTAAAGTTGGTGCGAGGCATTCGCACCCAAGTGGGCTTTCCTTGAACATGAAAGCTGAAGAACCAGCTTTCGCTTTCTCCGTGTTCTCCGTGCCTCCGTGGTGAAATCGTTTGCCTGACATGAACCCTCGAACCTTTTATGACCAAACGCCGCTCTAACCACATCCTGCGCGAACATTCATTGAGTCTGACAACTCTCGCAATCCTGCTGCTGTGGACTGTCCTGTACATCTTCGGCGATCCGCAGACGCACTGGGGCGCGTTTTATGGCAACGCGATCGCCGACTGGTCAGGAGTATTGGTGACCGTGCTTGCAACCAAATTTCTGTACGAAAAAGGGTCGGCTGAAAGTCGGGTTCCTCCCAGCGAACCTGGCAATCGTATTCTGGCCGGCCTTGAAGATCACTCGCTGACAATTTTTCTTCTGATCAGCGGAGCCGGGTGGGTCGTGATCTATCTTTCCATGGACGCCAATTCGAAATGGGGACAAGTGGTCGGCAACATCGTCTCAGAATGGACGCAGATTCTGGGTCTGGTGCTGATGACCAAGCGGTTGATCGAGCGCCGGTCGAAGGAGAGCAAAAGTAGATGAAACGTTTCAACAAAACCGTTTCAGGAAAACCGTTGCAAGAGAAGCGTTTCGACTGGAATGTTTCTGCGGAACAGCACCGCAATGAAAGCCGAGCAGCTGAGAACCAGGTGTTGAAACGCCGTTCCTGAAACGCCTCTTTTCGAAACGCTTCATCTGAAACGCGTCACCTAATCACTCGTACCGCAGCGCCACCATTGGGTCCACGCGGCTGGCGCGGCGGGCGGGGATATAGCTGGCCGCCATCGCGACTGCCCCAAGAATCAACGCGACAACTGCGAAAGTAATTGCGTCCGTAGATGTGATTCCATACAGCAGGCTTTGCATCACTCGCGACGCGCTGAATGCGGCCGCTAGTCCTATAGCAATGCCGACTCCGGTCAAGAGCAGTCCCTGCGAGAGGACAGCGCGAATGACGTTGCTCTGAGTTGCACCCAGAGCCATGCGTACCCCAATTTCGCGCGTGCGCTGCGCCACGGTGTAGGAGAGGACCCCATAAATTCCGATCGCCGAGAGCAGCAGCGCGGTGGCTGCGAAGATCGACAGGAGAAACGTATCAAAATGGGATTGTTCCAACTTGCTCGAGACCTTCTGCTGCATGCTGGAAACAGCGTAGATGGGCACGCCGAGGACGACACTCGCTACAGCCGAGCGCAGCTCGGCCAACGGTACGGTGTTGGAGCGCGTACGCACCACGATGTCCATGGTTCTACCCAGCCAGTCCCATGCCGCGGGCGGCATTTGCGCCATGGGCATGTAAAACTCGGGGACCACCTTCTGATCGAGGCCCCACGCCTTCACATCTCCGATGACCCCGACCACCTCATGCCATACCGGATCCGTGCGTCCATTCGGCCCGGCCTCGCAGCAGGCAAAGCGCTTGCCGATCGGGTCTTCTCCCGGCCACATGGTGCTTGCCAGGATCTCGTTCACGAGCACCACTTTGACTCTGTCGCGTGTGTCCTCGGGAGTAAAATCGCGCCCTGCTTTGAGGTGAACGCGGGTGGTCGAAACGTAACTCGGAGATACCACCCGCAGTCTCGCATCCACCAGGTTTGCCGGATCGAGCGCTTTGCCCTCCGCGAGCAAGCCATTGCTGTTGCCGCCCGTGGTCATCGGAGCGCGGGAGACCACGGCCGCAGACTCGACTCCCGGAAGCGCTTCAATTTTCGCGAGGATCTGCTCGAAGGTTTGCCGCGCCACCGCAGGATCATGATAGCGGCTGTCGGCCAGCCCAACGCGTCCGACGGTCAGGTTGGCGGTATCAAAACCGGGCTGGATCCTCGATACGATCATGGCACTGCGGACCAGCAATCCTGATCCCACCAGCAGCACTAGCGCCAGCGCTATTTCACCAACGACCAGTATGCTGCGAACGCGATCGCGGCCGACGCTTGCACGGCCTGCGCCCTCCTGAAAAGCCTCACTCAGACGCACCGCAGCCGAGCGCATCGCCGGAACCATGCCGAAGAGCAAACTGGATAACAGCGCCAGAGCGCAGGCGAAGAGCAGCGCGCGCCAGTCGAGCCGCGCCTGGTCCATACGCGGAACTCCGGCAGGAGCGTTGGCGATGAGCCATCTAACTCCCGCGTAAGCAAGCGCCACTCCGACCGCAGCGCTTACGAATCCCAACAACAAATTTTCCGACAACAATTGGCGCACGATGCGTTGCGGTGTCGCGCCTAACGCGACACGCACCGCGACTTCTTTACGTCGAGCGCGAGCGCGCGCCAGTTGCAAGTTAGCGATGTTGGCGCAGGCAATCAGTAGCACGAAACCCACGGCTCCCAAAATGGTAAAGAGCGTCAGCCGCTGGTCGCCGAGCAGCGCGTCAGTGAGCGGTGTGAGTCCAAAAATGCGGTCTTTGTCGTCGAGAGGATGCAGTTGCGCTTCGCGCGCTGCCATCACCGCTAACTCCGCGCGCGCTTTCTCAATCGAGACCCCCGGCTTGAGTCTCGCGAGTACAACGAGGTAGTGATTGTCGTGATCCGCGCGCTCGCTTGCAGTGAATGCCGCTGGCGTCCAGATATCGCTGTCGCTCAGCAGAGGATCGAACGATTTCGGCATGATGCCGATAACGGACGTGGGCACGCCATTGAGTTGAATATTGCGGCCGATCAGTCCTGGATCGCTTTGAAAGCGGGTGCGCCACAACCGCTCGCTAATGAGCGCAACCTGATTGTGTCCGGGAACGTTCTCGTCGGCTGCGATGACGCGACCGCGCAACGGCTGCACGCCGAAGGTGGCGAAGTAATCGGCGGAGACGCGCTCGCCGTCGATTCGCTCGGGGGCGTCAGCGGTTGCCAGGTTGAAGCTTGCAGAAACCGAAGCAGACACCGCCGCGAAAACCGTATTCTGATCATGCACATCGCTGAAGTTCCCGACCGATACGTTGCCTTCCCTCCCCTGCCAGACTTCCTGCAGCAGCATCACGCGCTGCGGCTGCACCATGGCCAGCGGCCGCAACAATACGGCGTTCACAACACTGAAGATGGCTGTATTTGCGCCGATTCCGAGACCAAGCGTAAGAAGTGCCACAGCCGTAAAACTGCGCGTCTTCAGCAATGTGCGCAGTCCGTAGCGGAAATCTTGAAGAAGAGAATGCATTTCGGAGAGGCTCCTGTGCAAGAGATACAGAGCACGGTGAGAGCCACTAGAGGGGAGACAAGTTATTGATTGTAAGTGCGGTTAGACGCGCGCAATGGAGCACGGCACTGGCCGATTGCGCGCCCGTGGGACACGACGTTCGGAATCGAACAGTTGATAACAGCAATAGTCAATAAGCAACAAGCAAACGCTCGAATCGCGACTGGCGATTTGCTCGTCGCTTATTGCTTATCGCCTACTGCCTATCGCCTATTACTCAGTGAATAAAATTCAACCCGCTCGGGATCAGGTGCGGGAACACATACGCATACAGCAGCACAATCACTCCCACAATCGCGCCCAACGCCACCGAATGCCAGACCACAAAGCGGAAGATCTGGCCTTCGTTGCCCACCTGATCGGTCGCGGCCGTCGCAATGCAGATCGACTGCGCATCGACCATCTTGCCCATTACGCCGCCGGCGCTATTGGCGCCGCACATGAGTATCGGACTTATGTTGAGCTGCTGCGCGGTGATGTGTTGCAGGCTGCCGAAGAGCGCGTTGGATGAAGTATCGCTGCCGGTCAGCGCCACTCCGAGCCAGCCGAGGAACGTGCCAAAGAACGGATAGAACCATCCGGTTCTGGTAAACGCCAGTCCCAAGACGGCATCAAGACCTGAATATCGCGTGACGAAGCCCAGACCCAACATGAAGGCGATGGCGATGATGGCAAAACGCATTTTGTAAAGCGTCTTGCCGAAGATCTTCATGAGTCCGCCAAAACCCACACCGAGAAGCAGGCCGGAAAGAATTGCCGCGAGGAAGCAGCCACTGCCGGTGGCGGAAAGCCAGTTGAAGTCATACTTCGCCGCCTCTGGCGTGGGTTTGGTCACTACCGGGGCCGCACGCGTGACCGTCCGGTGCAGCAGCGGAACATTCCATCCACCCTGCTTAAAAGCAGGCGTGGTGTAAGTGTTCATCGTTTTCTTGAACGACGGTAGTCCCCAGGCAAGAACGAATAGTGACAGGATCACGAACGGCATCCAGGCCTTCGCGATTTCTATTGCGCTATAGGACCGCCCCGAGCTGCCGGAGCTGGACGAGGAACTCGAGGTCGGGATTGATCCGCCCATGGCGTCGACAACATCGCCCGTGGAAGTGGAAACGTTTGCTCTTCCGGCTGCGGCTCCCATGATGTGCGTTCCCGCTACTGCGATCGTCGCGCGCTCTTCGGGAAAGCGCCAGATATTCTTGGGCTGCCAGATCTTGAGGAATCCAACCAGGACCACCATCGAAACCAGTCCGGCAGCGATGTCCACCAGATTGCTGTCCACGTGGTTTGCCCAGAACCATTGCGTAATGGAGAACGAAACTCCCGTGACCAGGATAGCGGGCAGGACTTCAAACGTTTCTGCCCAGCCCACCATGGCACGGACAAGCCAAAATGGGACAATTATTGCCGTAATCGGAAGAATGCGTCCAATCATGGCGTTCAAGTCGGATTCGGGCAAAGCGCTCACCGCAGCCAGCGTGTGCACCGGAGTGCCGATCGCTCCCCAGGCTACCGGCGCTGTATTGGCAATCAGGTTCAGGGCGGCTGAGTGAAACGGCTTGAAACCGAGGCCGATCATAAATGCTCCGGCGATGGCGACGGGCGCTCCGAATCCCGCGCACCCTTCGATGAAGGCGCCAAAGCAGAACGCGACCAGCAGCAGTTGCAGGCGTCGGTCCGGCGTGATGCCCGCTACCGAGTGCTTCATGATTTCAAATTTGCCGGTCTCTACCGAGATGTCGTATAGATACACAGCGGCCACGACAATCCAGACAATCTTCAGCAGTCCGAAAGCGACTCCATAAAGAAAACTTGTGCCCGCCAGCGCAAACGGCATGTGAAAGGCAAGAATCGCGACCACAACCGCCGTTGCAGCTCCGGCCAGCGCGCAGAGATGCGGGCGTACTCGTAATCCCGCAAGCAGCGTGAACAAGACGATGATGGGCAGGGCTGCAACCAGCGTTGAAAGCCACCAGTGGCCAAATGGATCGTACGTCTGCGTCCAGGTTGTCATGCAATTTTCCTTTCGACAGCGCGCTATCAGAACGGCCTGCGGTAGCGGGCCGCGCTGTTTGACTCCACGGCATGGGGAAGCGTGTCGCGCTTCTGAGTCTGCGAATCTTACAACCGCCTGAAACACTGTCAAGAAAGAAATAGAATGGCACTGCGTTGGGCGACTTCGCCCGACCGCTTCATGAGATCCCAACCGGCAAGTCGCCCGGGCGAAACGTTCGAGCCAATCTCAGCGAACGGCAACCGGGGACTTTCATCTCTGTCTCATCAGAGGGGTCACCTCACGTCGCCTAAATTCCCTGCTAATTCCCTGCTAATTGTTGAATGGTGCTTAGGAATCAGCTAAGTAGTTACTGAGAAAGGGTTTAGCTGGTTTTGCGGCAATTCCCTGCTGTTTCCCTGTTCGTTTCCTCAGCACAGAGGCGAAATTGCGAAATTTGGGCAATTTTTGATGATTTTGGAATGCCGCGCCAAAAATTCCCTGTAGATTTCCCTGTTCTTCGGGAATTCCCTTATCCCTTCACCGCCCCGACCGTGAAGCCGGCGATAAAGCGATCTAAGAAGAGGTTGTAGACAAAGGCAATGGGCAGACTGGCAATTAGGCAGGCGGCCATCAGCGAGCCCCAGTAATAGACGTCTCCCCGCACCAGGAAGATCGGCACTCCTACGCTCACGGTCTGGTGCTCGGCGGTCGAGATAAACGTCAGAGCATAGATGAATTCCTGGGTGACCAGCGTGAAGGTAAAGATCACGACGGTCAGAATCCCCGAGGTGGAAATAGGGACAACCAGCTTCATAAACGCTCCGAAGGGCGTGAGGCCATCCACCAGAGCGGCATCTTCCAGATCGCGTGGAATCGACTTGAAGAAGCCCATTAGCAGCCAGATGGAGAACGGAACGGTGAAGCTGGGATAGACCACAACCACAGACCAGATCGTGTCCTGCAATCCGAGGAAAGCGACGACTCGCGATAAGGGAAGAAAGAGCAAGGTCGGCGGCACTAGATATGTAAGAAAGATGGCGATACCGAGGCGCTGGCCCCATCTTCCAGTCAGGCGCGCCAACGCGTAAGCCGCCGGAACAGCCAGCAGCAATGTGATTGCAACCACAATCACGCCGATCAGGACCGTATTTCCCAACCAGCGCAGATACAGGGTCTGTCCAAATAACAGCCGGAGATTGTCCAGCGTTGGCGCGGCGTTGAATCGGAATGGATTGTTCTGGAGGTTGTAGAGATCGCTGGTCTGCTTAAATGTGGTGATCAGCATCCAGTAAAACGGAAAGGCGAGCAGACCGGTGAAGATCAGCAGCACGATCCAGTGTCCGAGTTTTCGCCACACCAGGCTGCGCATCAGGACACCTCAGCTCGCGCTGCCACGCGCAGCATCAGGTAAGCAATGATCACCAGCAGGGGCACCAGAAAAAGAGAAATTGCGGCGCCAGCGGCGATGTCTCCGCTGAGAATGCCGGTGAAGAACGCCAGAGAGGGCAGCACTTGCGTGGAATCGAATGGACCGCCGGCGGTGAGAATGTAAACCACCGCAATATCTGTAAATGTGAAGATGATGCCAAACAGCACCGCCACGCTGATAATGGGCAGCATCATCGGGATGGTGATCTCGAACAGAACCCGCCAGAATCCTGCGCCGTCTACTTCGGCCGCCTCCGGTATCTCCTTTGGAATTGCAGTTAGTCCTGCCAACAGGATCACGGTCGAGAACGGCAATAATCGCCAGCTATGCACCAGGATTACCGAAGCCATGGCCAAATGGGGTTCGCCCAGCCACATCGGGGCGCTATACGGTTTGTAGAGATGGACGGCCACCAGCACCCAGTTGATGACGCTGTAGAGCGAATCGAGAATCCATTTCCAGCCAATTGCGCCGAGAGAAATGGGCGCTACCCAGGGCAGCAGAATCAGAAATCGAATGATGCCGCGACCACGAAATGCGTTTTCCAGAGCGATTGCCAGAATCGTGGAGCCAATGATGACCACGATCTGCGAAAAGATCGTGAAGATGAAGGAATTCTGCAGCGCAACTTTGAAACTTGGACTCTGAATCACGCTGCGAAAGTTCGCCAGTCCGACAAAATGAATCGTGTTGCTGCCGATCCGGATATCGCTGAATGCATAGATAAACGCCAGTACGAATGGCACGCCGATGATTGCCAGCAGATAGAGCACCGCCGGGGCAAACATCAGCGTACCCAAAACGGGATCCTGTGCCGTGCCGGCGCGGCGCACGCGGATTCGTCCGGAGCGAGACGACTTTACCGCCTCGGCAACCGTAACGGATGATTCACCCATTTCGCTCATTGCCAGCTCAGCGCCTGCGCTGGGGTCCGTTTTCCGCTTGTGCGATCAAAAAACTTCAGTTCCCTTTCGGGAACTGCGAAATCGTAGACCTTACCGATCTCGAAGGACTGGGCCGAGGCGAGGCGCGCGACCACGTTCTTTCCGTCGAACCGTCCGCCGGCGAGAGAGCCGGAAAGAATCCACTCTGCGCCCAGGTACTCGATCACCTCTAGCCGCAAATTAAGAGGTACTGCATTTGTGCCACTGAGGGCCGCCGGTACGAACTGCTCGGGGCGGAAACCCAGGATTACCTCTCCGCTCTCCAGAAGATTCATCGGAGGCGAACCAAGAAACGTCGCAACAAAGGTATCGGCGGGTTCGTCATAGACCTCTTTGGGACTGCCGAGCTGGCGCACGATGCCCTTGTTCAGTACCACGATGCGATCGCCCATGGCCATCGCTTCCATCTGGTCGTGAGTGACGTAGATTGTCGTGGTGCCGACGCGCTTGTGAAAGCGTTCAAGCTCCTCGCGTGCAGATGCACGCAGCTTCGCGTCCAGATTGGAGAGCGGCTCATCCAGCAGAAATACGGAGGGCTCCCGCACAATCGCCCGGGCCAGGGCAACGCGCTGGCGTTCTCCGCCTGATAGCTGGCGCGGCTTGCGCTCCAGCAGTCCGCCAATCCCCAGCAGCGACGCTGCCCACTCCACCTTCTGCCGATGCAGGTTTTTCGCTACCTTCTGCGCCTTCAGAGGGAAAGCAATGTTCTTATAAACGGAAAGATGAGGATAGAGCGCATAGCTTTGGAAAACCATCGCGATGCGTCGTTCGCGCGGACTAAGCCGGTTGACAACTTGTCCACCGATAAGAATCTCGCCGGCCGTGGGATACTCCAGGCCGGCGATCATGCGCAGAAGAGTGGTCTTCCCCGAACCGGAAGGTCCCAGGAACACCAGAAACTCTCCTTCGTTAGTTTTCAGACTTACGTTGTTTACTGCTCCGGGTTCCCCTTCCTTGAAGACCTTGGATAGCCCCCGGGTCTCAACAACCGCCATCAGGACCTCGTCTCACTTCCAACGGGCGAAGATTCGCTTGTACTCCTGTTCGGCGGCGCTGGCAGCATTTTCCGGCGTCTCGTCTCCACGCGCCACTTTGGCGAACATCGTAGGAAGCACCCAGGTGCGGAATGCCTCATCGATTGCGGCAGTCGCATATCCCGGATATCCCACGTTGGTCGCCCAGTCTAGCACGTCGCCTAGGACCGCATATTTGTTCGCAGGGTCCGCGCGCGGATCGTTCGCGATCTCCTTTTTCAGGTCCGGTACGGTGCTGGGAAAACACGGGAAGTTGTAGAACTGGCTATTGGTAAACACGTCGTGGAAGGCATCGATGTAGTCGACCAGGAACTTCTGCGCTCCGTCTTTGTTGTCAGCAAAGTTCCAGATGACATAGCAGTCCATCACGTGCTCCGCTGCCATCCGGCGTACCGGGCCCTTCAGAGCGCGGCAAACCATGATCTTGCTGGAGATCGGCTGATGCTCCCTTTCCGCTTGACGGGTCACTGAGATCGCATTCATCACGAACGACGTTTTTCCGGCGAGCATCGCGCGATTGTTCGATGATGGATCCCAGGTGAAAACTTCGGGCGTCTCCGATTCCTGATACAGCGCCTTCATGAACTTCAGCGCATCCACGGTTTGCTTGGAGTTGATGGTGACGTTACCATTTGCATCCTGCTCGGCCCCGCCGAAAGACCACAGCAACGCGCGCACGGCCATGCTGGTGTCGAGCTCTTGGGAGAGCCCGAGACCGCACGGATGTCCGTTCTTGTCGCGGATCTTTTTCGCCCCGGTGCGCAGGTCGTCCCAGGTATCAGGGCCGTTCGCATAGCCGACTTCGGCCCACCAGTCCTTGTACCAGTTTCCCGGATCGGGAACGTAAGAATCGGAAAAGGCGAAGTACTTCCTGGTCTTGGGATTGTAGGTGGACTTCTGCGCCAGATCGATTTTCTTTCCATGCTTGCGCTCGACCTCCTGATACACGTGCGCCATATCCAGCGTCTGCGGTTCGAAGGCGGCAGGAGGCGAGAGAAACATGAACAAGTCGTGTCCCTTTTTGGCGGAAACTTCGGCCGCTGCGCGCGCCGGAAGCTCGGTCAAATTGATATGGTCGACGGTGACATTGGTATTGTTCTTCTCTCCCCATTGTTTGGTAAAGACGCCGTCAAACCACTTGTCGTATTCGGGAACGAAGTGACTCCATTGAATGATCTTGAGCGTCTTCTGCTGTGCCTGCGCTCGTTCCGGAAAGAGGAAATAGGGCCCGCCAAATCCGGCCGCAATGGTTCCCGCGCCGGCAATCTTAATGAAGTCCCGACGCGAAACGCTGTTGTTCTCCTGGTTCGTAACCTTTTCGCCAGATTTCTCGTTGGTACTGAACTTCTTTTCTTCGTCCATGTGTCCCCTCCATAGCAGCCGCGCCGCGCGCGGACATTTTTCGGATGAACAACGAAGCCGTAACACTGCGGGGACGAATTATAGACCCAAGCGCAACCTGGGGTTAACACCAACAACCCTGATCACCACGGAGACACGGAGATCACGGAGAAAGAGAAAGCTCGGGTTTCAGTTTCAGTTTTCGGCCAAGCTGCTGCTGAGCGTCGCTTTGGCCGAACCAGGCACCTGAAAACGAAACTTACAACGCCCTCCACTTTTCTCCGTGTCCTCCGTGGCTCCGTGGTGAAATCAGACGTTCTCTCCCTCTGCATCAGCCCTTATAGTAAAAACATGCGGGAAATTTTGCGGCAACGCGGGCTGCGCCTGATCTTCATCGCCAACCTGGTCTCGATGCTGGGCAGTGGCATGAACTCCGCCGCTGTTGTCTGGTACATCCTGCAGGCGACGCACTCGGAGATGGCGCTGGGGACGATCTTTATCCTGCAGACGATCCCTGCCCTGCTGATGCTGCCCTTTACCGGCGTGATCATCGACCGCGAGGACCGCCGTCACCTGGTCATGATTCTTGATGGGTCGCGAGCCGTGGTGATCTTCACGATTGCATTGCTGGCGCTCGCCGGACGTGTCCATCTTTGGGAGCTTTACCTGATGAACACACTGGTCGCTGCGGGCTTCTGGATGTTCTGGCCATCGGTGACGGCGCTCATTCAGGAGCTCACTCCGGAATCGCAGTACGTGACGTCGAGCAATTTTCTGATGGCGGGCGTGCAAGGCGGCTTCCTGATTTCCGGCGCTATCGTGGGATTCGTGTACAACCACATCCACCTCGGCGGCGTGCTGCTCCTGGATTTCACGACCTACCTGATCTCCATCAGTTGCTATCTGTTCGTGCGTAAGGGACGCGTTACTGTGGCGCGCCATGCCGAGAGTCCCGTGCCGCGCAATGCGCATCCTCTGGACCGCTATTTAAGCGAACTCAAAGAAGGATTTGGTTATCTGAAGCATCGTCCTGCCGTGACCCTGGTAGGAATCGGGATGGCTCTGTTCATGGGAGCGATGCTGACGCAGGGCATCATCACCGCCCCGCTGGATGATCGCATTCTGCACGGCGGCGCTGTCGGCTACGGCTGGCTGAATGGCGCCTGGGGTGTGGGCGCATTCGTAAGCACCTTATATACGCCGATGGTGATTGGCTGGTTGGGAACCAGAGCCAGCATCCGGCTGGGAATGTTTGTGCTGGGCGGGTGCATGATTCTGGTTCCGCACAGCGTTTTTCTTTCCGGCGCGATGGGAATACTGCTGCATTCCGCCGCGAAATACCTGCTCGACATTGCACTCGCAGTAGCTGCTCTATTGTTCTTTTTCATGGGATCGGCTCGCGGAATGGGCGGCACTGCGCTGAACACCAGCCTCATGGAATTGGTGCCCAAGCACTTCATGGGACGGGTACAGAACACCTTCTATTTCATGGGGACTCTGCTACAGCTCGTGCTCGCTTATGCGGTCGCCTTTGCCGCGCACCACATCGGCCTCTCCACCGCCTACGTCCTGATTGCCATTGTCTATCTTGGCGCCTGCGCATCCACACTATTGTCGGCGGAACCTGCCTCAGTTGGCATGGAAATTCGTGAGGAAACAACCGTCGTATGACGGAACTATCATGGATACAGCCGGTGGCTTTCCTCAGAACAGGGGAAAATACCGGGAAAATTTGCTTGCGGCTCGCCGAATCTTCAAATTTGGCCCAAAATTCGCGATTTTCGCCCTTTGCTGAGGAAACGAACAGGATAAAACAGGAAAGCCCGGGAAATCGCTGTAAGACACTCCGAAGCTGAGAGTTACAAGGAATTTCCGAACGATTCGAGAAATTAACAGGAAAGGAACAGGAAAGCTGCGAGATTTCCACATCTCCGGTGATTGCAGATGCGCAGGCGCTTCATCCGCTAATCTGAACCTGCCGCCTGTCTACCCAGTTTTCTGACGAACGGAAGATGAGCACTGCCGCTCAAATGTCGTCGACAACACCGCCCGGACCGCGGCCACTGCTCCCCTTATCGCCGCTGCTGGGGATGCGGAGCAATCCGCTCTCTTATATGGAGCAGTTGCATCGCCGGTTCGGGGACCTGGTCTCCTACCACACAGTCGGGCGGCAGGTCATCCTTCTCTTCCATCCTGAGATGGCGCAGGACATGCTTGTAACTCAGGCACGCCATCACCGCCAGGGACGCGTGATGCAGCGCTCCCGCAGCGTGCTCGGGAACGGACTGCTTACCAGCGAGGGCAGCTTCCACTTGCGGCAGCGCCGGCTCATTCAACCCGCGTTTCACCGGCAACGCATCTTCGGCTATGGCCAGGCCATGTGCGACTACGCGGAGCGGCATCAGCAGCGCTGGCACGATGGCGACGTGCTGGATGTGCATCAGGAGATGATGCGGCTCACACTGGCGATCGTCGGCAAAACGCTGTTTGATACCGACGTCGATGGCGACTCGCAGGAGATCGGAGCAGCCCTCAACACCTTCATGCATTTGTTTAAGTTTGCAGTGCTACCGTTCTCGGAATTTTTGGAAAAGCTGCCGATTCCTCCGGTGCTGCGAATGAAAGCGGCGCGAGAGAAGCTGGACCGCATTATCTATCGCTTCATCGAAGAACGACGACGGAGTGGAGAAGATCGTGGCGACCTGCTCTCGATGTTGCTCGCGGCCGAAGATGCCGAAGGCAACGGCCAGCACATGGAGAACGATCAAATCCGCGACGAGTGCGTCACCCTGATTCTCGCAGGTCATGAAACGACGGCCAATGCGCTTACCTGGACACTCTACCTGCTAGCAAAGAATCCGGAGATTGCCGCCCGGACGAAAACGGAGTTGGATCGAGTGTTGTCGAATCGCGCTCCGACGCCGGAAAATTACCCCAATCTCAAGTACACCGAGATGGTCTTCAGCGAGGCCTTGCGTCTGTATCCGCCGGCCTGGGGCATCGCGCGTACCGTGGAAGAGCCTTACGAATCGTTTGGCGCTCGTTTTCCCAGGAACGCTCTCGTCCTTACCTCGCAGTGGATCATTCATCACGACGAGCGCTGGTGGCGCGATCCCATGCGCTTCGATCCCGAACGCTGGACGCCGCAGGCCCGCGCAGCGCGTCCGAAGTTCAGTTACTTCCCCTTCGGCGCCGGACCCCGCCAATGCATCGGAGAATCCTTTGCCTGGATGGAAGGCGTACTGCTCCTCGCCAGCATCGCGCGAAATTGGCAATTCTCGGTTGTTCCCCAAACCAAAGTGGGACTGCAGCCACTGATCACCCTACGCCCGAAATACGGTATGAAGCTGAGGCTCACAGCGCGCTAACCACGGAGACACGGAGTCACGAGAGGAAATTGGGTAATTGGGTAATTGCGTAATTGGAAATCAACCCGAGACTCCAGATTTCAAAAATACACCAACCAGACAATATCCAGGTTTTCTCCGTGCCTCCGTGTCTCCGTGGTAAAATCGACGGCGAACAAACGGCGAAACATGTCTTCCCTGCCTCTGTATGCGCCTGAACCGGCGGCTCGCCTGATTGGCATTGCCAAGCTCGCCCGCCAGGCCGAGCACGTTGATAGCGGACATGAAATCGAGTTCTTTTCCCTGCCCGTGCGCTCGATCCTGAACCGCTCCGATTCCAAACGAAAGCTTCCCTTCACCTGGACCATCAACCCCTACCGCGGCTGCGAGTTTGGCTGCAAATACTGCTATGCGCGGTACACGCACGAGTTCATGGAGATCCGCGATGCCGCCGAGTTCGAGCACAAAATCTTTGTCAAGGAAGAAGCCGCATGGTTGTTGCGTCGCGATCTCAAAAAGGTTCGACGCGGAGAGGAGATCGCCATCGGTACTGCAACCGATCCTTACCAACCCGCGGAACGCAGACATCGCGTCACGCGCTCCATTTTGGAGGAACTGTCTCGGCACGCCGGTCTCGCAATCGGGATTGTCACCAAATCGAACCTGGTGCTGCGCGATGTCGATGTGCTGAAGCGTGTCGCCGACCAAAATCAAATCGCGGTTCACATCACAGTGACCACGCTGAATGCCGATCTGTCGCGCATCACCGAACCGCGCCGCCCCGCGTCCAGATTTGCGACTTGCCGCCGTCCGGAAGCTCAACGACGCCGGAATCCCGGCAGGCGTAATCTGCGCGCCGGTGCTGCCGGGAATCACCGACAAGCCCAAAGAGCTGGAAGCGTTGGTGAAAGCGGCAGCCGACGCCGGCGCGATCAACATCTACGCCAATCCGCTCTTCCTAAAACAGTGTTCTCGCAGCATATTCCTGCCCTTCATCGCGGAACGCTTTCCCGGTCTGCTCCCGATGTATGAACGGCTTTACGGAGAACGCGACTTCGGCTCCCAGGCATACCGCAAGCACCTCAGCGCATTGATGTCGAAGTTCAAGAAGAAATACGGAATCGGCGCGCCCGGCCCGCGCGGCCCGATCCGGGAACGCAGCGAAGGGAGAACAGACGCGCAGCTTGAGTTGTTCTAGAAACCAGACGCGGATTCCGCGGATGGGACGCGGATTAAAAGCAATAAGAATACTTATGGCTGTGAGGCCGCCGATGCGGCAGCCTGTCGCCCTTTGTGGCTGTTATCGAATGCCAAGCGACGGAACTGCGGGGCAGGGCCAAAGTTGAACAATAACCCGATTTCGATGTTGGTGGCGCGCAGGTAATTTAATAACTGGCGTTCGTGCGTCTTCTCCAGGGCGCGAACAGCTTTCAGCTCAATCAGTACAGAAGACTCAACGAGCAGGTCAGCAAAGAACTCTCCCAGCTCCTCCCCTCGAAAAACAACGTGAATTGGGGTTTGCTGTTGATAGGCAATTCCCTCCTGCCGAAGCACCAAGGCAAACGCCTTCTGGTACACGCTCTCGAGAAAACCGTGACCCAGCTCGTTGTAGAGCTCGTAATAAATCCCGATCAGCTTGTCAGTAAGATCAGCATGCTTCAGTTCTACATTCACGATCTTCTCTGATTCGCTCATCCTTTGATTTCCTCTATTCCCCGGTTTTAATCCGCGTCACATCCGCGAAATCCGCGTCAGGTTTTTCTACCACGTCCGTGCCCGAACCAGCGTCCAACCGGTCCAGCCGCCGCAGGTCGGGGAACATCCACGCCCACATTCCCACTATGACCAGCGTGCCGAGGCCGCCGAGAACTACGGCGGGCACTGTGCCCAGCCATTGTGCGGTTACGCCGGACTCAAATTGTCCCAGTTCATTCGAGGCGCCAATGAAGAGCAGGCTCACGGCGCTTACGCGTCCTCGCATTGCCGGTGGGGTTGCGATCTGCACCAGCGTGCTGCGCACGACGATGCTGATCATGTCTGAGGCGCCGACGACGAACAGCGCAATCAGCGACAGCATCACCGAATGGGAAAAGCCGAAGACGATGGTCGCCAGGCCAAAGACGGCAACCCCGCCCAACATCAGCCATCCGGAATTGCGCCGCATCGGCCGATAAGCGAGTAACACCGCCATCAGCGCGGCGCCCGCCGCCGGCATGCTGCGCAGCACTCCCAGTCCGCGTGGGCCAATGTGCAGGATGTCTTGTGCGTACACCGGCAGCAGGGCTACCGCTCCACCCAGCAGCACGGCGAAAAGGTCCAGAGAGATAGAACCGAAGATAGCCTTCTGATTCCATACGTAGCGCACACCAGCCAGAAGGGTCTCGAGAGAAGCGCGTTTGCTTTCCATCCGGCCGGTGCGCACGCGCATATTCAGGACAAACAGAAATGCCAGCGTATACAGAACGGCAGAGCTCGCATATACCACGTGAGCGCCGCCGGCCCAGCCATAGATCACTCCACCCAGTGCGGGACCGAAAACCGTGGCGACCTGGAAAATCGAAGCGCCCCAGGTCACCGCGTTGCTGAAGTGCGCTTCGGGAACGATCTGCGGCAACAAAGCCTGACTGGACGGTCCACTGAACGCGCGGGTGATGCCGATGAGGGTCAACACCGCAAATATGGGCAACACCGACGCCCCGTGCACGGTTTCAAAGAACAGCATCAATGAGCAAAGCGCGTAGGAGATGTAGCACACCAGCAACATGGTGCGGCGGTCGAAGCGGTCGGCTGCGTGTCCGGCGATGATCGACAGCACGACTCCAGGCAGGAACTGCACCAGGCCGGCATAGCCGAGGTCGAGCGGACGCCGCGTCATCTCGAAAATTTGCCAGCCTACGGCGACCGACTGCATCTCAGTGCCGACGATCGAGAGCGCACGGCCGGATTGAAATAGCCGGAAATCGCGGTGACCAAACGCGGCGCGTGGCGGAACGCTATCAAGCGTGGCGGACACGTTTCCAATGTACACGACGCTGGGTGCAAAACCTGACGCGGATTACGCGGATGGGACGCGGATCAGAACAGCTAGATTGGGTATTTTCTTTGGTAAACGAATGTTTAGGTTTTCAAATCGCAAATCAAAGCTCGTCAAGTCATAATTTTGTTTTCTTGATCCGCGTCTCATCCGCGTAATCCGCGTTGTGTTTTGCCTTTGTTCTTTCTTTCCTTACAATGTCTGCGGAGAGAAACTTGGCGAAATTTGAAGACTGTTTGCAGCAACTGGAAAAAATCGTGGAGCAGCTCGAGCGCGGAGATCTTCCCCTCGAACAATCGCTGAAGCTGTTTGAGGATGGCATGCGGCTGTCCAACTCCTGCCGTCAGGAACTCGAGAATGCGGAAGGAAAGGTCGAGATTCTGATCAAGCAGAGTGGCAAACTCCAAGCTGAACCATTCATGGAAACGGAAGAAAAGACCGCAAAATAGCTTCGAAGCAGCGCCGCTACGGAGCTTCGCGGGCTGTCATTTATACTCCGGAATAATGCTCAAGGAGACGCTGGCATCTGGCTGTGCGCGCATCGACTCTGCGCTCGACCGTCTCCTCCCTCCCGAGACGCAGATTCCAACCTCTATTCATAAGGCCATGCGCCACAGCGTTTTTGCCGGTGGCAAGCGCCTTCGCCCGATTCTTTGCATGGAAGCGGCGCGTATGATTTCTGCCCAGCGCAATGGCAATCAGGAGGAACTTCCGGCAAGAGTGGAAGAATTAGGCAGCGCATTGGAGATGTTGCACACGTACTCCCTGATCCATGATGATCTACCCGCGCTGGATAATGACGATCTCCGCCGCGGCAAGCCCACCTGCCACGTGGTATTTGGCGAGGCGATCGCGATCCTTGCCGGAGACGCGCTACAGACGTATGCGTATGAGGTGCTGAGTAAACTTCCGTGCGCCTCCGACGCTCGCGTTCGCATTATCGAAGAGGTGGCGCGAGCCACAGGTACGGTGGATGGCATGATCGGCGGTCAGGTGCTCGATCTCGAAGCCGAAAACAAACGAACGAATGAGCTCAATGTCGAACAGATTCATCGCGCCAAGACTGGCGCGCTGATCACTGCGAGCCTGGTCACGGGCGGGCTATTCGCCGGCGGAGGCCATGCCGAAGTGCAGCGCCTGCGCGATTTCGGCCGCGCCATTGGCTTGGCATTCCAGATTGTCGATGACGTGCTCGATGTCACGCAATCGTCGGCGCAGCTCGGCAAGACTGCCGGAAAAGATACAGCGACAGAAAAGGCCACGTTTCCCGCAGTATTGGGCGTCGATGAGTCGCTGAGTCGAGCAGATGCCCTGGTTGCTGCGGGCTGTGCCGCCCTGGATTCCTTCGGTCGCCGCGCCGATACGCTGAAAGACCTGGCGCATTTTCTGGTGGAAAGAAAAAGCTGAGAGGATTTCGCGATTTCGTGATCGGGTGATTTCGTGATTTTTTCGGCTGTTGGCAAAACCGAGCTAGAGAACCAACACCAACTCCTCGAACGGATGAAACGGATGGGACGAAATTTGACGGATTTACTTGGTTGAATTCATTTTCATGTTCATCCATCGAATCCGTGACATCCGTCTCATCCGTTTGAGCTTTTGATTTGGGCTGTTCGTTTCTAATCAAGTAAATGTCCAAGACAAATCAGAACGCACAATCTGTCGCTCTCGACATTCTCGCCATCGCGGCTCATCGTGACGATGTCGAGCAGACCTGTGGCGGCACTCTGCTCAAGATGGCTGAAATGGGCCATCGTACCGGCATTCTCGATCTCACCCGCGGCGAGATGGGCACGCGAGGATCGTCGGACGATCGCGAGCGCGAGGCTAACGAAGCTGCGCGTGTGCTGCGTGTCACCTGGCGAGGCGCTCTCGATATTCCCGATGGGCGCGTAGAAAATACCTGGCTAAATCGACTGAAGATTGCGCAAGTCGTACGACAGACCCGCCCACGTGTGGTGATTCTTCCCTACTGGAAAGGCAGACATCCCGACCATTACACCTGTTCCACAGTTGGTTATGAGGCGTGCTTCCTCGCCGGTCTGAAGAAGCTTGAGATTCAGGTCAGGCTGCGCGCAGAAGGAATTGATTCGGATTTTGGGGACGACCTACCGCCCCATCGTCCCTTCAAAATTATCTATGCCACGCTTTACTACGACGTACGACCTACCTTCGTGGTGGACATCAGTGAGCAATTCGAGGCGCGCTTCGAAGCCCTGATGGCTTACAAGTCGCAGTTCGCAGACCAGCAGGCAGGCAGCGATATTTTTCCCGCCCAGCAGGAGATTCGCGATCGCGTCCACTCCATGGCCCGCTTCTACGGAATGATGGCAGGGGTGAAATACGCCGAACCGTTCTTGCAAAAAGAGGTTGGATTAGTGGAGGACCTGCTCGCCCTGCCAGTGCAGTCGATCTGAACAAGGCTTTTCGGTCTTCTCCTTCATCGTTCGCGAGAACCTTTAGATGATTTCATGAGGATAACCAGTCCCAAGGTGGCGCGACCGGCAATTGCCATCGCTCTTGTTCTTGGATTCTTTTTCATCGTCTTCGTTTCTCTAAACGTAGTTCTTGTTGCGTGGACGGTATGGCGCTATCCGCATCACAATTCAATGGTAGAGCCGTGGGCGGCAGTAGTAAGCCTCGCGCCTGCCTTAATCGCAGCCATCGTGATAGCCATTCCTGTTTCCAAACGATTGACTGTTGGCATGCAGGAGCGCACCAAAGGCTGAACAAAGTCTCCCACTTTCGCAGAAGAGGGGCATCATTCGTTTCGCAAAGGAGCTAGGTGGACAACAATACTGCAACATTGCGTCAGCCGACAGAAGACGAATTGAGTCACATTCGAGAGCTTTGGCTCCGGTCTAGGCCGTTGCACATCTTACCCGTTGACCCAATGTTCCACTTGAATTGGGAGCGGCGTCAGAGCTAGCGTAATGGTGATTTATAGCGTGATGCTGGAGGCGACACCATGCATTTATCGTCCCTTTGTTTCCTTCTGGTCGGTGTCCCTCTGCTGCAAGCCTCGGAAGGCATCGGGGTCAAGATAACGATCCGCCACGTTTTTGCTGGAAATCCGAGTGAGCAGACTATCTACGTGCAGGGAGACCGGAAGCGGATGGAGTTCCGGAATTACGTTCTTCAGCGAAAAACAGATGGCTCCCTCCAATGGTTATCCGGGCCGCAGCTCGCTGCCATCACGCGGTGTGACTTGGGGCAAGTTTTTGAGTTGAACCTTGATTCTGCCGCATACGTCTCGGCACCTTATCCTCCGAAGCCACTGCCTGCAGAGATCGGGGCACGTGGATTAGGCACGCTAGCCATGTCTCCGTCTAGAGAACCGACGCTTCGAATCGAAACAACTACAGTGGATACTGGCGAGCGGAGAGAGTTTTTTGGACGCATCGCAAGACACGTAATTATCACAAGAAAGCAGATTCCGCTCGAAGGCTCCCACTCCGAACCACAAGAAACAGTGGCGGACGGGTGGTATATCGATTTCGACTCTGAACTTTCGTGCGACTCGAAGTTGAGTCGGAAGAAACGGGCCACTGGTTATCTGGTCAAAGGGGAACTGGCCGAAAAGCCCGAATTCATCAATATCGGGGAATCAGAAACAGGGTTCGCTGTGCAGCTGGTCATGGTTTCGAAAGACACATACACGCTACCGGACGGAAGCCATAAGCAGACAGATTCAAAGAGTGAAACGCTGGTGACACAGCTTGAGCTACGGTCACTCGATCCTAGGCTCTTCGAAATTCCTCCGGGATTCAGGCATGTGCAACACATCGAGCGAAACCCAGCAACAGCGTCGTCCAGCCAAACTATTGAGTTCTGGGAACGCTTCAAAGCCAAGGTGTCTAGCCTTTTTTTGAGCGGACGCTAAAACAATTGAGTTTCTATCAATCACTCCTTTTGCTCGTTCCCTTGTCTGAGGCTGAGATGGTGGTAGGAACGGGATTTCAGGAAGACCCAAGATCGCCGGAGGTTGACCGAAGCAGACGGTACCTTCTAAACGAGATTCCGCCGACTGTCGGAAGCACTGTGGTCAACGCCGCAAGTACGAGCGGGCGAGCAGTCGTGTTGTGACGCGAGATCAATACCAACAAACAGCCTGCGCTTATCGAGATAGCTTTTAGCCAAACATTGCCTGTGCTACCACCTCGAAGCACCCCCGTACTGAACAGCAGTAGGGGTGTGAGGATCAGCCACGGCGTGAAGAAGCTAAATCCTCCGAGGAATACAGCAGTGGGGATGATCGCAATCACTGCGACAACACCTGCCGCTACATCCAGAAGGAAAGTGCCGAAGAAATATGACTCTTTCCCGTTGTAGCTCGTGATCATGCGTAGTCGAACATCTCTTGACTCATCTGAGCTGTTGTCTAGCGGGTTTGTCGCCACATATGTCCTTGTTGAGTTAGCTTGATCAATGGCTGCTCGCGCCAACTGTTTTTCTAAAGGACATTGGGAAGCAATCTCCCGGGCTTTCTGAGTGTACGATCTGTGGTTTTCCGAGAACGCTGGGAACGCTCGTTATCTCAGTAGCGAGCAGTCCATCATTATTATGAAACTGGTCAGCCCGCCAATTACCCACATTGACCAACTTCGCTCCAACATGTCCTTGAACGTCATAAAGATCATACGTCACTGGAATTTTCCGATCCTGAAACGAGGAGACGTAATCCGCGAAATTGGCTGATCCTAGGAAGGATGTTCTGCACTGACAATTCTCAGCAGAAGCACTTTGGCAGGGAGCAGAAAGCCAGATGAAATTGGGGCCGTAGTGAGGATCGCCACGGTGCCAATCCATTTGCAATGCCACCTGACCCACATGCCTCTGACACGCAACGGGGGTAAGAACGACAATCAGGGTCAATACAGCAGCAATGGACTTCACGGCGAGACTTTATCCAGTGGCGAAGGTCAGAAGTGGTGCCGGGAGGGGGACTTGAACCCCCACAGCCCTTTCGGGCCTGCGGATTTTAAGTCCGCTGCGTCTGCCAGTTTCGCCATCCCGGCTCTCAGAACAAGCTCAATAGTAAAACGGCTTCGCAGATTGTGCGCTGGAGGAAAAAGTCAGCGGTTCGCTGCGCGCCGTCTTTTCCGAGTAGCAAGGCGGTTCACGCAAGCGATGAGTTCCTGGGCAAATTCATCGTCTGTCACACTGAGGTGAGAGTCAGCGGCGGGAATTGGCGCCGACAGCGAAGCCTGCAGTTCCAGAATTCTCGCGCCTGGGCAGTGTTCCCGTACTGCATTGGTGATGCGGAGTTTTTCTTTTCCCGGCAGATGATGACCGAGCACGGCAACCGAGAATTGCTCGCGCTTGCAGGCAGCAACGATTTGTCGCAGGTCTCGAACTGTGGTGACAGCATGGCCGGCACGCTCAAGAAGCATTTGCCGCGTCTGCATGACGGCATCGTCCATGCCAATGCAAAGCACCTTTGCCACGCCAGCTCCCTAGAACAAGACTTACGCTTCGCACGGGTCGTGCCGAAAGCAACCCGACGTCGTGGATGAGTGCCTCAGGATTCTCAACTCTCCGTCAAACGATACTCTCAATAAAGCCGAATCGCGAACCTGAATTTCAGGCCGACTGCTGTTTGAAGTGAAGTCCCTTCCGATAAAGGCCATCGCTGCCAACATCAAACACGCGATTGAAACGTGCGCGATAGTTCTCCAGCGCAGCATTGGCAGCGAGATCCATGAGCTGTTCCGGGCTGTAATAGCTTGTCAGCTCGCGGTAGAAAGCGTCGCCGACATTGGAAGGAGTGTCGGACATCGCATCGGCCATGCGCAACAATGAAGTTTCCGATGGGACGAAGTGTTCATAATTGCCTTCGCGTATTGCGGAAATTTCGTCGTCGCTCAAACCGTACATTCTGCCGCCGGCAGAATTGGCGTCGATTCAGAATGGACAGCCGACGCGCACGGCGGTGCGCAGCATCACCAGCGCGCGCAGCCGGGCTGGAACTTTCGCTTTATCGCCCAGGAGCCACTGCCCAAGAACATTGAACCAGAATAAGCGCGGCACTCGAGCCTGGATTTTCTGCGGCGTGAGATCGCGGCCCAGCATCTTGCGAACCTTCCGGAAGACCTGATGCATCAGAAACGACGTTTGCTTCGGCTCCACTCCCTCGACATCGTGCCATAGTCAGCTTCTCCTTTTTATGACGATTATTCTTCAATTGCCGTTACATTAGATGTGCTCGGGGAAACGAAGTCGCACTCTTCCGAGAGGCCCAAATCGGAAATGCCTGCTGTTTTTGAGGCTCGGGATTTTCCTATCCCCTTCTGCGAGGCTGACACGTGTACTGGCTGATCACAAACCGTAATGTTCAGGCCGATGGCTTTGGCGATGAGTTTGCCGATTTGTCGTTTTGGAATAATCCGACTGGTGGGCCCGTGAGCCGGTTTCAAAGCTGGAACCGGCTGGCAGACATTAGCGCCTTCCGCGATGAACTTCTCAAGCTCACCGCTGCCTTTCCCGATCCTCTGACCACACCTCCCGAACAGCAGAAGCACGTGACTTTTTTCGTTCACGGGTACAACGAGACGTGGTCAGCAGCCTGCATAAGGTACGACTCAATCGTGCAGCATCTGTTCACCGGCGCCGATTCCATGGGAGAGTGCATTCTCTTCTCCTGGCCGTCGGAGGGAAATACTCTCGGCTATTTGCCCGATCGCGGCGAGGCCCGTGAATCGGGAGAGGACTTCGCCGATGTCCTCAGCGAGCTGTATGACTGGCTGAGTGCGAACCAGCGCATGGCAGCCCAGGATCCGACCAAGGCCTGCCGCGCCCAGACCTCAGTGATTTGCCACAGCATGGGCAATTACCTGCTCGAGAATGCGATGAACATCGCGTGGACGCGCAAGAACCGTCCGTTGCTGGTAAGCCTGATCAATCAGTTGCTGATGGTGGCGGCAGATGTGGATAACGATATCTTCCGCTCCGGCGATGCGGTGAGCAAAGGCGACGGCGAGGGCATCGCCAACCTGACCTATCGTGTAAGCGCGCTCTATAGCGGGCGCGATTCCGTATTGGGAATCTCCGCCGGCATGAAGCATTTTGGCAAGCGCAGGCTGGGCCGCAGCGGCCTGGACATGACCTGTCCCGTGCCGGACAATGTGTGGGACATTGATTGTTCTGCGCTGATTCCTCCAGCAGTCGGAGGCATGCAGGTACACAGCGCCTATTTTGAGGTGCAGAAGTGCTATGACCTGATGCGCGCGCTGCTGCAAGGCATCGATCGCAGTGTGCTAATCGGCCGCGGCCTAGTACCGGCTGCGCTGAGCAAGAGCCAAACCGCTGGATAATGCAGCGGATCCTGGAAAAACCCAATTCTCCTGGCCAAACATCCGACCTCGGGTTGTTTCGAAGAGCTCCATTTGGGGCTATTCAGATAAATTAAGGTTCACGTACGATCCAAGATTACAGGCGCATTGCCCGGCCGAGGGCAATTAGTGCTGCGCAGCGCTCGACGATGGTTTCTTCACTTTCGGCTGAGGTCTCTTATGCGAGCCTTTTCTGTGCTTCTCCAAAAGAAGCTGGCCACCAATGATGATGTGTGGATCGATGTCATCACCGCCCGGATTGGGACCGCCTTCAATGTGGATACTGTGCTTAAAGCACCCTTGTTTAGGGGCACACAGACTGACAACTGCACTCTGGGTCACATCTGATTGCTGGTTTTGCGGTGGGTAATTGTCAAAAGCTTCGCCATCGCCGGGTTTCGCATCGAGGCATTCCTGGTGAGATGATGACTTGGGAACTCGCTGGAATTTCGCTTTGAACTTGAATTTCCTGGGCGCGTTGGTACTACTGTCGAGAAGATCGCTTATCCAAACGACTTTTTCCCCGTTGTACACGTTGATTGCAGCGAAATCGTTATCCTTAAGGATATTCAAACACGTTAGGGGAATCGTACAGACAGTGTTGTCGCTGTTGGGTTGCGGGCATTGGATGATGTTCGGCATTCCGGGTTTTATATCCACGCCGCATGGAAAAGAGGGAGGGGGCACATCCTGCGGGAAAGCAGGCGTGACGAATGCAAGGAGCCCAAGCAGCATCAGATAGAGTTTCATGGGAGTTCTCCTTTTGTGTTATTGCGAATAAACGAAGTTTACCTCGTTATATCTTTGTAACCGGGCTCACTCTTCAGCACATCGAGTTCAGGGGTGCGTTGTATTTCGGAGATAGAGTAGCCCTGCGCAACCGCTTGCCGCAACCAGGACACGGCGGCTTTCCTATCGCCGAGTTGGGCATGAACGATGGCGGCAAAGTATAACGTTTCTCCATCGTTTGGGCTAGCAAGAACAGCCTCTTGCAGATTCCGGATTGCTGCGCCGCTTTCACCAACCATCGCGTGATACTGCGCCGACAACAAATGAGCATCGGCGTCTTTGGGATTAATTCTTAGCTCCTCGTTGGCAAGAGCGATGGCCTGCAGGTATTGACCGCGAGCCAGGTTCCGTTTTGGAAAATACCAGTAGTAGGCCCGAGCTAAATTCCCGTGAGCCTGGATCTGTCGCGGGCCGAGCACAACAGCCTGTTCGAATGCGGCAATCGCTTCGGGGAAACGGCGTAGCGCAAAATAGCTGTTCCCGAGATTGTTATAGGCCTGATACGAAGGACGTAAATCGATGGAATGGCGCAGCGCAAGCAACGCTTCCGGGTAGTTCCCCGCAAGATAGTGAGTCCCGCCGAGGCTAGCCCAGTATGCAGCGGCGCGAGGAGCCAAAGTGGTTGCTTTCTCGAGCGCCCGCGCGGCTTCTTTGTACCGGGCCTGATGACTGTAGAAGACCGCCAGTCGGTCATAGCCAACGGCATATTGCGGGCGAATCTCAATTGCCTTTTCGTAAGCCTGTTCGGCTTGCTTGCTCCTTCCGAGGCGCTCATAAGCAACCGCTAGGTTTCCGTACGCCTCATCATTCTCAGGGTCGTCATTAATGGCAATCTGAAAGTCTGCCGCTGCTTGTTCGTAATCTCCGGTTGTGAGTTTCAAGGTACCAAGACAGATGCTGCCGGCAGGAAGCCGAGAATCGAGAGACATTGACTGCTCACATGCTTCGCGAGTCTGATCCACGAGGCTTGCATCCTTTTCATGCCTGTATTTCTCCAGAAGGCCAATTCCAAGAGAGGCGTATGCATCGGCATAACCTGGATCGATCGCGAGAGCCTGCCGGAATTGAGAAATGGCGTCATCCACCTCTTCCGGATTTGCTTCATTCTGTAGTAAGCCGCGTCCTCTGAGGTAGAAGCGGAATGCTTCCGAGTTGGTCGTCCCGTGCCCGCCGGCTCCGATCTCCTTGTGTATTTCGATCTCCAGCATCTGCACGGCCACAGAGATTACCTGATCCTCCAGTTCGAACGGATTGGAGGAATCGGTGCTTAGGCTGGCAGCCCGAACCAGCCGGCCCGTGCCTGTGTCAACAAGATCAAGATTCACGCGAGTGTGTGCGGCTACCTGCTGTATTTGCCCGTCCAAAACCAGGTTCACGCCCAATTTCTTGCTTGCGTCTTCAGCGCCATTGACGTGCTGAGTGCGAAGTTCGCTGGGAGAAACGATCTGCACCGGCTGTGCGCCGGTGATCTCCATCAGCTTTGACGCTATCGCATCCGTGAGTCCTTCATTGAATGCGGCATCGGTGGGTTGGGACCCGGTGCTGCGAAATGGCAGGACAGCAACATATCGGTTCTGTGGCACGGGATGAAGTTGGCGATCGAGCCAGCTTGAGATGCGGCTTCGTTCGACGACTCCGGCAATTGCCGCCGCTGTGAATACGGCAGCGGTGACGCCAATCTGAATTCTGGTTTTCAGGCGCTTAGCGCGCTGGGCTGCGCCTGATGCCAACGCTTCCACATCTACCAGCATTTCGCGGGCGGACTGATAGCGACGCTTCGGGTCCTTCTCCATGGCTTTGAGGATCACGCGCTGGAGTTCGCCGCCGATGCCTTTACTAATGCGGTTCGGAGCCGGCACAGGACGGTTCAGGATGGCGTCGATCAGCGTCGCTCCGGAGGCGATGAATGGCAGCCGTCCAGTCGCCATCTGGTAAAGCACTACTCCGACGGCGTACAGGTCGCTGCGCGGGCTCAACGCCAATCCCCTGACTTGCTCCGGAGACATGTATGCCAGGGTGCCGGCAAATACAGTGTTGTGGGTCTCAGTCGTAAAATCGGGCAGGGTGCCATCCGAATCTTCGAATTGGGCCAGGCCAAAATCGAGGATCTTCAGGAATCCATCGGATGAAAGCCGCAGGTTTGAAGGCTTGAGATCGCGATGGATAATTCCCTTCTCATGAGCGGCGGCCAGTCCGCGGAGCAACTGCGCGCACAGCATGATGGCTTCGCTCTGAGATACAGGGCCGTGGGCGAGCAGTTCGTCGAGTCCCATTCCGGGAATCAGTTCGACGACGAGAAAGTCCCATTGCTCAAGAGAATCGAACTCGAAGATGGTTTCTATATTGGGATGGCTGATGCGCGAGAGCGCCAGGGCCTCATTGCGCACGCGATGACGAGCCAGAGAACTGCGAACGGTGCCGGGCGCGAGAATTTTGATGGCAACATCGCGTTCCAGGCGTTCGTCGTGCGCGCGATAGACCACTCCCATTCCGCCCACGCCGATTTGCTCGACGATGCGATAGCGCCCAAGCATGCCGCCGGACTGAATAAATGGAGATGGAGCCGCCATGGGGAAATGTCAGCGCCAATCGTAGGCGGGATGTCTCTTATAAGCAATAAGCAATAGGCAATAAACGGTACGCGAAAGGCAGACACGCAACTTCCCAAACCAAACGTCGCGCCTGTCGGTAGTTGCTGATCGATGGACGGCTTACTGACCCATCGTCTATTGCTTATCGTTTATTGCCTACTGCTTACCGCCCACTGCACTGCCGGTAGAATCGAACCCATGTCCTATCGCAGCGATAATCGCACCCCCGAGCAGATGCGTCCCGTGCGCATCACTCCGGATTACATAGCCATGGCCGAGGGTTCGGCTCTGATTGAGGTGGGCCATACGAAAGTGATTTGCACCGCCTCCATCGAGGAGACGGTCCCCGGATTTTTGCGCAACAGCGGCAAAGGATGGATTACCAGCGAATATGGAATGCTTCCCCGCGCCACTCTTACGCGGACCGCGCGCGAGTCGAGCCGCGGGCGAGTTGGTGGACGGACGCACGAGATCCAGCGGCTGATTGGGCGCTCGCTCCGGGCCGTCGCGGACCTTACGCTCTTCGGCGAACGAACGATATATCTCGATTGCGACGTGATTCAGGCGGACGGCGGCACGCGCACGGCCTCAATTACCGGCGCTTATGTGGCCTTGGCGTTGGCGGTAAAGCGTCTGCTCGCGGCTGGAACTTTGAAGAAGTCTCCTCTGCGTGACATGGTCGCCGCGACCAGTGTAGGCATTGTGGACGGGACGGTGCTACTCGATCTGGCCTATGAAGAGGATTCCCGCGCCGAAGTGGACATGAACCTGGTAATGACCGGCGCCGGCCGTTTTGTAGAGGTCCAGGCCACGGCCGAACAGGTGCCGTTCAACGACGCGCAGTTGGGCCAACTGCTCGGCTTGGCAAAACGGGGCATCACGGAATTGATGTCCTTGCAAAAAGCCGCCCTGGAATCGGCTTGAGTAGCATCCGCAAGCGCATTAGGCTACAATCGCGGGCTGCTTGTGCTGGCTAGGGACTGCTGGCAAAACCAAAAACAAGGCAAAAGCTTCAACACGGATGAAACGGATCAAAACGGATTTCACGGATTTGGGCTCTTTGTTTTTGAATCCGTGCAGTCCGTGCTCATCTGTGGAATCCGCGGTAGATTTTTGATTTTGGTTTTGCTAGCAGCCAGTAGCCAGGAGCTAGCAGCTAATAAGGAGGATTCCCGTGAAATTTACACCCGGAAAGCTTGCCGGCATGAAAGCCGTCTCCGATTCACGCGGCGTGATCGCCGCCGCCGCCATGGACCAGCGCGGTTCTCTGCAAAAATCGCTGGCAAAAGAAAAAGGCGTGCCTGACGTGCCTGTCAGCATGCTCGAAGATTTCAAGGCCATCGTCACTGAGGTACTCACGAAATATGCCAGCGCCATTCTGCTAGATCCGGAATTCGGGCTGCCGGCTGCGAAGCGTCGCAATAAAAATGCTGGATTGCTGCTGGCCTACGAGAAAACCGGTTACGACAATACTCGCGCGGGCCGCATCCCCGACCTGCTGGACGGATGGTCAGTTCGCCGCCTGAAAGCGGCCGGCGCCGATTGCATCAAAATCCTTCTTTACTACTCACCCTTCGACTCCAAAGAAATTAACAACATGAAGCATGCCTTCGTAGAGCGCATCGGCGACGAGTGCGCCGGTCAGGACATTCCTTATTTCCTGGAGTTTGTCGGATACGATCCCTCGGGCGGCGACGAGAAAGGCATCGAATATGCCAAGCGGAAACCTGAGAGCGTGATCCGCAGCATGGAGGAGTTCACCAAGGACCAGTACTCGGTCGATGTAATGAAGGCGGAAGTCCCCATCAACATGAAGTTTGTGGAAGGCGTGAAGAGCAACATCGGCAAAGGCTCGGCCTACACGCGTAAGGAAGCCATTGAGCTGTTCCGAAAATCGGCTGCGGTATCGAAGAAACCATTCATCTATCTCTCAGCCGGAGTCAGCAACGACGAGTTCGCCGAAACTCTGGAATTGGCAGCGGAGTCGGGCGTGAAGTTCAACGGCGTGCTGTGCGGACGCGCCACCTGGGCCAACGGTGTGCCGGTCTTCGCTAAGCAGGGGGAGAAGGCGTTTATCAATTGGATGAACACCGAAGGTGTCGCCAACATCAGCAATGTGAATGAAAAGCTGAAGGCAGCCACCCCGTGGTATGACGCCTATGGCGTTAAAACAGAGGCGGCCCTGGCGGGATAACTTTTGCCCTTTGAGCCAACAGCTTTGAACACGGAGGCCACGGAGAGCGCAGAGGAAAAACACATTAAATTTCTTGGTTCCTCGGTGACCTCCGTGTCCTCCGTGTTAAATGATTTTTCTTTACTTGGCTAACGTCACGTAGTCCACTTTGTCGGCGACGCTTTCGTGGCGGAATGCTTTCAGGATCTCGGAGTGGTGGATCAGGAACACTCCGGGAAGCTGAAAGGAATCGCCGATAACTTTACCCATTCCGTTTGTAAGCATTACGCGCTCACGCAGCTCACGTTTCCAGACTTTCCATCCGAATAGCTGTTTGAGAGTGCCGCGCTTTAGTAAGAAAGCGCGGTAGAGTTCCCGTCCCCGATCACTGACGCGATGCTCGTTGCTTAGTCCAAATCGGGAGAAGAATTTCTGCGCCTGCTCCTCAGTTCCCATGTGGACGAACGCTAACTGCGCTCCAGTAGCAGCGATTTCAGAGAGCTTCGTCGCGATCTCCGAAACCGCCTGCACGCAATAGGGTCAGCCAAAATGACGAAGAAAGACAAGGAGCAGCGGCTGCTGATCGCTGAGCACAGCGAGCGAAACGCCCTTTTGCGTAGTCGCGTTCGCCAGCGCGTTCGAGATGTTCATGATTGGCGCTGTTTGTGACATTTCAAGATCGCTAAATGGCCGATTCCACTGAACCAAACTTAGTTCAGTTTGTGCTTTACTTCGTGTACGTCCGTGTGTTCGTGCTAAAAAATGTTACTCAAGCGAGCATCCGCACGGGGGCGCCGGCACATACTTTTTCAAGAAATCTGCCACCCGCGTGTACGCGTCGATCTGGTTTTCGACTCGGGCGAAACCGTGTCCTTCGTTGTCGTAAATCTTCAAGTCGACAACGCCCCCGCGTTTGCGCACGGCATCGGCCACTTGCTGGGCTTCCGACTTCGGACATCGCGGATCATTGCCCCCCGCCAACAGAAGCAGGGGCGCCTTGATGCGATCGACAAAGTTAATCGGACTGCGATCCTCCCACAATGCTTTATTTTTCACAGGATCGCCCATCGTCGCCAGATCATATTCGCGCAGCAGCGGATCTTCATGCTCCACTTCGGTAAACCAGTTCACAAATGGAACAATGGGCACGCCTGCTGCCCAGGTGTCCGGAGACTTGGTGACCGCCATCATGGACATGTATCCACCATAGCTTCCGCCCATGATGACCAGCTTCTTCGGATCGACATAGCCTGTCTTCTGAATCCAATCCGCAGCAGCAAGCACGTCCTGTAGGTCGCCGCCACCCATGTCGAAGCGATTGGCGTCCATGAATTCTTTGCCGTAGCCGGTCGAGCCGCGATAGTTGGGAGCGATGACGAGGTAACCCTGGTTGGCCAGATATTGAACAAGACGATTGAAGCTGTTTACCGTTTGCGATTGCGGGCCGCCATGCACGTACACGATCGCCGGATGTGTGTGGTCGCGCGGTGCGTTGTCCGGCACGTAAACGAAGGCGGAAATCTGGTACTTGCCGTCACTGCTGGGGTAGTGAACTAGAAACGGCTCTACCAGGTCTCCTGTATTGATTCCGGCCAGCATCGAGTAGGTGAGCTGCTTCGACAGCCGGTCGGCACAGTTGTAGACCCACACATCGTTAGGCGAAGCTGGCCCATTATGGTAATAGAGCAGCCGCTGCCCATCGGGTGAGAACGAGCTCCCAGAACCGCCCAGTTCGTTCACGCCTTTCGGCAGCGGAAGAGATGTTGTTTGCTTTGACGCGATGTCATACAGGAAAATTTCGGTGTTGCCATCGACATTCGCCGTCCAGGTTAGCCGCTTGCTGTCGGGCGAAAATGTTCCCGAGCCGATCTCCCACTTCTCATTCGTAAGCCAGTCGATTTTCTTGCTTGCGATCTCGAGCAGGCCGGCATTGTCATATCCGTTCGCGTTCGATGTAATCAGCAGATACTTGCCGTCGGGCGAGAACGCCGTCGCCTGATAATTGTGCTCGTCTGTGTGCGGCGTAAGTAGCGAGGCCTTACCTGTAGCCACATCGGCCAGAAAGATGTTGGAGTTCTTTCCCGTTGCGTGCTGTTGGGTGTAAGCAATTTGTTTCCCATCCGGCGACCACAGTGGGCCCGTGTTGCCCAGCTCCTTGGGAGTATTCGAGGTGAGGGCGCGCGCACGTTTGGTCAGCACATCCATGATGTCAATCTCAAACGTCGATGATGTGCGCGGCTTGTACATGTAAGCGATGTAGCGCGAATCCGGAGACCAGGCCTGGCCCTCCTCGGCGGAATCAGGCGTGTTAGTCAGATTTACCACTGCTCCCGTTTTGGGAGAGACAATCAGCAGGTCCCACTGCTCGTCCCCATCATGATCGGAGTTGAAAGCGATCCATCTGCCATCCGGCGACCATGCGGGATCGATCTGGCGCTGATCGCTGACCGTCAATTGGCTCGGCCAGCCGCCATCGGCAGGCACAAGCCAGAGGTTGTTTCTGCCAGAGATATTGCTGATGAACGCTACAGTTTTCCCGTCGGGAGACCAAGTGGTGCCTCCGACAATTCGCGTCATGTATAGCTTCTCAATCGACAGCGGCTGCACATCGCGTCCCAGGATCTTGCTGGCGATCTGCTGGGGATCGGTGATGACCTGAGAATAATTCGGGGGAACAGGAGCCGGAGTAGATTGCGCCAACAGCGAAGATGCCATGAGAGCAAAGATAACAGGGAGCATGATAAACCGTACCACGGAGCCAAAAGAATGCGTTTCAGGTTTCGAGTTTCAAGTTTTACAGTCTGAGTTTCCGCCGCAAGCTTTGGTCACCCGAAACTTGAAAGCTGAAACTCGAAACTTTAAGGTTTTGCGCTCTTATGAATCTCGACCGTTGACCAGGTTTTATCGGCGGCATGGCAAACCTTCTCCAGCTTGCAGTCTATGCATTTCGGTTTGCGCGCGACACAGAGCGCGCGGCCGTGCCAGATCACGCGGTGGGAGAAGTCAATCCACTGGTCGCGGGGAAGGATCCGCATTAAATCTTGTTCGATCTTCCCTGCCTCGGTCTCCCTGGTCAGTTCGAGGCGTCGTGAAATGCGCTGGACATGGGTATCCACTACCACCCCTTCGGCTTTGCCGAACCATGATCCCAGAACAACGTTCGCCGTCTTCCGCGCTGCGCCGGGAACCATGGTGAGCTTCTCCATTGTGTCGGGTACCTGTCCGCCAAATTCTTCGACAATCTTCCTGGCCGCGCCAACCAGCGATTTCGATTTGTTGCGAAAGAAGCCGGTCGAGCGAATCTCCGGCTCGAGTTCCTCAGGCTTCAGCGCAGCAAAGTGCTGCGGAGTGGGATATTTCGCGAACAATCCTGGCGTGACCATATTCACGCGCACATCAGTGCATTGTGCCGACAGAATCGTAGCTACCAGCAGCTCCCAGGCGCTGGAGTGATGCAGCGCGCATTTCGCATTGGGATACATCTCTTTGAGGCCGGCAAGGATTTGTTGCACTCTTGCGAGGGCTGTGGCATCGAACTTCGACGCGATCTTTCGGGAAGCCTTGGCTGGCATAAAGGGATTCTACACAGCAGCTTTTCAGTACGGAGACACACGAAAAGAGATTTCGGGTTTCGGGATTCGGCCCGCCCTAACGTCGACAGAGCGCTTATCGCTAACCTGAAACTCGAAACCTGAAACCTGAAACGTCTTTCTCCGTGCCTCCGTGTCTCCGTGGTGAACCCTTTACTCCAGTCTTGCTAAAATTTAAGGGTGTCTAACCCACTTCTCAGCCGCGAAGTCCATAAGCGTGCCAACTCTGTAAAGCTGAAAGGCCGCATTCTCTTCCTCACCGAAGATCCTGAGCTGATCCGCCGCCAATTGGCGGGTGAGGACCTAGCGTGGGACACGAAGAATCCGGCAAACAATCCCAAGTTGCGCGACGACATTTCGACCGACGAGATCACTCCGGCGCATATCTGTTTTTTCTTCGACGAGACCCTCGGCGAATTTCCTTATACCGGACTTAAATGCGGCAGCGAGCTGCCGATCAAGCGAAGCGATGTCAAGAAGGGCGGCTTCATAGCCGCCGTGAGTGGAAAGCGGCGGGGCAAGGGCTCCAGCCGGGAGCAATCGCCATATGCTGAGCTGTCGGCGGGAATTCAGCTAGTGATCGCGGAAAACATTGAACGCATTTACAAGCAGAATTGCCAAAACCTGGGCGTGCTGACTTCGACTGATTTCACTCTGATCGACTGCATACGACGCGGCGAGGAGATTCCGCTGGAAGTCTTCACCCGCGGAGAGGACGAGATCACCCGCCAGGTGATCGAATACGGCGGCCTGTTCCCGTTCAACGTCGCGCGCATGCAGGGCAAAGTCACCATTCCTGCCATCGACACTAAGCAGCGCCCGATGACCGTAACCGAAAAAATCTTCGCGCGACACATGATCTCACCCGAAGGCAAGACCGGAATTCCCGCAGTAAAACCCGGCGACTCCGGCTTCGCCCGCACTGACCTTCGCTTCAGCCATGAGTACGTGACGCCAATGGCGGCGATCTTCTACGAACATTTTGTCGGCAAAGATGCGCCCGTGAACGACCGCTCCAGCATCATCTTCTTTCGCGATCACCTTACGTTTCTTGACGAGGTGCTCTCGGAAGAAAAGCGCAAGATGGGTCTGCTCGATCTGGCCACTCAGCTCAAGTTGAAGCAGCAGAATTTTGCACAGGCGCAAGGCATCAGGCTGCATGGCGAACTTAAAGACCGGAAGGGATCTGAGGGAATCTGCCATTCCATCGTTGCCGAAAGTTATGCTCTGCCCGGCCAACTCAACGTGGGATCGGATTCGCACACACCGCATGTCGGCGCTGTAGGGTGTGTGGCCTTCGGCATCGGCACTACCGATGTCTTCAATTCATGGATCACGAAGGATGTTCGCGTCAGAGTTCCCGAATCGGTAAAGGTGATCATTCGCGGAAAGCGGCGTCCCAATGTCACTGCCAAGGACTACATCCTGAAGCTGCTGGCGATGGACTACATCCGCAGCGGCAAAGCCCTGGCAAAAGTCATGGAATACTCCGGCGAAGCCATCGAGGAGCTCGGAGTGGATGAGCGCGCCACCATGTGCAACATGGCGGCCGAGATCGGCGGGTTCACCGGCATCGTCGCGCCTGATCGGAAGGTCATGGATTTCCTTGTGGAGCGCCGCAAAATGCCGCGCGCTGAAGCGGATAAGCTGATCGTAGGCCTGCACAGTGACCCCGACGCGCAATATGCACACGTGATCGAAATGGATGCCGCCGAAATTTATCCCATGATCGCGACCCCCGGAGATCCCGGAAACGGCAAGTACATTCGCGACCTCAACACTCCGGTGCCAGTCGAGATCGCTTACGGTGGCACCTGCACCGCAGGCAAGAATGAAGACATGGACATGTATGCCGCTGTGCTCAACAACGCGCTGCAGCAAGGTCAGCGAGTTGCGCCGTCGGTGCAGTTCTATATCCAGTTCGGGTCGCAGGAAACCCGCGAGTATTGCGTGCGCAAGGGGTATCTGGATGTCTTCCAGAGAGCCGGAGCCAAAGTGATAGAGCCGAGTTGCGGAGCCTGCATCAACGCGGGTCCGGGCGTCTCGACGCGTCCTGACCAGGTAGTAATCAGCGCGCAAAACCGGAATTTTCCCGGACGCAGCGGACCGGGACAGATGTATCTTGCCAGCCCGCTGACGGTCGCCGCCAGCGCCATTGCCGGTTATATCACCGAATACGAACCGGCGGAGCAGCGAGAGTTGGTGGAAGCATGAACGCAACCGTGCTTGCGTTTGCAGACGAAAAGGCTGCGGTCCACGGGGCACCGAGTCAGGACTTCATCCAGCGCCTGGAGTGCAGACTCGCATTGCTGAACGAGCAAATCATCAAGCTGAGCGCACTGGCCGCAAAGGCCACCGATGAAGAGGTCCAAGAGAAATATTGGAGCGCCGCACGGGAGGTAAGTCGCCAGGCTCGCGAGGTTCGGGAATATCTCACAAAACTCAGCAACACTCCAGGTGCATAGTAGAAGCGGGCCAAGCCCAGATTTTCTGCTCGCAGGCAAAGCCTCGGATTCCTCTTCTATCCAGCGCTTTCCTGAGAACAGGGAAAAATAACAGGGAATTTGCGCGTTGGTTTGCTGGATCTTCAAATTTGGCCCAAAATCCGCGATTTTCGTGTTTTGCTGAGGAAACGAACAGGATAGGAACAGGAAAACCTAAGTTTTGCGGCTAAGTCTTTGATTTGCTAGTAGCTAGCAGCTAACAGCTAGTCGCTGGTTCAAAATAACAGCAAACGAACAGGAAAGCTGCGAGATTTGCACAGCTCCAGTGATTGCAGGTGCGCAGCCGCTTTGATCGGCTCGTTTGGACAGCCCCGTGGCAGCCCCGTTGCAGCCCCGTTTCAGCCTCATCTTCCGGTGGACGACGCATCATGGAATCGGCTGGTAGAGGGCGTGCCTAGTATGGCTTGCTGCTGAATAGCAGCCGCTCAAACCTCAAATCGCGCAATTCGAGAATTCCATTGGCTTTCGCGGACTTCCCTGTTGCTAAAATAAAAGGTTCTCAACGAAATTCCCTGGCGCCGCTTCATAGCTTCGCTTCCGCGGCCCGCAATCATTGGAGAGATTGAAAAAATGGCATACGTAATTGCAGAACCTTGCATTGGCACCAAGGACACCGCGTGTGTGGACGCGTGCCCAGTGGATTGCATTCATCCTAAGAAGGATGCGGAAAAGTTTGCCGATGCTAACCAGCTGTTCATCGATCCCGTCGAGTGTATTGACTGCGGCGCCTGCGTTCCGGTGTGTCCGGTGTCTGCAATCTTTGCTGCCGACGATCTGCCGGAAAAATGGAAGGAATACGAGCCGAAGAACGCCCAGTACTTCGGTCGATGACATCATCACACAGATCTGATTGCGAAGCCCGGCTCCGGCCGGGTATTTCCCACCAACAATCCGGTCGCAGCCGGTTGGTAACTGTGACGTAACAGCCACTCCGGGTGGAAGAAGACGTCTCGCCGCCGCTTCGAACGACATGGGCCGGAGGTTGCAATCATCCATCACATGGTTACGTGAGAGTCGGGTGCGAAGGTTTCAAGCAACACCGAATCCTGGCTGCCACCTTTTATCCATTTGCAGCCTTTGCGCCAGGCAAATCCAATACGAGCGGATTAATTTGAAAAGCTTTCAAAGAATATGGACGGGCGTTCGGCTTGTGCCGATTCTCATTGCCTTCTCGGCAGCGACCTTCGCGCAAACCGATGAGATTCAGGTCTACGATGCCGAGATTGCTGAGCCGGGTATCTTCAACCTGATGATCCACACAAACTTCACTCCCGTCGGACGCAGGGAGCCAACTTTTCTCAATGCAATCATTCCAAACGACTCCGTCAATGGCGCCGCGGAATTCGCTTATGGCGTGAAACCATGGTTTGAACAGGGCCTCTATCTTCCCGTGTACAGTTTGAACTCAAGCAATCATGGAGCAACTATTAATGGATTCAAGATTCGAGAACTGTTCGTTCGGCCGCATGCTCACGATCGCAAGTTCTTTTACGGGTTGAATTTCGAGTTCAGCGTCAACGCTTTGTATTGGGAATCGAGGCGTATCACGTCAGAGCTTCGTCCCATTATCGGTGTACACATTCGTCGTTGGGACTTTATCTACAATCCAATTCTCGATACGGATTACACCGGAGGACTGAAGGGCCTGGAGTTTAATCCGGCAGGGCGAGTTGCTTACAATCTCAGCAGCAAATGGGCCCTTGCGGCGGAGCAGTATGACGGTTTCGGTCAGCTGCGCAGCTTCGTTCCTCCCGACCAGCAGTTCCATGAAACCTGGGCCGTCTTGGATCGTAACGGCGGACTGTTCAATGTCGAAACGGGAATTGGCGTGGGCTGGAGCGGAGGCGCAGATAGAGTAACTCTAAAGCTGATGCTATCCCGCGACCTGAACGCCCACACTCACTGAAAATCGCTTTTAGCCCTTTTCGAGGACCACCGAGCAACCACCGCCAGCCAATCGCAAGCCAACCTCTTAAACACTCGCTTGTGCGCTTAGTGCATAAGTGGTTCCCTCCATCGACGGCAAGGCGCGCGCGTGGCTGTAGCTTCCTTCAAGTCGGTTAGAATCGCATCAGGTCGAGGTCCAACCGGTGCTCAAGCAGTCTGATGCCATTGTGCTGCGGACGTATCCGCTGCGGGAAGCCGACCTGCTGGTAACTTTGTTTACGCGGGACGAAGGCAAGCTGCGCGGAGTAGCGCGATCGGCCAAGAAGTCGAAGCGCCGATTTGGCGGCGCGCTGGAGCCCCTGACCCGCGTTCGCGCCTACTACGATCAGAAGACCGGACAGGAACTGGTGCGGCTCGATTCCTGTGATGTGCTCGAATCGCCATTGATGCATGCCGTGGACTACGAGCGCGCGGTAGCTTTGTCCTATGTCGCCGAAGTGTTGGACGAACTGCTTCCCGATCACGATGCGAACGACGCGGTGTTTCGCCTTACGCTCTCGGTGCTGCCGCATTTGGAGTCGGGCAATATTTGGATGCCGCTCACGTATTTCGATCTGTGGATCACGCGGCTGATGGGGCTGCTCCCGGAACTCGGCGCGTGCATTATTTGTGGCGAGGTGCTGAATGGGACTGGCAAGGTTTACTATCACGCCCTGGCAGATGGCCTGATGTGCGTGGCGCATAAGCGCCTTGCCAGTTCGGAGATGTCGCTGAAATCCCGCGCTTTGGCGGCAGAAATGTTTCGTGCCGCGGTCGACACGTTTTCGGCACAGCCCTGGAAGCGCCAGCAAGGGGCCGATCTGCGAAAGTTTTTGGGCCAATGCATTGAGCGGCACATTGAGGGCAAGCTGGTCACTGGCGTGGCACTGGGCAAACTGGACTAGCTCGAAAAGACGTTTCGAGTTTCGGGTTTCAAGTTTCGAGTTTCGGATGTCGAGTTTCAATTTGGATTACAGTCAGAGTGCCGAAGAGCCGTGTCGGTTTTCAAACCTGAAACACGAAACCTGAAACGCCTTTTCGGAATTTGAAACCTGAAATGTTCTTGAGATCTGACAGGAGACACGAGGAAGTGTTGGCGCCTACATTTCAGGAATTGATTCTTCGCCTCCAGTCTTTCTGGGCGGAGCGGGGATGCGTGTTGCAGCAGCCCTATGATCTGGAAGTGGGGGCGGGCACCATGGCGCCGGAAACGTTTCTGCGCGTGCTTGGACCGAAGCCGTATCGAGTCGCGTATTTACAGCCTTCTCGTCGTCCTGCCGATGGACGCTATGGCGAGAACCCCAACCGGCTTTACAAGCACACGCAGCTCCAGGTGATCTTGAAGCCGCCGCCGGACGATGTTCAGGAGCTGTACCTCAGGTCGCTGGAGGCAATCGGCATCGATTTGCGCAAGCACGATATCAAATTCGAGGAAGACAACTGGGAATCGCCAACGCTGGGCGCCTGGGGTATCGGGTGGCAAGTCATGCTCGATGGTTTGGAAATCACGCAGTTCACATATTTCCAGCAATGCGGCGGCATCGATCTTGATCCCATCTCCGCCGAGCTGACCTACGGTCTGGAGCGCCTCGCCGCGTTCCTGCAGGACGTGGACAGCATTTACGACATCGTATGGGCGCGCGGCGCAGATGGCCATTGCGTCACTTACGGCGACGTTCGCCTGGCGGAGGAATTGCAGTTATCGGTGTACAACTTCGAGGCTGCGGACGTAGCGAAGGCCTGGCAACATCTTCAACTGTTCGAAGCGGAATGCAAATCGCTGCTGGACAGCTACTGGAAACTGAAGGAATCGAACGGAGCGCCGGGCGACCCGTCTGGCCAAGTGCCTTTGAAGCGCTTTCCCCTGCTCGGCGCCTTCGATCTTTGCCTCAAGTGCTCACATATTTTCAACATTCTCGACGCCAGGGGCGCAATTTCCGTAACGGAACGCGTTGGCGTCATTGCACGCATTCGGGCGCTTGCGGTTGGCGTCGCCAAAGCATTCCTTGACCAGCAACAGGCTCCAATCGAAGCGCCCTCACCAGAACACGCCACAACCTCAATCCATGCCTGACCTGCTCATAGAAATTGGATGTGAAGAGATTCCCGCCCGCATGATCGACGGCGCGCGCGACGAGTTTGTAAAACGAGTCCACGATCTTCTCCGCCGCGAACGCCTGCTCAACGGAGACCCATCCCGGAATCATGCCTTCTCCACTCCACGCCGGATCGCATGTTTCATTTCGGGAATCGAAGCGCGTCAGCCCGATCTGAAGGAAGAACTGCAAGGGCCGGCAACCAAGGTCGCATTCAAAGACGGAAAGCCCACGGCCGCCGCCGAAGCCTTCGCACGCAAGGCAGGAGTGTCCGTTTCGCAGCTTCAGACAATCACCACTCATAAGGGTGAATACATCGCGGCCACTGTCGTGCGAAACGGACGCAGCGCTGCCGACTTGATCGCGGCGGAACTTCCCAGGGAGCTAAACGCACTCTACTGGGCCAAGAACATGTACTGGCGCGCAAGCAAGCCGGAGCGTTTTGTCCGCCCCGTGCGCTGGATCGTCGCCATGCTCGATGGAGAAGTTTTGCCTTTGGAGTACGCCGGGGTCCACGCGGGGAACCGCACGCGCGGACATCGGATTCTGCATTCGGCGGAAATCGCAATTTCGGCCCCATCCGTTTATGCGCGCGAACTCGACAACGGAAAGGTAATCGTCGATTCGGCCGCCCGCGAGCAGCGCATTCGCAAAGCCCTGGACGCGGCGACACGCGCCATTCCCGGAGCGCGCTGGCGCGAAGATACCGAATTGCTGAAAACGGTCGTCAACCTTACCGAATTTCCCGGAGTGGCGCTCGGCAGCTTTGACCGCCAGTTCCTTTCTCTCCCGGAAGAAGTTCTGGTCACGGTGATGCGCGACCACCAAAAATATTTCGCAGTGGAAGACGAGAGTGGAAAGTTGTCGCCGCATTTTCTTGCCGTGCTCAATACCGATCGCGATTATGACGGCGTGATTCGCCATGGAAATGAGCGTGTGCTGCGCGCCCGCTTCAGCGACGCCCAATTTTTCTGGGAGACCGATCAGAAGATCCCACTCACAGAACGCGTGGAGATGCTGCGCAATCTCACCTTTCAGCGCGATCTGGGAAGCTACTGGTCAAAGACTGAGCGGATGCGCGGGTTGGCAGCAAGGTTGACGGCGGCACTGAACGACGGAGAGACGTCGGTGTCATCCCGCTCGGTCGACGAGGCGGCGCGGCTGGCAAAGTCGGACCTTACTACGGAGTTGGTCAAGGAATTCACCGAACTCCAGGGGGTGATCGGTGGTCTCTATGCCAAAGCGCAGGGCATCGATACTGTCGCCGCCGACGCCATCTACGATCAATATCTGCCTGAATCGAGCGATGATGCGATCCCGCGCTCGGTGGAGGGAGCATTGGTCGCGATTGCGGATAAGGCCGACAGCGTAGCCGGAATGTTTGCGCTGGGAATTGAACCCAGCGGGTCGAAAGATCCCTTCGCACTGCGACGGCAGGCGAATGGCATTGTGCGCATCCTCGCCGAACACACACTCCCATTGCCGGTTAGCATAATCAGCGATGCGGCTCTTGCACAGTACCGCAGATCCGATGAACTCCGAGGTAAGCTTCGCAAACTGGATAACGCGCCCGATGCACTCGCCGCTTTCTTTCGCGAGCGGCTGGAGTTTTATCTGCGCGACGTACTCGGGTTTGCCTACGACGTGGTAAATGCCGTGCTCGCAGCCGGAAGCAATGACGTGCCGGACGCGCTAGCGCGTGCCCAAGCCGTAACCAAAGTCCGCGAGACTGACGATTTCCTTGCGATTTCGATCGCGTTCAAGCGCATAAAGAACATTCTGCGCCAGGCACAAGAACGAAAAGAGACTTCGAGTGCATCCTTCGATCGCTCGCGCCTGGTGGAACCCGCAGAGCAGGATTTGGGCAATCACGTCCTCGAGACTGTCAGACAAGTGCAAGCACTTCTGCCGCTCAAACGGTACGAAGAAGCGCTTGCCGCAATCGCTCGGCTTCGTCCCGTGGTTGACACCTTCTTTGACAAAGTCATGGTGATGGTTGACGACGAATCCTTGCGCTTGAACCGCCTGGGGCTCCTCGCCACCATCCAGCTCAGTTTCTCGACCATTGCAGATTTTTCGGAGATAGCGGCTGGTTCCTAGTGTAGTGCGTCATAGATAACGGAACGTAATCAACATGAAAACCGCGAATACGCAGGCCGAATGTTGGTGCCGCCATGTATTCGGGACCTCCGCACTCTACAGAGTTCCCATGCTGAAACTGTCATCCTGAGGCGCAGCCGAAGGACCTCCTGCGACATTGTCGGACTGAAACGTCGGTTGCGCGGCTCTTCAACCACAAGTCAGGTTTTCACGTACAGTGGCCGAAGATCCCTGCTCACTGCAACCTCTCATACACTTCGCAGTAGGTCCTTCGGCTGCCCTCAGGATGACAGCTGCAGAGATTGATGCAGCTTTTCGCTTGGCAAAGTTAAGGCCATACTCAGTGCAGATCAAGTGTTGTTGTCTCCCAGAACCCGGCGTGGGCGATTCGGGAGAGTATTATGCGGATAGCGAATGCCCGAATCTATTGATTGGCCGCTGGACCATCGGCAACGGAGCCGCCGCCTATTTTTCCTCGTTCTTATTGTTATTCTCATCATAGTTTTCGGCTCTCGCACCGCGCTGTCGTACTACGTTGACGCGCTGTGGTTCGGATCGCTGGGATACGGAAACGTGTTCTGGACGACACTGCGCATTCAATGGGTCATCTTCGCAGCATTTTCAGCCGCTACGTTCGTGGTCCTCTATGGATCGTTTGTGGCGCTCAAGCGCGTACACCTTCCTAACCTACGAAGCAGTCACACCATCTTTATCGCCGGAGAGCCCTTCAGGCTGCCAATCGAACCGGTACTCCATTTGGTTGGGCTTGGGATTTCGCTTGTCATTGCAGTTGTCACCGGCGCCGCCATGATGACAGAGTGGCCGACGCTTGCTCTCTATTGGTATGCCTCGCCCGCCCGTGTCAGCGTTGTGGATCCCATCCTTGGCAAGCCGCTGAGCTTCTACCTGTTCGCTCTCCCTGCATGGCAGATCATTCTGGGATGGCTTATGACACTCGCGGTGATTACCTGCATTGCCGCCATTTTCTTCGTTCTGGTCAGCGGCGGTACCAGGGCACTCACCGCACGCCGCAGCAGCTATGCCCCATTGCCGGTGGGCGGACTTTCCGTTGCGTTTGCGTTTCTGCTGCTGACGCTTGCCGGACGCGTGTATCTCAGCCGCTTTGAGCTGCTGTTTGAGGACCACACTATCTTCGCCGGCGTCACCTATACCGACGCGCACGTCACGCTGTGGGGGTTGCTGGTCATCTGTCTCGCGCTGGTTCTCGGCGCCGCCATCGCAATTGCGAATGCAGTGTCTGCTTCCCGGTTGCGTTGGCTCGTTGCTGCCGTGGTTCCGGCCGCTGCGTGCTTTGTTCTGTTTCAGATTTTTGCCTGGTACGTCAGCAGCTTTATCGTCAAGCCCAACGAGCTGGTGCGTGAGCAGCCTTACATCCTTCACAACATCGATTTGACGCGCCAGGCCTACGGACTAGATGAGATCTCGGCGCGTGAGTTTCCCGCAGAGACCACCGTCGGAGCGACCGATCCTCGAAACAATCAGGCTACGCTGCAGAACATCCGGCTTTGGGACTGGCGTGCGCTGCAGGACACGCTTCGCCAGATACAGGAAATTCGTACCTACTACGACTTTCCCGACATCGACATCGACCGCTATGAAATCAACGGCGCAATTCGCCAGGTAATGCTTGCGGCGCGCGAGCTGAATGTAGAAAAGCTCCCCGAGAGCAGCCGCAATTGGATTAACGAGAAGCTGATCTACACCCATGGATACGGCATCACCATGAATCCGGTGAATGGCTTCACTCCCGAAGGACTGCCAACCCTGATTCTGAGCAATATGCCGGTGCAGAGTACGGTGCCCAACCTCAACGTCACGCGCCCCGAGATCTATTTTGGCGAGCTGACCAACACTGACGTGTACGTGAAGACGCGCCAGAAAGAATTCAATTATCCGCAAGGTCAGACCAACAGCCTCACCGCCTACGAAGGCTTCGGCGGAATTGAGCTTGGCGGTTTTCTGCGCCGCATCCTGCTCGCCTTCGATCGCGGCGACATCGGCAAGCTGCCATTCAGCGATGATGTAAACCGCAATAGCCGGCTGCTGATGCGGCGCAACGTGCGCGATCGTGTAGCGGCGCTGGCGCCCTTCCTCACCTTCGATCCGGACCCGTTCATCGTGCTCGGCGACGATGGCCGGCTCTCGTGGATCATGGATGCCTTCACCACCTCGGAAACGTATCCCTACTCCAGCCACTACCGCCTGGGCGACAGTCGCATCAATTACATTCGGAACAGCGTCAAGGTGGTGATCGATGCCTACAATGGAACAACCACTTTTTACGTTTTCGATACGCGCGATCCCATCATCGCCGCGTATCGCCGCATTTTTCCCAGCTTGTTCAAGGACGCGGCGGAGATGCCGCCGGACCTGCGCAAACATGTGCGCTATCCCGAGCTGTTGCTCAAAATGCAGGCGGCTGTTTATGGGCTCTATCACATGACCGATCCCGGCGTCTTCTACAACCGGGAAGACTTGTGGACAGTGGCCAGCGAACTCGGGATGAGCCCAACCGGCGAGCAGGTCACGCAACCCATGGAACCGAATTTCGTGCTGATGAAACTTCCGGGTGAATCCGGAGTGGAGTTCGTGGGGATCCTGCCGTTCACGCCGGCCAACCGCAACAACATGATTGGCTGGATCGCCGGCCGCAGCGATGGCGCTCATTATGGAACATCGATTGTCTATGATTTTCCCAAAACGAAATTGGTGGACGGTCCGCTGCAGATCGAGGCGCGAATCGATCAAAACGCGCAGCTCTCCGGACAACTGTCACTGTGGAACCAGCAAGGGTCGCATGTAAGGCGCGGCACCCTGCTGGTGATCCCCTGTGGTCGCGCCTTGCTGTATGCAGAACCGATTTATCTGCAGGCCGAGCGCAGCCCCATGCCGGAGCTGCGTCTGGTGGTGCTCGCCTTGCAAGACCGGCTCGCATACGGACCAACCTTCGAGTCCGCCATGGCAGCGCTCTTCGGCAACGCGCCATCGTCAATGAGTCCCGGAGCTGCAGCCGCAGAGCCGGCGCGAACCGCCTCTGGGACGCCTTCCCGGCCGGCAGCCGATCTCAATGGCCTGATCACCCAAGCTGCGAAAGACCTTGCCGACTATCAGCGCCTCACCGCTGAAGGCAAACTCGCCGAGGCCGGCCAGAAGCTGGAGGAACTGAAACACACATTGGACGAACTTAATAACAGACAAAAATGAAGGAGGACCACGGAGACAAGGAGTCACGGAGAACAGCGAAGCTTGGCTGGGACCAGCGGCTCAGCACTGCATCCTCGACTTTCACATCAGGGTATGATGTTCGGCTTGCTATGAAAATCCTGCTTGCGCTTTGCCTGGCTCTTTCGTCCCCACCCGCCTACTCACAGTCGGCGCCGAATCCCAAGCTGCTGGCTGAGATCGAAAACATAAAGGCAATCGACCACCATTCTCACCCCCCAAAACTTGTTTCGGCCGGCGAGAAGGATGAAGATTATGACGCTCTCCCATGCGATCCTGCCACGCCATTCGATCCCCCTTATGCCGTGCGGCCTGAAAATCCCATGTACATGGAAGCCTGGAAGGCGCTGTGGAATTATCCCTACAACGATCGCTCTCCCGAGCACGTCCGCTTTGTGCTGGACGCGAAGGCTAAAGCAAAGCAGGAGCAAGGCGACAATTACGCAAACTGGATTCTCGATCGCCTCGGAATTGAAACGGAATTTGCCAATCGGATTGCATTGGGGCGTGGACTTCAGCCGCCGCGCTTCCGTTGGGTTCCGTTCGACGATGCTCTACTCTCTCCTTTAAACAATTCCGCGGTGGCCGATAACCCAGATCGCAAGCCATTCTATCAACTTGAAGGGAAATTGCTCCAGCGTTACATGAAGGACCTAAACCTGACAGCAGCGCCCAGGACTTTGGAGGAGTACACCGCGCGCGTGGTCACTCCCACTTTGGAACGTCAGAAACAGGGCGGGGCCGTCGCCATCAAATTTGAAGCCGCATACCTACGCTCGCTGGATTTCGAGCCCGCCTCACAGGCCGAAGCGGCAGCGATTTACGGCAGATACGCCAATGGCGGAGCTCCCTCGAAGCAAGAGAACCTTAAGCTGCAGGATTATCTGTTTCGTTACATAGCCGCCGAAGCCGGACGCCTGAAGTTGGCAGTGCATTTCCATACCGGCGGCGGTTGTGGCAGCTACTTCGATTTGCCGGGCGCCGATCCGGCGTTGCTGAGCTCTGTGATCGACGATGCGTCACTGCGGAACACAACGTTTGTCTTGGTGCATGGCGGGGCTCAGACCTACAGCAAGAAAGTCGCATATCTGATGTCGAAGCCGAACGTGTATGCCGACTTTTCAGAAATTACCTGGCTACTGTCTCCACGAGCGCTCAGCTACATAGTCCGCAACTTCCTGGAGTGGTATCCGGAGAAGACGATGTTCGGCACCGATCTCTCGCCGGGAACACCAGACATCGATTGGGAAGAGATCGGCTGGGTAACCAGTCAAACCGGTCGCCGCGCACTGGCCATGGCGTTAACCGGCATGATGGACGACGGCGAGATTTCCTACTCGCGCGCAGTGGAACTTGCTCACATGGTGCTGCATGATAATGCGGCGAAGCTCTACGGCATCCAATAAAGTTGATGGAGTGAACTGAAGCTCGATAACGTAGATTTCGCCCTTGAGGCGCGCCGTCGGTACTGTAGAAAATCACAAGGAGCTTGGGAAAATAATCAAAATGAGGCGCCGGGTCGGTTGTCAATCGCTGACGGTTTTAGCCGCCACGATGAGTTTGGTGCTTGCCTCTGGTTCTTGTGGAGGTGGCGGATCCTCGAATTCATTCCCTCCACCAACGCCAGTTCCAGCCACGGTTGCAGTGAGCGTGTCGCCCACGGCCGTCACCCTGGCTACGCAGCAGATGCAAACTTTCACAGCGACGGTAACGGGAAGCACCAACACTGCGGTGAATTGGCAGGTGAATCAAATCGCGGGCGGAAACGCGACCGTCGGCACAATCACCTCGGCGGGCATTTATACCGCACCTGGTTCGGTGCCCTCGCCGGCGATGGTGACTATTACCGCGATTTCTCAGGCCGACACCACGAAATCCGCCAACGCTACAGCTACCATCACCAACAATCTATCGGTGGTGGTATCTCCTAGTTCGGTGGCGCTGGCGCCGAAGACAACTCAACAATTCACAGCCACCGTTACCGGAAATAACATCCTGAACAACAACACCGCAGTCAATTGGAGCGTGAATGGCACGCCGGGTGGGAATAGCACGGCGGGAACTATCTCCGCGACTGGTTTTTACACCGCGCCGGCTGTCGTCCCCTCGCCGGCTATGGTTACGGTTACCGCGACTTCGCAGGCCGACAGTACTAAATCGGGGACCGCGACGGTCACCGTTGAGCATGACAACGAGTTGCCGCAAAGCGTTCCAATCAAGCTGGGCACAACCGGGGGAAATTCGACAGATACTTCGCAAAGCGCGAACAAGACTTTCTGCTGCTCCGGCACTCTGGGTTCTCTGGTTTCACGAGACGGAACTGAGTTCATTCTCAGCAACAATCACGTTCTTGACCGGTCGGGTCAGGGCACGACTGGCCAGCCGATATCGCAGCCGGGGCTTGCAGATGCGAACTGCGACAGCGGCGCCGTGACCACCGTTGCACATCTGAGTGAAGCCGCGCCTTTGAAAACCGCTCCGAATAATGTTGATGCCGCTCTCGCTCAGGTCGTCATCGGAGATGTGGATGCTGCAGACTCAATTTTGGATTTGGCCGGCGTGGGCCAGGCCGCACCGCCATCGAAAACGCTCGCCGACCCCGCAACTGTAATGGCCCAGAATGGAACGGTGTCGAAAAGCGGCAGCGCTTCCGGATTGACGTGCTCCACGATCAACTCCGTATTTACGAATGTTTCGGTGCAGTACAGCACCTCCTGCCAGGGCGGGACAACCTTTACCGTCATCTTCGACAACCAGGTGGACATCAACGGAGCCAATTTCAGCACCAGCGGCGATTCCGGGTCCCTGGTGGTTACTGCAGATAACGCCCGTCCCCTGGGGCTATTGTTTGCCGGAGCAACGAATGACACTGTAGCCAACCCCATCAGCGATGTTCTGAATGCCTTTCCTGACTCGTCGAACCCGCCGAACTTTCCAACCATCGTGGGTGGGGCTGACCACGCGATAGTGTGTCCCGCGGCAACGCAGTCTCAATTCGGTATCCTCAGCCGGGCGCAGCTTCGGGAACAAAAGCAAAATCTGCCAGACAGCGAAGTGGAGCGCGCGAGCATTGCGAAGTCCCTCCATGCGGCGGACCTATTGCGCGACCCGGCGATCACCGGGCTGGCTGTTTCCGCGAGCGGCGATGATCCGCGACGCGCAGCGATCGTTGTCTATACCAATGCTCCGGAGGCGCATGTGCCTCATCTATTGGACGGAGTGCGCACTCGAGTGGTTTACGAGCAGCAGACAGACGTGGCGCAATCTGCCCGCGCCGCCGTCGGTGCAATTCCCACGATGAGCCGGCGGGAATTATTGCGAGGCATTGCCGTGAAAGCGCAACATGCGGATGAATTGATGTCGAATCCAGCGATCATTGGCGTAGGCGTTGGCGCGAGCCATGACAATCCCGCGGAATCGGCCGTGGTCGTCTTCATTGAGCAGGGCAAGCAGGCTGCTGTTCCGGCGGAGATCGACAGCGTACGAACGCGCATCCAGTTCACCGACCGCTTCCGCGCATTCGGCTGGGGCAAGAGCGCGCCGAAATCCTGCTCCCGCAAGTAACACTTGCGCTGTGTTGTTCAGAACCGTCGCCCACAGCCGGAGCCGAGCAGAGACTCCGAGTGGCAAATGCCAACGAGCCCTTGCTAAAATCGAATTCTCCCCAATTGTGGGGCTATAGCTCAGCTGGGAGAGCGCATCGTTCGCAACGATGAGGTCGTCGGTTCGATCCCGACTAGCTCCACCAAACACTTCGAAGTTGCAAAACCAAACAACGGCTGGCGCTGGAATTTGCGACGTTGTTGTTCGGAATCCCCTACAATATGCTAAAGTAGGTAATATCACTACTTTATTCTGGGCTTGTCAGTTATGCAGAAGACTATTTCGGCGGCGGAGGCGAATCGGAAGTTCTCCGAACTCCTTCGCGAGGTACGTAAGGGACACAGCTACCTAATAACGTCGCATGGCCGTGAAGTCGCGCGGATTCTGCCTGCCGAACGCAGTGAAACTGCTGGGGCCCGCGCAAAGATGGCATTGTTACGGCATTTGCGCGCGCAAAAGGCAATCGACATCGGCCCTTGGACTCGGGAGGAGTTGTACGAGGATTAATGAGGGTAGCGCTAGACACCAATATTCTCGCTTACGCTGAGGGGCTGAACGGTGCCCCAATGAAAACGCGCGCCGAGGACATTTGTCGGAGACTGCTTCCTGAGAATACATTCCTTCCGGTACAGACGTTGGGCGAGTTGTACCAGATCCTCGTGCGCAAAGCAGCCAGACCGCCAAATCGCGCCCGCGATGCAGTCCTGATATGGAGAAACACCTACGCGGTCATCGAAACTTCCGATGCTGTTCTCCTCGCGGCGATGGACTTGGCCACCGATCATCAGGTGGCCATCTGGGACGCGGTGATCCTGTCCGCAGCCGCAGAGGCAGGGTGCCGATATTTATTTTCCGAAGATATGCACGATGGATTTATCTGGCGAGGGGTCACTGTAGTCAATCCGTTTTCCGCTTTTCGAAAAGAACTGTTGAAATCTCAATTTGAGACGGAATGATATCGCCTCAGTAACGAGCAATCTCCTCCCTTTATACTTTCTAAATGATCTCATCCGCAGAAGCACTTGCGGCATTGCGCCGTTATTGGGGCTACGACTCCTTCCGGCCGCTGCAGGAAAAAATTGCTGCCAGCCTGCTGGCGGGCCATGACACCTGTGTGGTCATGCCGACTGGGGGTGGGAAGTCTCTGTGCTATCAGTTGCCGGCGGCGCTGCTGCCGAACCAGACTGTCATTGTCATCTCTCCGTTGATCGCGCTGATGCAGGACCAGATGGCGCAGCTTGCGCAAATGGGAATTCCGGCGGGCATGTTGAACAGTTCCCTGCCCGGCGACGAGCAATCAAGAATCACTCGCCAGGCGCGGGAAGGCCGATATCGTCTGCTGTATCTTTCGCCAGAGCGACTGGCTCGCGAAGATACTGTCGAATGGCTCAAGCGCGTGCCGATTTCGCTGTTCGCCATCGACGAGGCGCATTGCATTTCCGAATGGGGGCACGAATTCCGGCCAGAGTATCGCCAGCTCAGCTCCCTGCGTAACCACTTTCCCGATTGTCCAATCGCGGCGTTCACCGCGAGCGCCACCCGCCAGGTGCGCCATGACATCATGGCCCAGCTCCGGCTGCGCAATCCTGACAAATACATTGCCAGCTTCCATCGCGCGAACCTGCGCTACCTGGTGAAGCAGTGCGATGCGCTCACCCAATCGGAACTGTTGGTGCATGCAATCGGACAATATCCCGAGGGCAACATCATCGTCTACGCGCCTACCATCCAGCGCGTAGGAGCGACAGTTGCGCTTCTGGAGAATCATGGAATTCGTGCAATCGGGTATCACGGGCAGATGGACAGTGCCGCGCGACGGCAGAATCAGGAGGTGTGGATGTCGGACGAAGTGCGGGTGCTGGTGGGGACGCTCGCATTCGGTCTGGGCATCAACAAAGCCGCAGTGCGGGCGGTGATTCATCTGTCGTTGCCTAAGTCGCTCGAGCAGTACTACCAAGAAGCGGGGCGGGCAGGACGCGACGGCCAGCAAGCCGATTGCATTTTGCTTTGGCAGAAACGCGATGTGGGACTGCTCACGTATTTCATCGACAATATCGCCGATAATGCGGAAAAACAGCGGGCATGGCAGCGCTATCACGATATTCGCGGCTATGCCGACTCGCCTACCTGCCGGCATCGCATGATTTGTTGCCATTTTGGCGAGATCCCAAAATGGAAGTCATGTAATGCCTGCGATTTGTGCGGTTCCGCGCCGGAGTGGCTGGCCGGCGATGCTGCCGCCGTCAAGCTTCAGCAGGCCCCTATTGCGGCTGCAACCTCGAGCAATGGGACGGGCCGGAAGTCTTTAAGGCCGGTCACGCCGCCGAACCCGGAGATGGACAACGAATTGCGCGAGTATCTCCGCGAGTGGCGGCGAGCAGTTGCGAGAAAACAAGGCATCGCCGCTTTCATTGTGATGCACGACTCTTCGCTCAACGAGCTATGCCGGTTAAAACCCGATACACTGGCGGGGGTGCGCCTCGTCCCCGGCTTCGGAGAGCGCAAAACGGAGCTCTACGGTGAGCAGGTTCTGAGTGCCCTGAGGGAATTCCGCAACGGCGCCCGCGCAAAGATTCAGAACCCCCTGCGGTAGCGGGGGGTGCATTTCCCAGTACGCGAAAGCGATATTCCTCGTCTCCGCGCGGATTCATGGATCACAATTCTTAAGAAAGCCTCCGGAACTTCCTGCTTTACAGGTGGGTTCGGATGGGATGAGCGCCCGAGCCTTGCGCGGCAACTTCGCATCTAAAACTGGAAAACGGTTCCTCAACATGAGATCAACGATTTTGCTCCGTGCTTTTTGCTTTGGCTTCTTCCTTCTTGTCCTGACATCAGCATCATCCTTCGGCGCACTTGGCGGCGACGTGAGCTCCGTACGTGCGGACCGGGCGCACATGCGCGCAGAGGTTCGCGTCACTCCGAGGGCTGCTTATACGCTGCATGAATTGCAGGCACAGGGAAATGTTGCCGTGCGCGAGTACGTGTCGCCTGCGGGAAAAGTTTTTGCCGTGGCGTGGAGCGGACCTACCCGACCGGATTTGCAACAGGTGCTGGGAACCTACTATCCCCAATTCCAGCACGCGGTGGAGCAACGGAGAGCGCGCGGGCCGATCAATATTCACCTTCCCGGGCTCGTGGTCCAGATGGGTGGACATCAACGCGCGTTGCGTGGCAGGGCCTACATTCCGGAGATGATTCCCGATGCGGTGTCCCCACAGGAGATCAAGTAGATGCGTCATGTTTTGCAAATTGCCGTGGTGGCTGCCGCCGTGCTGGCGGCCTGCTCTTGTGGAGGCGGATCCGGCAGCAGCAGCGTAAGCAATGGTTCAGTGCCGCCATCCAGCACCAACAATACCGCGCCGGTTGTAGTCGATGCCGGTCCGCAGGCGCTTCAGAATGCGGGAATGATCGCGACCAATCTTCCCTTTGTGACGATCACGGTTTGCGTCCCCAACACCTCAACTTGTCAGACCATCGATCACGTGCAGGTAGATACGGGATCTTCAGGGTTGCGAATTGTTTCTTCAGTTCTGACCATTCCTCTTCCCCAGCAGATGGATTCCAGCGGCGCAAACCCAGTCGCGGAGTGCAATCAATTCGGCGACGGCTTTACCTGGGGACCGGTACAGACCGCCGACATCCAAATTGCTGGAGAACAAGCAAAAGCCGTTCCCATACAGGTGACCAACGGCTCGTTCAACACCATCCCGCAGGCTTGTCTGAATACTGGGCCTGAAGAGGACGACGTTGTGCACCTTGGAGCCAACGGCGTCCTTGGCATTGGGGTCTTCCGGCAGGATTGCGGTTCGGGATGCGCTCTTACAACTTCCGATCCGAATTTTGTGGCGTTCTACTATAGCTGTCCGGCAGCAGGGTGCCAGGCTACCAGCGAGAGTGCTACAGCACAGTTGCAGAACCCTGTGTGGATGTTTGCCACAGATAACAATGGCGTTGTCCTTCAGCTTCCCGCGATTGCATCCAGCAGTGGTCAAGCCACGGCAAGTGGCTCTTTGTTTTTCGGTATTGGCACCCAGGCTGATAACAGCGTCAGCAATGCCAATTTGGTATCTGTAGATTCCGCTACCGGCCTCTTCGCCGTGACATTTGCAGGAATGTTGTTTAACGATTTTAATGGGCCAGGCAGCGGCCATGGTTCAAGCATCTTCGACAGCGGTTCGAACGCCATTTTCTTTTTGGACAGTTCCACCCCGCAGATCAGCAGCGCGGGATTGCGGGATTGTCCCTCTCCCGAGCAGGGGTTCTATTGTGGGCCTAACACGCCGCAGACATTTACTGCGGAGATTCAAGGCGATGACTCTTTCGGAACGCCTTCGGGCTCGATGTTTTTCGTTAATTTCGCAATTGAAGGCGCCGACCAACTGCCCAGGAACTTTTCCGCTTTTAATGATATCGGCGGCGCAAATCCCGACGCATTCGATTTTGGTCTTCCTTTCTTCTTTGGACGCAGTGTTTACACAGCCATTGAGGGCCAGAACACCCCGGATGGAGCAGGTCCTTTCTTTGCCTTCAAATGATTTCTTGAACGGCATGCTTCCTACCCTGACCGGCCGAAGGGGAACTTGAGCCGGTCAAATCACCCTCCGCGACTTGAACCTGCTGCCGCCCCCATTTATTCTCGTTGGGCTCTTCTGGACGGGCGCCTGCTGCCCGCATCTCTCCTCAAGGAGTTCTCGATGTCCAGCTTTTCTTGTCCTTCAATTCTTAAGCTCATGAGCGTTGCCATGCTCGTTTCGGGAATGGCTGTTTTCGCAGTCGGTCAGACGCACACCGCGCCCAGCGCACACACCATAGGTTCTCCTAACACGGTTACTGCCGACCCTTCGATTGTTCGACCGTCGACTCAACCCTGTGTCGTGCAGTTGTTCTCCAATGTGCTGTTTGCCGATTTCAGCCCGAAGACCTTTCAATACAACCCACCTGCCGATTGCCCCGGACCGTGGGCCAAGGTCGTCTTTGAGGGCGATTTCAGCATCACCGCCGGGCGACAATTCGATCGCACGGCGAACATCTGGATTGGCGGAGCAAATGTCTATTTCGGCACCACTCCTGAACCCCAGGCCACGGTGGCACGTTCCTGGCATGTAGAAAGCGATCTTACTGACTACACCCCGCTGTTTACAGTCGCGCAGTCGGGTGAAGCCGTTTTGGGGAATCTGGTGAACAGCACCTTTACCAGCATCATTACCGGCAGCGCCAGCGTGCAGTTTTATCCGCTGGCACGGCATCAGCACGCGCCGCGCTCGGCTGACGTGGTTCTGCCGCTCTCAGCGGGACCGCTTGGAGGCACGGTTGCGCTGAATACCTCGGCTGACCGGCTGGCGCGCACGTTCGCTCTGCCCAGCAATATCGAAGAAGCCTTCCTCGACGTCGTGGCACAGAGCCAGTCCAACGATGAATTCTGGTATACCTGCGTGCCGAACGATGTTGCCAACGAACTGCAAAGCTGCGGCTCGACTGCCTTCCGCGAGGTCGAGGTCACGATTGACGGACAGCCGGCAGGCGTCGCTCCGGTGTATCCGTGGATCTATACCGGCGGCATCGACCCATTCCTGTGGCGACCGATTCCCGGCGTGGAGACGCTGAATTTTACTCCCTATCGCGTCGATCTCACTCCCTTCGCTGGCGTGCTCAGCGACGGCAATCAGCATCAGGTCGCGCTGCAGGTCTTCAACGCCGACAGCAACTTCGCAACCACTGCTTCCCTGTTGCTCTACCTCGACGAGGAAGTCAGCCATGTCACCGGTGCCGTAACCGAAAACACTATCTCCGCCCAACCCAACCCAGCGGTGAAGGAAAACGTTTCCACGGCGTCGGATGGGACCATTACGGGAACCGTTTCTGTGACTTCGAATCGCAAGTTTGAGACGGCCGGCTTCGTGAAGACTTCCCACGGCAATGTGAGCACGGAAGTTTCGCAAAGCGTTAATTTCTCAAACTCGCAGAACTTCAACATCACCAACACTGTCTATGTTCAGGACATCACCCAGAAAACCACGATCGACTCAGTGACCACCAAACGCGGCGGCGGACCTCCGGTTGAGAACTTCGCCCACTCGGAATACCCACTGCTGTTGAATTTCTCCTTCACCTCAAATCCTGACGGGACATTTGCACAGACTACGAACATCAACCAGCAGCTAACCCGTCAACAGCTCGACAGCGTTGCCGGTTCACCCGTGCACTTCAGCTCCCTGCTGCAGACTGATACACCCAATGACACGCTGTTGTTCAACGCTTCGTTTAGTGTCATCGGCACGCAAGATCAAAACAGTATCGAGCGCTATTTCCTGCGCGATTCGAACGGCATCTGTTACGACCGCCAGATCAGCGCGGCAAACGGAGTGCTGACTTCGGCTTCCGACGGAAGTTGCCGCTGAAGTCGCCGGTTTCTCTGCACGAGTGAAGCTCATTGTGCTGTCATCCTGAGTCCGCGAAGCGGGCGAAGGACCTTCTGAGATGCATGGAATGAAATTGCAGGCTGTGCGGCTCCTCAACCATAATCCCTGGTTGAAGAGCCCGCAATCTGCAGAGTCAACCTTCGCATTTCGCAGAGATCCTTCCTCCTCAGGACCCACTCCGCTGCGCAGAGGCGATTCCTTTCGTCGCCAGGATGACACTGCTCTGCTGATGTCGCTCTAGATCAGGTCCCCTTGTACGCGCTGCCCACCGTCACGTTGCGGAAGCGGGCTGGGGAGGCGCCGTGGCCCGTGCCCATGGTCTGCATGGGTTGACCTTTGCCACAGTTGGGCGTGCCCCAAAGGCGCCATTCATCGCGGGAGCAGATCGCGTCCATGGAGTTCCAGAACTCCGTGGTGATTCCGGAATAGGACGGGTTCTTGAACATGCGGCCGCGCTTCCCGTTTTTGATCTCCCAGCCGGCTTCGCATCCGAACTGGAAGTTGTAGCGCTTGTCGTCGATTGACCAGGAGCGGTTCGTCTCCATGTAGATGCCGTCATCGGTGTCGGCAATGAGCTGCTCCAAAGTAAGCGGCTTCGCGCCAGGCAGGATACTAACGTTAGTCATGCGGATGAGCGGGATCCGGTTCCACCCCTCCGCGCGCATGCAGCCGTTGGAGCGCTGCTCGCCGATGTTGCCCGCAGTCTCCCGAGAAGAGAGATACCCGGTGAACTCGCCGTGAGTGATGATAGGAGTACATTGCGCGGGAACGCCCTCATCATCGTAGGCGAACGTTCCCAATCCGGGACCGTGGGCCTCGGTACCGTCCGCGACGACGTTCACAATTTCACTGCCATAGCGCAGGTTGCGCAACTTATCCAGCGTAAGGAACGATGTGCCGGCAAAATTGGCTTCCATGCCGAGCACGCGGTCGAGTTCGATGGGATGTCCGATGGACTCGTGAATCTGCAAACCGAGCTGCGAGGACCCCAGAATGATGGTGTACTTCCCTTCCGGACACTGCGGCGCCTGATGCAGCGCTACCGCTTCTTCCGCGGTACGGCCGGCGTTCTCGAGCAAGCGTAATTCCTCGATCAACTCATAGCCTTTGTTCTGATATTGCCCCCCGAAGGAGTTGGGATATGACCGCTTCTGGATCTCGGTCCCCGCAAATGAATAAGCGTCATAACCAACGCCGGTGATGAAACGAGTTTGGTGAATATCCGAACCCTCGCTCGAATAAAACCATTGCTCGTACCGGCGGAGGCTCATCTGCGCTTCGGCCAGAGTGACGCCCTCGACCCTTCGCAGTTCCTTATCGCAAGCCATGAGCAGCGCCAGGTTTTCTTCAATCGAGGTGCTGAACGGATCGATCTTGCATGAGTTCGTCCAATCAGCAATAACGGGTTTTTCCGGCGCAAGCCGAATCGGATGTTGTTGCACTCGCGAAGATGCGCGGGCAATTTCGACAGCGCGCGCGGCGGTGCGTTCGACGGCTTCGCGGGAAAGATCGTCAGTCGAGGCAAATCCCCATGCCTGATTCACCAGCACGCGTATCCCGACGCCCATCGACTCGGAATCCGCGGCATGGCCAATTTTGCCGTTCTTGGTGGCCAGCCCGCGCTGGCGGTCGTTGACAATGCGAGCATCGCAGTAAGTGGCGCCGCGATGTGCGGCAGTATCGAGCGCCCAAGCGGCAATTTGCTTCATCGACATGAATCTTTTTTACCACGGAGACACAGAGGCACGGAGAAAAGCAAGAATTGAGAGCTTAATTCTTGGGGTTTGGACGTCTGTGTGCAAAGTCAGTAGATAATGGGATTGCAGTTCGCCAATCGACAATTAACACTTACATCTGAAAAGGTTTTCTCCGTGCCTCCGTGTCTCCGTGGTGAAAACGGTGTTCGTGGTTGAATGGAAGCCGCCATTCTGAGAGACTCAGCTATGGAACCCTCTTCCATCGTCATTCTCGACTTCGGGTCACAGTACACGCAGCTCATTGCGCGGCGGGTGCGCGAGCAGCGCGTCTTCTCCGTGGTGCTTCCCTGCACCGCTCCGCTGGACGAGATCAATCGCTACCGTCCGGCTGGCATCATCCTCTCCGGCGGCCCCTGCTCGGTTTATGACGACGATGCGCCTGCCGCCGACGAGCGCGTGCTCTCGCTCGGTGTTCCCGTGCTCGGGATTTGCTACGGACTGCATTTCATCACCCACAAGTTGGGCGGCAAGGTCGTTCCCGGACCTAAGCGCGAGTATGGTCACGCGGAAGTCGAGGTGCTCGACGGTGGGTCGTCGCTCTTCCGCAACCTGCCTTCATCGCTTTCCGTCTGGATGTCGCACGGGGACGAAGCCCGCGAACTTCCCTCCGGTTTCCGCATCGTAGCCAGGAGCTCGAGCGCGCTTGCGGCGATCGAAGATCCTGCGCGTAAGACTTGGGCGGTGCAATTCCATCCGGAGGTACACCACACCAAATTGGGAACGGAGCTGCTGCGCAATTTCATCTTTGACATCTGTCGCGCCCGGCCGGATTGGACGCCGCAGCGCTTTATTGACGAAACCGTCGCCTCGATTCGGCAGACGGTCGGAAACGGGCATGCGATTTGCGCGCTTTCGGGCGGAGTCGATTCCTCAGTAGCGGCCGTGCTGGTTCACCGCGCAATCGGAGATCGCCTGACCTGCGTCTTCGTGAATAACGGCGTACTGCGCAAAGATGAGTTCCGAAAAGTGCAGGCGAACCTTCGCGACCGTCTGGGCTTGAACGTAATCGCAGTAGATGCGAGTGAACGGTTTCTTGCAAAGCTAGCCGGCGTGACCGATCCGGAAACGAAGCGCAAGATCATCGGCAACGAATTTATCGCCGTTTTCGATGACGAAGCCGAGAAGCTGCTTTCGGAGCGCCGGATGGGCCCGGCAGCCAATACAAAAGTCGATTTCCTTGTCCAAGGCACGCTCTATCCCGACGTAATCGAATCGCGCTCCGTTCGTGGACCATCGCAGACGATCAAGACGCACCACAACGTCGGAGGTCTGCCGGAAAAGATGAACCTGAAGTTGATCGAGCCTTTGAAGGACCTCTTCAAAGACGAGGTCAGGCGCATCGGGCGCGATCTCGGGATGCCGGAGGAGGTTCTGCAACGCCAACCATTTCCCGGACCGGGACTCGCAGTGCGCATTCTCGGGGAAGTCACTCGGGAGCGGGTGCAGCTTTTGCAGGAAGCTGATGACATCGTGGTCTCAGAGATAAAAGCCGCCGGGCTGTACACGCAGATTTGGCAGTCGTTTGCGGTGCTGCTGCCAGTAATGTCCGTGGGAGTGATGGGCGACTATCGCACTTATGCGTACACCTGCGCGATTCGCGCCGTCCACTCCGAAGATGGCATGACCGCTGACTGGGTGCCCGTGCCGTATGAAGTATTGAGAACTATCTCCAGCCGCATCGTGAACGAGGTGCGCGGGATCAATCGCGTTGTGTACGACATTACATCAAAACCGCCCGGGACGATTGAGTGGGAATGAACAATTCCGATTTTCGTGATTTCGTGATTTTGCTATCTGCGGCGTTTCGAAATGACAAGTCCTCCTAGAACTTTTCTGCGAACTCTTCAGCGAACTACATCACGCCGCGAGCTGCTCCGCCAAGAACGCCATTGCGGAGCGCAATGTCTGGTCTGCTTCCACCCCCACTGGAAACGGCGGGTCGGCCATCTTTCTCCACACCCCTTCCTCCTGAACGTACACGGCGACGTAATAGGCCACATCCGGGTTGGAAAAGGAGTGCCACAGTTCGAGTTTGTACATGCGCTCGCGAATGACGATCAGACCAGTTTTCATTAATTCCCAAGACTCGGTGATTCCCTGAAAGCAGCGAAAATCCTCAAGAGCGTTGATTTGTGGCATCGAACTCCTCCTCCGCACGCGGCGATGTGTTTCTACATTTCGATGTGGAATCTCATTTCGTCAAGCTAGGTTGTCCTCGGCTTGAGCCAGAATACTAAACCGCGGGATCGGCAGCCCGCCTCTACCGAGTCTGTCAGCGCGAAGAAAAATGCCTGCAACAGCCCGTCTCAATCTAGAAAAAAGTCAGGCTGCAAGTCGCTTCCGAGCGCGACGGCATAGCGCGATAGATCGGTGATTCCAGCCCCAGCCAGCACTTCATCATCGATATAGAAATTGCCGCTGTTCTCACGGGCGTTCGAGGTGAGGATGTGCCAGGCAGCATCGGCAACGATCTCCGGAGTGCGTCCGCGCTCCGGTTCAGCGCCGGGGATCACCTGCAGCGCGGCAGTAGAGATCATGGTACGCGGCCAAAGCGCGTTCACAGCGATCCCAACCGGACGGAACTCTTCCGCCATGCCGAGCACGCACATGCTCATTCCGTATTTGGAAATTGTGTAAGCCACGTTTGGCGCAAACCATTTCTTGTCCATGTTGAGTGGCGGAGACAAAGTCAGGATGTGCGGGTTCTCTGCCTTGCTCAAATGTGGCAGACAGGCTTGCGAGCAGACATAGGTGCCGCGCAGGTTTACGCCAATCATCAAGTCAAAGCGCTTCATCGGAGTTTCCAAGGTGCCGGCCAGGTTAATTGCGCTGGCATTATTCACCAGGATATCGATCGCGCCGAACGGTCGAGCGTCGTCTCTACCGCACGGCAAACCTGTTCCTCGAAGCGGATGTCGACCACCAATGGCAGCGCTCGCCCACCTGCGGCTTCGATCGCCGCTGCAGCGCTGTGAATTGTTCCCGGCAGTTTCGGATGCGGGGCATCGGTTTTGGCTGCAATCACGATATTTGCTCCATCCCGGGCGGCGCGCAGCGCAATGGCCAGACCAATGCCACGGCTTGCGCCAGTGATGAAGAGAGTCTTGCCTTTCAGACTAGCCATGCATTCCTCTCACGGCGAATGGCTTACGCGATCAGAAGTGTAATTGCTTAGCCGAGGGAAGCCGCGAGGTTGCATCTCAATTTCACAAAAGGAGTGACGAAATATCGCGAAAATATCGGCTCGTGCGCAACCTTCAGGGGCAACTCACGTTGCGAGCCGCTCGTTCTAACTCAACAGAACGGGGTGTACTAATTCATCACTATGTACCGCATCGCCTCATCTCTTTTTTTGCTTCTGCTGGCCGGCGCGCTCTCGAGTTGCACACGAGGACTCGCCAATGGCCCGGCGCCACAACCGACGGTCACATTTTCCGCCAATCCAACCGCGGTGAATGCCGGACAGAGCGCGACATTGACTTGGTCTTCTACCAACGCGACCTCTGCGCAAATTGATAACGGTATCGGTGCGGTACAACCATCGGGCACCATGATGGTTACGCCGCAGCAGACTACCACGTACAACATCACGGTCATGGGAGCGGGTGGGACTGCGACTGCCGCGGCCACCGTGACGGTGAATGCTCCGGTCGCCGCGCCGACCGTCACACTGACTGCAAATCCAGCGGCGATCAACAGCGGACAAAGTTCGACGCTCACCTGGTCCTCGACGAACGCGACATCGTTGAGCATCGACAATGGCATCGGCGCAGTGCAAGCCTCGGGTACCCAGACGGTATCGCCCACACAGACGACAACCTACACCATCACTGCAACCGGCGCCGGCGGCACCGCAACCGCACAGGCAACAGTCACTGTTAATGCAGCCCCGACCGTAACAATTTCTGCTAATCCCATTTCGATCACTGCAGGGCAGTCATCAACCTTAACGGTTGTGGCGACAAACGCAACCCAGGTGGTGATCTCCAACAATGTTGACCAGACTACGAATCAGCTTGCGGCCACCGGCGGGACGTTGGCCGTCACGCCAACGCAGACGACAACCTATACTGCGACGGCCACCGGCGCCAACAATCAAACGGCTGCCGCCATGGCCACGGTCACGGTCACCACGCCGCAGGACGTCACCGCCATCAACCACGTGATCTTCATGATGCAGGAGAACCGCTCGTTCGACAGCTACTTCGGCATGCTGAATCCGTATCGCAAGGCCAACAACCTGAACATCGGAGACGATGGCAAGGAGTACGACGTCGATGGGATCGATGACAAACTCACAAAAATCGTGAACGTCGATGACGAGGGTGACAAGTTCTCGCTCTTCAAGCTGACCTCCACCTGCATTGACGACGATACCTCGGCATGGCTGGAAAGTTTTGGCGATGTCAAACGGTTCGACCGTTCTGCTACGCGCCAGATCTCAATGGATGGCTTTGTTCATAACAGCGAAGGCTATGCGAAATTCGAGGCGCAAAAGAACCCGAGCGCGTTCACCGATCTGCAGGGCAAACGAGCGATGGGTTTTTACGATCAGGGATTCCTGAACTACTACTACTTCATGGCTTCTGATTTTGCTTTGTCGGATCGCTGGTTCTCACCGGTTGCAAGCAAAACCGCACTGAATCGAATTGCGACGTTCAGTGGAGGCACCACGCAGGGAGACGTGCACGATCCATTGAACGATGACAAATTCCCGCAACTTACCTATGAGACCATCTTCCAGGAACTCTCACAAGCCAACGTGTCTTGGAAAATTTACTATTCCGTGACGGACGATCTCTGTCCGGTAGGAAGCGACGATTGCACGCACAGCTCGAACCCGCTCCCCGCAACGACGTTCCTCGACTTTAATTACTCGTCGAATTTCCTCGTTGGAAATCCGAATCACGGCGCCTGTCCGAGCAACATGCAGCCGTCGAGTACCGTAGGCGATAAGACAAACTCGTTCTGCATTGACACAAGTCACATCGCGCCGATAACCCAGTATTTCAAAGATGTCGCCGCAGGCACGCTTCCGAGCTTTGCCTTCATAGAACCTGGCTTCGGCAATAACGATGAGCACCCGGGCCAGTTACAACCCATAACTGCTGGCCAACACCAAGTGTCGACCATCATCAATGCGCTGATGCAGAGCCCATCGTGGGCGGATTCGGTGTTTTTCTTCAGCTTCGACGAGGGCGGTGGTCCATTCGATCACGTGCCCCCAGTTCCAAACCATACCAATGACTTCACCGATGCCAATTTGGGAGTGACCACGGACATCAGCAGCATCGCCGTCAATCCCGACCAGTTTCTTCCTTGTCCGGCGCAGGCGGGCAATATCCACTGCGATTTGACGAGTAGCGATCCTGGGTTCAATCCCACCGACGTGGCCGCGCAACAAGGCTTTGCCGCGCAGCTAGGCTTCCGCGTTCCCAATATGATCATCTCGCCGTTTGTGCGGAAGCACTACGTTTCGCATACGCCGATGGACCACACGGCCATCATTAAGTTTGTGGAAAGCCGCTTTATCGGGAGCAGCGCTCACCTTACAAACCGCGATGCCGCGCAGCCGGATCTGCTGGAGTTCTTCGATTTCGTAAACGTTCCCTGGAAGATTCCGCCGACTGGAATTCCGACTCCATCTACCGCAAAGGCGTGCCATGCCGACAACATGGGGCCTTAAGAAGTTTGCAGCAAAAGGGAAAACCATGGGCGACTCGAACCGGAGTCGCCCGTTTTTTATGACCGACTTCGGAATTGCTTATGGATCATGTAAACGACCCATAAAGACTTGGCGTGCGCCTTCCCTGAGAAAACACGATTGCTGCCGTAGCAGAAGGCGCGGTATGCCGCCTTACGCATGACGTTTGGATCGTTTGTTCTCTTATCAACCAGTACACGGTTTGGGAGTTGACGGACTCAGATCCGTGGGACTGATCTCGGCGACTCTTCTCCTCGAATGGCACCTGGATTCCCGCCCGCCACTGCCACGATTGAGATTGCCTCGTCACTTTCCGCGCGGAGCACGACCGCGACAGCAATCAGCACCAGCAGAGCCGCTCCAACCATTGTCAGCGGCACCGGCTCGCGCAAAAAAAGCGCCCCTTCGGCGATGGCTACGATGGGGACAACCAGATTTGTGGTTGAGAGCTGATAGGCCTCCATGTGGGCCAGCAGCCAATAGTAGAGAGAGAAGGCAATGACCGATCCGAACACAGCCAGGAACAGCAGTGCGAAAAGGCTGGTTTGGTTCCAGTCGGAGGGCCGCCCGCGTTCCATAATGGCACTGGCTCCGAGAACCAATCCGGCGCCTACGCAAAATTGAACGGCCGTGCCGAGCAATGGATTCACTCGCGCAATTTCGCGCTTGGCGTACACAGACGCCCAGGCGGTGAGAATCACTGCAACCATAACTGCCGCCCCTCCAAGCAGCAGATATGAGGACGCTGCAAGTCCGCTGTAGAAGAGCACGCCGATCCCGCCCAGCGCGATAACCATGCTAAAAACCGCCCGCCGGGGAACTCGCGAGCGCGTCATCAGAGGCGTCAAAAGCGCGACAAACAGTGGGCATGCGGAGAATAGAACTGCCGTCATTGAGGAGCTAATGCGGTACTCTGCCCAGAAAAGCAAACCGCAGGGGAGGCCTATCATGGCGAAACCCAGCACGATGAGCGCCCGCCACTCAGCGGCAGTGTAGCGGAAGGATTCTCTTCGTGAGGCGGCCACGAACAGTAAGATCACCGCTGACAGAAAAAACCTGGCAGCCGCCGCCCGCAACGGCGGCACATCGCGCACCAGCAAGCGAATCGCAGCCCAGGTGCTGCCCCAGATCAGGCAAATGCAGATGTAGGCGAGGTAGTGCTTGCGCGTGAGTTGGGAAGACATAAGAGAAAATCCGGCCACGATGGCCGGATTTCGCGTTTACTTACAACCCGTGGTTCTAGTGTCTACCACCGCGATTGCGATCGCCGCCACCGCCGCGTCTGCCGTGAGGACGGCGTCCTCTGCCGCCCGGCCGTCCGCCGCCACCCTGGGGGCGTCCGCCCGGCCGATCTCCACCGCCGGCGTGCGCCGGCTCTCCTTCCACGCGATTGAAGTTAGGCTCGCCTTCGTCTTCAGTGAAGTCGGCGCCGCCCTCAATGGTGAAGCCTTCACCACTGGCCGCTGCAGCTTCGGCCGAACCGGCGCCGTCACCGGAATCCTGACCTCCAGCTCCGCCTGCCTGTCCTGCCATTTTCGCGCGCTGTTCGCGCAGAATCGCTTTGCGCGATAACTTGATGCGATTCCCTTCAATCGCCAGCACCTTTACCAGAATCTGATCGCCTTCGTGCAGTTCGTCGCGTACGTCCTTGATGCGGTGTTCGGCGATCTCACTGATGTGCAGCAGGCCGTCAGTGCCGGGGAAGATTTCGACAAAAGCGCCGAAATCCGCGAGTCGAACCACTTTGCCCAGATAAGTCTTTCCCACTTCGGGAGTGGCAGTGATGTCGCCGATGATTTGCAGCGCTTTGCTCATCGCCGCCTCATCACTGGAAGCGACATTCACTTTGCCGGAATCTTCGACGTCGATCTTTACACCCGTCTGCTCGACGATGCTGCGGATGACCTTGCCGCCTGGTCCGATGAGGTCGCGGATTTTATCCACGGGAATCTGCAAGCTGTGAATGCGCGGCGCGAACTTCGACCTGGCGGAGCGCACTTCCGGCATAACTTCCTGCATCTTGTCGAGGATGTGCATGCGGCCGCGGCGCGCCTGTTCGAGCGCCTCGCGCATGATCTGCCCGGTGATGCCGGAGATCTTGATGTCCATCTGCAGCGCGGTAATTCCCTCGCGGGTGCCGGCGACCTTGAAATCCATATCGCCGTAATGATCTTCGGCTCCGGCAATGTCGCTGAGGATGGCGTAGTCGTCGCCTTCTTTCACTAGTCCCATTGCCACTCCGGCAACGGGCGCTTTGATCGGCACACCCGCATCCATCAAAGAAAGAGATGCTCCACACACGGTTGCCATAGACGAAGAGCCGTTGGATTCAAGAATGTCGGATACGACGCGCATGGTGTAGGGCCACTGCGTGTCCTCGGGCAGGACGGCGGAGATGGCGCGGTCGGCCAGCGCTCCGTGTCCAATTTCGCGGCGTCCGACGCCAGTCATGCGACCTACCTCTCCCACCGAAAATGGCGGAAAATTGTAGTGCAGCATGAAGTTCTTTTTCTTTTCGCCCTCGAAGTTTTCCAGACGCTGCACATCGTCGGAAGTTCCCAAAGTGGTCGTCACCAGCGCTTGAGTTTCGCCGCGGGTGAAGATTGCCGACCCGTGAGTGCGGGGCAGAACACCGGTCTCAATGCTGATGGGGCGGATTTCATCGAACTGACGCCGGTCCGGCCGCACCCGATCCTTGGTGACCTGCTCGCGGAAAAGTCGTTCGCGCAATGTTTCGTAGTACTGGCTGAGTTTGACGGCGGCTTCGGCATCATCCTCCGGCAACTCCGATTTCAATTCCTTCTTGATCTCGGCTACACGCGCATAACTATCAGCCTTGGGATGTTTCTTGGTGTCGAGCGCGTCGACGAGGCGGTCGCCAATCTTCGATTTCAGTTGTTTGTAATATTTTTCGTCAAATTCCGGAGCCGCGACTTCACGCTTCTTCTTGCCGGCGCGAGATGCCAAATCGGAAATCGTGGCGACGATTTTTTTGATTTCGGCATGGGCAAACTCAATGGCGTCCACGACTTTATCTTCCGCGACTTCACGCGCACCCGACTCGATCATCACGATTCCGTCTTTGGTGCCGACCACCATGATGTTCAATTGGCTATCGCGCATCTCCGAATATGTCGGATTGATTACCATGTTGCCGTTCAGCAGACCTACACGTACTGCGCCAACCGGTCCGCCAAACGGGATATCAGAAAGCGTGATGGCGCAAGATGCAGCGTTAATTGCAACAACATCGGGATCGTTCTCAGTATCGGCAGAGAGCACCAGGGCGATGATTTGTGTTTCATTCCTGAAGTTCTCAGGAAACAATGGACGACAGGGACGGTCAATCTGGCGCGCGGTCAAAATCTCGCGCTCGCTGGGACGGCCTTCGCGCTTGATGAAGCCGCCGGGGATGCGTCCACCCGCATAGGTGTACTCGCGGTAATCGACCGTCATGGGGAAGAAATCCTGGTTCGCTTTGGGCTCGGGAGCGGCGACGGCGGTTGCCAAAACTACGTTGTCGCCCATCCTGACAAGTGCGGAGCCGCTGGCCTGTTTTGCAACGCGGCCGGTTTCAAATTCGAGCCGCTTACCACCTGCTAGTTCAACAGTGGTGTCTTGCTTCATGAAATCCTCTTTTCTTTTGCATGGGAGCGCTGCTCACTGGCAGCTTTGATATAGTTCGGCCGATCTCGGCCTGCATTGACAATGCGTTCATCAGTCGTGACGGAGACGAAGCGCTATCAGCTCAGATACAGGAGAGAGGCGTTCGGAATTCACTGCAACAGGCCAAAGGTAATCCAATCTGCGCGTAGAATTTGAACTGACCCGGGCTGACATGCCTGTCAAGGTTTAGTCAAGTTCAGGCGAAGAACGGGCGCTTCGGCTCCTGTTACTTGCGAATGCCGAGTTTCTGGATGACGTCCTTGTAGCGCTCGGAATCGTAGCCTTTGAGGTAGTCGAGCAAGCGTCGGCGCTTGCTTACCATCATCAGGAGACCGCGGCGGGAGGCGTGATCCTTCTTGTGCGTCTTGAAGTGTTCCGTCAGCTCTCCGATACGTTCGCTGAGCACCGCGATCTGCACCTCGGGGCTGCCGGTGTCGTTATCGTGAGTGCGGTACCGGGTAATGACGTCTTGTTTTCGCTCTCTTGCTAACACTGAAGCTGGTGACACTCCTATTCTTGTTCGAATCGTTAAGTCTCTTTAGCAGAGTAACATGGGCGAGCAGTTTGGACAAACGGCGGGGAAGCTCCGCAGCTTCGCAGCTACGAAGCTTCGGACCCTGTTTATTTCTTTATTTCGATCGCCTTCAGCAGCTTGAAACTCAAAGCGGCTTCTGCCGGAAGCACGATTTCCTTGTTGCCGGTGAAGGCCGTCCCAGCAGTACCCGCGCCTGCGCCGGCGAGAGCGCCTATGGCTGCACCTTTTCCTCCGCCGGCCAGCGCACCAACTACCGCGCCCAGTCCGGCGCCGCCGCCGATGAATTCTGCCGAGCGCTTACCCTTGCTCTTTTGACTGCGAGCCACCGAAGAAGTGTCAATCGGCACCTCTTGACCATCGATGGTGACCGACGTCAAGCGCACCTGCAGCAGAGCCCCGCCCTTAAATCGACCCAATGGCCTTGCATCCACTACGGTGCCGCTTGCCGCGGCTCCATCCGGAATCGCGACTTCAGTGCCGACATCCACTGGTTGAGCGACAGTCGCGTTGAAGGTCTCGCCCGCCTGTGCCGTTTTGGAGCTTAGAGATTGTCCAAGTCGCACGGTCACCACTGTCCCGGCGGGAATGGTCACCGGCTGCGCAGAGGTGCTGGCCCGTTGCTTCAATGCGGGCTCCGATTGCTTGCCCGACTGCCCAGCAGCGGGTGTTTGCGGATTCGCGTTGTTGGCAGTCTGCGCGGCACTCGAGGTCTGGCCTCCGCCGCCTTGGGACGTGGTGGCCGGCTCGGCGTTGTTGTTCTTGTTCCCGCAGGCGGCCAGCAGCAGCACCAGCGGTACGATAGGCAGCAGAGCTCTCTTCCTGATCAGCATTTTCATCCCTCCTGACGAACCAACATCTTATCCTAGCTGCTGGCTACTAGCTGCCAGCTTCTAGCTAAAACATTGACAAAAGAAAAAAACAAAAGTAGGTGCCACGTTCAGGTTTTGGTCGTTGCTAGCAGCCAGCAGCTTGTAGCTAGCAGCTATTTCGCATCTAAGTAGTTGCATGGCAACCGTGACGAACCCTACTGCGCCCCAAGCGCAGACACTGGCGCAGGCCATAGAACAGATTGTCGCTGAAACCAAAGATCGTCCGCTCTCCACATACCGCCTTCAATTCCACAAGGATTTTCGCCTCGAGCACGCTCGGGAGTTGGTCGAATATCTGCACGACCTGGGAATCTCTCATTTGTACGCGTCCCCAGTCCTGGAGGCACGAACCGGCAGCATGCACGGTTACGACATCATCAGCCATGAGCGTCTGAATCCGGAAGTTGGGACTGAAGATGACTTGCGGGATCTGGTGCGCGAACTCAATGCACGCGGAATGAGTATCGTTCTGGACATTGTGCCCAACCACATGGGGGTGAGCACTGCCACTCCATGGTGGCGAGATGTGCTGCAACACGGTCGTGCGTCCCAGTACGCCGCGTTTTTTGATATCGACTGGAATCCTTTGAAGCCGGAACTGCGCAACAGGCTGCTGCTCCCGCTGCTCGGCGACCAGTATGGCGAAGAACTCGAGCAAGGGCATCTGCAGGTGCGCAATCGCGAAGGAGAACTGGTGGTCCAGTACTACGACCATGACTTCCCTATCGATCCGCAGAGTCTGCCGCTGATTTTCGATGTCACTGGGCGACTCTCGCCCGCCGACCACAATGGGAATTCATCCGACGTCAAGAGGCTGGCGGAGATCCTCGAGCAGTTGCGCGCCTTGCCGCCGCACAGCTCCGCCGATCCTGAGCAGGTGGACCAGCGCAACAAAACCTGGAATCGCTTGAGGCCTGAGCTCATTTCGTTGTTCCGGCAATCGGATGCGGTAAAGCACATTCTCGATCGCGCTCTCGATCGCATCAACGGCAAGCCCGGCGAAAGCACCAGCTTCGATCTGTTGCACTTGCTGCTTGAACTTCAGGTTTATCGCCTGGCGCATTGGCGGGTTTCCGGAGAGGAAATCAATTACCGCCGCTTCTTTGACGTGAACGATCTTGTCGGCCTGCGCATGGAAAATCCACACGTATTTGCCGAGACCCACCGTCTGCTGCGACGCATGATCGCCGAGCGGCTCATTACTGGAGTTCGCATCGACCACTGCGATGGCATGCTGAACCCGCGGCAGTACCTCATTCGCCTGCAGTTGCTCTACACCGCAGCCAGGATCAACGGAGCCGAGCCTGCACCCCCTCTGGCAGACAATGGAATTGCGCTCGACATCCAGCGTGTATTCACCGAAAACGACTGGATGTATCGCAAGCATCCCTTGTATGCGGTCGTCGAAAAGATTCTTGAGCCCGGCGAGGAACTGCCCGAGGAATGGCCGGTGGATGGAACCAGCGGCTACGACTTTACCAATCTGGTGAACGGCATTTTTATCGATCGCAGCAACGAGCGCGCGTTTGACCGTATTTATCTCCGCTTCGTCGATCAAAGTGACGATGTTGACACGCTGATTTACGAAAGCAAGAAACTCATCATGCACACCGCGCTTGCGAGCGAGGTGAACGTGCTCACGCATCTGCTCGGTGAGATCTGCTCTGACGACCGGCGCGCGCGCGACTTCACGCTAAAAACTCTGGGAGACAGCATCCGGGAAGTGATCGCCTGCTTCCCTGTTTATCGCACTTACATCGATGAGCGCGGCGAATACACGCAGCGCGATCGCGACTACATTGAACGCGCGGTGCGCAAAGCCAAGCGATTGAATCCCGGCATGTCAGAGCGGGTATTCGATTTCCTCCGCGACATCCTCCTGCTCAAGGGCGGAAAACTCGACGAAATGCTGTATCGTCGCAAACTTTACTTCGCCTTGAAGTTCCAGCAGCTCACGGGACCGGTAATGGCCAAAGGATTGGAAGACACGGTCTGCTATGTGTATAACCGCTTCGTATCGGTGAACGAGGTTGGAGGCTCTCCCAAGCAGTTCGGTTTGGAGCTTTCGGAATTCCATGCTGCGAACAGGCGCCGCGCCGAGCGCTGGCCTGCTTCCATGCTGGCTACTTCTACGCACGATACCAAGCGGAGTGAGGATGTACGCGCGCGCTTGAACGTGCTCTCCGAGATGCCAAAGTTGTGGTCGGCATTTGTGATGCGCGCACGGCGGCTGAATCGCAGCAAGAAGATCACGATCAGCGATGGCCGTGTCGTGCCTGATGCGAACGAAGAATATCTGCTGTATCAGACGCTAGTGGGAATGTGGCCGTGGAATCTTCCGCGAAAAGATCGTCACGAGTTCATCCAGCGCGTGCAGGATTACATGACGAAAGCCGTGCACGAAGCGAAAGTGAATCTCAGCTGGGTGAACCAGTGCCCGGAATATGTCGAAGCATTGCGCAACTTCATTGCGACGATTCTGGGTGAGAAAGCTCGCGCCAATAGCTTTGTAGAATTGCTGGAAAATTTTATCGATCCTGTTGGCTACTTTGGCGCGATGAATTCGCTGGCACAAACTGCCCTGAAGCTGACCGCTCCCGGCAATCCTGACATTTATCAGGGAATGGAGTTGTGGGATTTCAGCCTCGTCGATCCGGATAATCGGCGCCCGGTGGATTATGGGGTACGCCGGCGCCTGCTACGGGAGATACAGCAAAATGGCGGTGCATTGCCCGGCCTCTGCCGCGAGATGCTCGATAACTATCGCGATGGGCGAATCAAGATGTGGGTCACGATGCGCATACTTCAGCTCCGCAATGCCAATCCTGAACTCTTTCATCATGGAAGCTACGTGCCGCTCGAAACCTCCACTCCGAATCGGCATCTCTGCGCCTTCGCCCGGATGCGGACCGATGTTGCGGCCCAAAACAGCCAGACCGTAATCGTCGCGGCGCCGCGGTTCAGTTACACCCTCACCGGAGGCAGGCCGCTCTCGCCGCTTGCTGACATGTGGAGGAATGAAGCGATTCGACTCCCGGAGGGAGCTTCTCCCGAGTTCGAGAACATCCTTACCGGCGAGATCGTGAGCACTCTTGATAGTTCCCTGCTATGCAGCGAACTGTTCCGCAGCTTCCCGGTTGCCGTGCTCAGCGGTCGCTGAGCCCGCCGTAGCGGGCAGATCGCGATCGCAAACTTCCACGAGTTCCGCTATTTTCCGGATCAGTTCCGAATCGGCACTGCCCGACTTCATGCGCCACGCCCAGTTGTCGTGCGGGCGTGAGGGGACGTTCATGCGGCATTCGCCGTCAAGGCCCAGCCAATCCTGCATAGGAATAATGCACAGATCGGCTACTGAAGTGAGGGCGGCGCGAATCAGCGCCCAATGGATACCCTCGTCGTTCAGCTGAAGATATCGTTCTGCACGCTGCTTCTCTTCGTCGGTTGCGCCCGACTGCCACCAGCCCACAGTCGTGTCGTTGTCATGCGTGCCGGTGTACACGACTGTGTTCTGCTCGAAGCGGTGTGGCAGATAAATATGCGCTCCGGGATTGGCGAAGCCAAACTGCAGGATTCTCATTCCGGGAAGCTGAAAGGCGCGTCGGAGCCGCTCTACTTCCGGTGTTATCGTTCCCAGGTCCTCGGCGATGAATGGAAGGTCGCCCAAAGCGCCGCGCAAGGCATGAAATAAATCCTCATCGGGACCTTTGACCCAGCGGCCGTGCACAGCCGTTTCTTCAGTGGCTGGAATTTCCCAATAGGCTTCGAAGCCGCGGAAATGGTCGAGTCGAATGATGTCACATTCCTGCAGCGCCCAACGCATGCGCTGGATCCACCACTCGTATCCGCGCTGCTTCAGCACGTCCCAGCGATACAGTGGATTTCCCCAGCGTTGCCCGGTCTCGCTGAAGAAATCGGGAGGAACGCCGGAGACCCTGATCGGTTTCAAATCGGGATCGAGCTGGAAGATTTCGGGATGCGTCCAAACATCGGCGCTGTCCAGTTGAACGAAAATAGCCACATCGCCGATGAGTTTGATTGCGCGCGCCGCGCAGTACTGATGCAAAGAGCGCCACTGCTCGAAAAAGAAAAACTGCACCGCGCGCGCGATCATCAGCTCGCGTTCGTTCTCCGCGCGCACGCGCTCGAGCGCCGTTGGATTACGTCCGCGCAGCTCCGGTTCCCATTCCATCCAGCTCTTTTGGTCATGCTGGAGGCGAAGAACTTCGAACAGGGCGTAGTCCTCCAGCCACCAGCCGTTCAGCCAGCGGAACTCCTCAAAGCGTTTTCGCGAGACGGGATCGGCAGTATCGAGAAACTTGCTCGCAGCTTCCTGGATCATGGGGAGCTTGCATTGCTGCACGCGCCCATAATCAATGTTTCCCCTGCCCTGCGGCAATGCCTTCAGACGAGAAGGTGCAATCCAGCCACGCTCCGCCAGCCGTTCAAGGCTGATCAGGAGCGGATTGCCGGCGAATGCCGAGGTTGCAGAATAAGGAGAATTTCCGGTGCCGACCGGCCCGATGGGCAGCACCTGCCATAGACGCTGGCGCGAAGCTGCCAGGAAATCGACAAAACGATAAGCTTCCGGCCCGAGATCCCCGATGCCACCGCGCGACGGCAACGACGTTATATGCAACAGCGTTCCGCAAGCACGTTGAAATGGCATCGGGTTTTGGGGCGCGACTGAGAGTCGGACTGCGGCTAGCTTCCCGCGGGATTCAGCCGCCCAGACTGGCCGGGGGTTTGAGCTTCCTTGCTGTATTTGATGCGGCCATCCTTCTCCATCGACTGCACCAGGTTCTGCGCGTAAAGCTGCGTGGTTTCGCCACGTTTTTTCTCAAGCAGAGTCTGGCGGGCGGTGTCTTTGCTCTTGGCAAACTCTTCGGGAGACGGCTCCTGTTGTTCCACCACTTCCAGCACTGCGCCGTTTCGTCCGCTCATGATAGGACCGCTGATCTGGTCTTTGCTCAAAGAGAATGCCACCGAAGCCGGTCCGGTCATGGTTCCCAGATCGGGAACCTGGCTCTTCTGCCCCACCAGCTCGCTGGTCTTGTATGTGGCCCCCTGTTCAGCGGCGGCCTTCTTCAGATCGTGCAGCGCCTTAGCGCGTTCCGCCATCTCCTGCGTCTTTTTCTGCAGCAGCGATGTCGCCTGCTGATTGCGGAACTCGGTTTCGACCCGCTGTTTTGCTTCGTCGAACGTGGGCGTAGCCGCAGGCTTATCGTCGGTTACGGTGAGTACAGCGTATCCATTGGGAATCCGCGCAATTTGCGGCGGCGACTTTGGCTTAACCGAGAACGCAGCCTGCATGAAATCTGGAGCCTGCCCAATGCCGGGCAGCGAATCGGTGTTGGCAAACCAGTCAGAAGTCTCGACTTTGAGATTGCGAGCGGCCGCTGCTTTATCCAATCCCTCGGTCTTGGCCTGAGCTTCCACCGTGCGCGCCAGCGAGTCTGCGGCCTTGGCCTGCTTCTCATTTTTTACGATTGGCTCAATCTCGGCCTTCACTTCCTCGAACGGTTTGGTATGCGCAGGCTGCTTATCCAGTAGTTGAATGATGTGGAATCCGTAGTTGCTCTGTACCAGGCCGCTCAAATCGCCTTTGTTCTGCAACGCAAATGCCGCTTTATCGAACTCAGGAACCATGGCGCCGTGCTGAAACCAGGGCAGCTCGCCTCCGCGCTTTGCGCTTTCCGTGTCATCTGAATTCTTTTTGGCCAGTTCTTCGAAGTTAGCTCCATTCTTGAGTTGGCTCAGGAGACCTTCCGCTTTTGTTTTGGCTGCGTCAACTGCCTTCTGATCCGGCTTTTGACCCGGAGCCGGCGTGGGCGTCTTCACCAGAATGTGGCGAACGTGTACGCGTTCAGGGACGTTGAACTGGTCGCGATGCGAGCTGTAGTACTGCTTCAAGTCGTCGTCAGTGACGGTGACTCCGGGAATAGTCGAGGCGTTAATCACGATATATTGCGCCTTGCGTTTTTCCGGAATGGAATTAACGTATTCCTGCTTGTGTTGATCGTAGAACGCCTTCAGTTCCGTGTCCGTGACCTTCACCTGCTTCATGATCTGTTCGGTCGTCAACACCGCGTAATCGAACTTGACCTTCTGGTTTTCCTTGATGAACTCGGCTTTCACCTGGGTTTCAGGGACTGTAACCGTTCCCTGCACCATGGCCAGAAGCTTCTGCACCAGCAATTCCTGTTTCAACTGGTCCTCAAACTGTGCCACGCTGAGATGGAAATACTGGCTTACGAAGTTTTCGTAACCCTGTTCTCCGATGTAATTGCCGCCGGGAAATAGCTGTTCTCCGAATCCACCTTGATGGAGAGTATTGCGCAGTTCGTCATCGGTGACCTGAAGGCCCATGCGACGCGCCTCGGCGATCAACGCGTAGCGTGCCACTAATTGGCTGGCTGCCTGTGGGCGAATGAATTGCATGAACTCCGGCGGCAGTCCCTGCCGTTTTGCATACTGCTCAGCCTGTTTGTCCACTTCGGCGGAAGTAATTTCCTGGCCCGCAACCTTGGCGTAAATGCCTTTTCCCGTGGTGCCGGTGAGGCTATCGAAGATTCCCGGAACGAGCGTGATGACCATCATCACCGAAACGAAGACTAAAATTGCGCCCAAAACGATCTTTTTGGCCGCAGTGGGCGTCTGCAAAAACTTGATCATTGTGTTTGGATTCCACTCCCGGCAGGCATGCCGAAGCTCTGATTATAAATGACGAAACTGGCTTTCGGCTGCCGGCGTTCGGCCAGTCCGCCGCATGAAAGGTGGGTAGGCGAAAGCCGAGTGCCAAAAGCCGAAAGCCAAATTGTTCCACGTGGAACAATTTCGGAAAACTCAGGCGATCTGCAGCGGCTCCACGCGCTCCACATTATGGAAGCGGTCCTGGTCAACGCTGAGGATATGCCCATCTTCGTCGCGCACATACATATCGCTGAAACGGGCATTCCAGATCAATTCCGCAGCCTGATATGAGGACCGGGCGTGTACGGTCTGCGAAAACGTCTCATCAATTCCGGTAAGCAGGATGAGAAACTCGGCGTTGCTGGCGACCAATTCCTGCTGTGTGCTCCCATGCATGGGACTGGATTCGTCGATGGGATGCACAATGGTCCAACTTAATGGGAAAAATACGACCTTTTCGCGCTCCAGCTTCAGCTGGTAATACTTGCGAATGCGGATTCCGTCCACCATTTCAAAACGGGAAAGCAGCACGCGCGCTCCCAATTCGATGATCTGATTGCTGCGAGCGTTGGTAATCCGAAATTCGAATGCGGTAATCCCGTTATACGGAGCAACGATTGCCGAGTCGCTAAAGAGAATTTTGGCAGTGGGACGCGAAAAACGCGCAAACAGTAAGCCGGTTGCCAGTGCCAATCCCAGCAATCCAAGCAGAGATTCGACGGTCACAATCACGTTTGCAGCCATGCCCACGGGCACGATATTGCCGTATCCGATGGTCGCGAACGTGTGCACGCTGAAGAAAAAAGCCTTGGCATAACGGGAAAACTCGTCAGGACCTTCTACAGTTTGTAGCGAATGGGGACCACAGACCACGTATAACAACGCAAAAAACGCATTTCCCACCACATAAGCGACGGCCACCAGCAGCATGAAACGCGGCCACGACATCATGATCAGCGAGTAATACGAGCCTAGCGAATCCGACCAACTCTGTTTGCGGCTCACATTGAAAGTGCCGTCGCGATTTAGCAGTCGAATATGGCGGTCTTGCGAGACAACCGAGCCGAATCCGAGGTCGCGATCGCGCTCTTCAGCGGTTTGTGGAAGCGATGTTGCGCTGCGAGTAGCCATGCTGGAATTCCGAAAAATGTTGGATGCGCACGATACTAATCGGATTCAGAGCGGGTTAGAAGCTTCAAAGCCGCGATGCTTCGTAGCTGCGAAGCTATATAATTCGTGATTCCCGCGTGAACCCACTGCTTTCCATTGACCTCTTCGCCGTTTTTACCTTCCTCATGGGCCTGATATTCGGCAGTTTTCTCAACGTAATCATCTATCGAGTGCCGCGCGGCGCGTCGATTGTGCGGCCCGGATCGGCATGTCCGAACTGTGGCACCGGCATTCGCGCTTACGACAACGTGCCCGTTGTGAGCTGGATCCTGCTGCGCGGACGCTGTCGCAACTGCCATCAACGCATCAGCGCGCGCTATGCAATCGTGGAATTGCTTACCGCATTCCTGTTCGTAGCAGCGTATTACTTTGCCGCACCGCTCGATTCAACCCTGGAACGCTGGCTGGTGATCAAGCTTTGCGTCTTCTTTTTCCTGCTTTTGGGACTAATTTTCGTAGATTTTGAACATCATTTGCTGCCCGATGCCCTGACCTTTTCGGGACTGGCAGCGGGACTATTGCTGACTGCGGTGGTGCCAGTAGGCGGCATGCCATTGTTTATTACGCGCCGATTGCTGGCACTGCACTGGAATCTGGCCGCGATTTCGCTGCTCGACGCGGTCTGCGGAGCAGCCATAGGCGCATTTTTCATCTACGCAGTCGGTGAAATCTATTTCCGGGCGCGCGGTGTGGAAGGCATGGGCTTTGGCGACGTGAAGCTGATGGGAATGATTGGGGCGTTTCTCGGGCCCAAATTGACGCTTTTCACCATCTTTATGGGCGCAATTGTGGGCACAATCTTCGGAATTACCGCGATGGTTGCCGTTTGGCGCAAGCGTGTAGCGCGCCGGCGACGCAAACAGGAGAGCAATGCAGCCCGCCGTTCCTGGCAATCTGCGCGTCTGATGCTGCGCTATTACGAAGTCCCATTCGGGGTTTTTCTAGGCAGCATGGCGATCCTGTCGACATTTGTTGGCAATCAATTGGTGAATTCCTATCTGAATTTATATCGCTAACTGGCCCACAATCCGCTACATGGATATCACAAAAGTACGTTCACCAACGTGCTTCCTGTGGCGAAACCTGGCAAAAATCCAACAAAATTCGGGTTACAATGTGCGCCAGTTCTCATCATTTAGAGCCATTTGAGGCATTTAAGGTCCCTTTATGAAACTTTGTCGGCAGTTTTCGTTGCTTTTAGTTGCCAATTGCGCGCTCTTAGTGGTCGCCGGCCCGGCCTTCGGGCAGTCTCTGGGAGAAACCGCGCGCAAGCTGCGGCAAAATAAACCGGCGGAAACCTCGCCGAAGGTCATTACCAACGACGACCTGCGCGAGGCCCCTCCCGCGCCGGAAGCGAAATCTGAATCCGCCGACACGGCGAAGGCGGCGGAAGCGGCAAAGAATCCTGCAGACGAAAAGGACAAAACCGCTGCCGCGGAAAAGCCCAAGAAGACGGATCCGGAAGCCGATCAAGCCAAACTCGACGAAGAATGGTCAAAAAAGATCGATGACCAGAAGCAGAAGATCGCCGATATTGCGCACGAGCTTGATCTGCTGCAACGGGAAAATAAGTTAAGGGCAGCCGCATACTACGCCGACGCCGGCACCCGTCTGCGCGATCAACAGAACTACGCCGAACAAGATCGCAAATATCAAAAAGATATCGCCGACAAGCAGAAGGCGCTTGACGACGCCAAAGCCGCACTCTCAGATCTTCAGGAAGAAGCCCGCAAAGCCGGAGCGTCGGCAAAAGTGCGAGGGTAAAGTTTTCTAAACTTGTCCTGCAACCGCGCTCTCCCGAGCGCCGTTGTGATAGGCCGCAACCAGAGCGTGCACCTGCTTCATGTGATGCATCGTGTGCAGCAGATGGAATTTCCGCCACTCGCTGATGGGGATTGGTCCCAAAATGGCATGATCGGCGACCTTCACTTGTGCGCCGAAGCGTTCTTCACATGCCGCCAGATCTTCGTCCATCTTCTTCAAATTGGTTTTGACGGCGTCGCGCGCTTCAATCCCGCCGATTCCTGACGGGACTACCTGCTTTGGGGCTTTGCGCCCGCTGGGAATATAGCTGAGATTCACCACGAGCAGGCGCGCGATGCGATTTCTAAAATTCGCCGAAGTTGCCAGCGGCTTGCCTGCAACCAGACATTTCGACATCACTCGCGAGGTTGACGTGTAGGTCAGCGACAAATGCTCGAGTATCGCGGCGACGTCCCACTTCCCTTCCGGATGCCGGCGCATCTGCTCTTCGCTGAGCTCGCGAGTGGCGGCGTCAATTGCGTCGTATGCTTGTTGCAACGAGGAATGCATGCTCAGTCGCTCTCCGCGGCATCGCGTCATGGCCAGCCAGCATATCAGCAGTCATCGGCCCGCAGCGCGTGAACCGATATTATACGTCGCATGCTTTCACGAACCCTCCTCACGATTTGCCTGGCGATAGCGCTGACAGCATGTTCTTCAGCGCCATCCGGCAATCAAAAAGCCCCGGAACAATCCTCGGGTGCTCCGGCGGCAACGCCGGCTGAAACCGAAACCGGACACGTCGCGTTTCAAAAGCTCTACGTTGTCTCTCGCGGCTGGGCGCCGGACACAGAGCCCGTGCGCCTCGAATCAGAAAATTATGCTCGCCACGACAGCAACGATCCCGCTCTGCTCGGTCATGGGGGAAAGTCCGCGCTGTGGCGTGGCGTTTATGCTTCGGCAGCGCGCAGCTCCATGAAGACTTATATCTGGTCGGGACTCACCGGACCCGACGCTAAACCCGGCATCACTCCGGGAAATGAAGATCCCTACAGCACATCGAACACTTCCACGCGAACGTTTCAATTGGTGTACTTCAAGACCGATTCGGATGCGGCGTTTGCAACCGCGCAAAAACACGGCGGCGCAGCCTTACTGAAGAAAGATCCGAAGATGCCGGTCAACTACATACTGGATTGGGACCCACGCCGTAGCCTGCTGGAGTGGACGGTGCTTTACGGAGAAAGCAAGAACGATCCCAAGCTGGACGTGGTGGTAAACGCGACCACGGGAGAGTTTGTGCGGGTGGAAAAATAGAGCCCAATCAACTCAAACGCCCAACCTGCTCACCTTGCCGATAAAGACTTGAGCATCTGGAGGCCAGAGTGCGGCAAAGGCGTGGGCGTAAGCACGGCCAGGCTGTTGCGGGATCGCGAGCAGCACAATTCCGAAGCTTTCGTTTACGTAATTCCGCAGGAATGCCTGATCGAAATCCTTGTCGCGCGTTATCAGCAAATCGAAATTGTCACGCGCTCGCTTCATCAAGTCGCCATTCTGAATTCCTTTCCAGCCAATGAAGTTGACCGACTCTGCGTCACATTTTCTGGACCGCAGAACCGGAATGATATCGATCGGGACATTCTCGTCCAGGAGAACTCGCATCGGCTATCAGAGCATCGTCAATGCGCAATGAGCTGCCAGGCGCTCAACGGCGGCTACCGCATCAAGATTCAGGGAAGGCAATGATTGAACGATGTCGGCAGGAGCCACGCCGGCCTCCAGCAATTCCAAAACCTGCTCAACGGAGACCCGCGAACCGCGGATGCGAAGCTTGTCCTGCAAAACCTCGGGCGTCTGCTCGAAAAACTTTCTCACGCCAACCGGGACATCATCGAGATTCATTGCAACAACTTACTACAGCTTTGTTCGTCCACCAAGTGAGCATCCGTCAGTTGCGCTACAGCTATGACCCGCTTTGGTGAGCGCAGTGCGAAAGCTAACTCTCCACCCCGGCCAGCGCCAGCACAGCCAGCAGAATGCGTTTCAGTCCCAGGCTGCGGCCGGCGGGATCGAACCATTCGCGCAGCGTGTGAGCGCCGCCTCCGCTGCCGCCGGCGCCTAATGTGAGCGCATCGCGTCCCATGGAAATTGGGATATTGGCATCTGTGGAGGCGCGCCGCATGTGCGACTGAATACCGAGATGAGCGTCCACGGCGCGAATAACTTCGAGAATTCGGGAGTTGGTCGCCAGATCTCCGGCCGGACGATCTCCAATTTTGCGCAGCTCGCAACTAAGCTTTACTGGAGCGCCTTCGCGAACCGGAGTTGAGATCTCGGTGGCGATCACGCCACGCAGTTCGTCTTCCAGGCGTTGCAGTTCGTCGGCAGAGGCCGAGCGCAGGTCGATGCTCACCTGTGCATTTTCGGGAATGGAATTCACCGATCTGCCACCGCTGATTACTCCGAAGTTGAAGGTGGTTTTCGGCGACGCCGGCAGAGGTGTCTGGCTAAAACGGGAAATCACGCGCGACAGCGCCACGATGGGATTTGGCTGGCCGAAGTCGCTCCAGGAATGTCCACCCGGTCCGCGCACGATCAGCTCGAAGCGCCGGCTGCCCAGCGCCTGCCCGATAATGGCGTCGGTCCCGCTGCCATCGATCACAATCGTATGTCCGACGCGATCTCGCAACGGCGATTTCTCGAAGATGTGGCGGATGCCGCGCAAATCTCCCTCGCCCTCTTCCCCAACGTTGCCGATGAAGATCAGGTCAGCCTCATTGCGGAGTTGGGCATATCGAAATGCCATCGCGATTCCGAGCATCGCCGCGATTCCGGAGGCGTTGTCGCTTACGCCTGGACCGAGAAGGCGATCGCGCTCCTCATGGATGGCGAGTTCTGTTCCCGCAGGAAAAACCGTATCGAGATGTGCGCTGATCGCGACCGCAGCTCGCTGAGGATCTCTGCCGCGCCAGATGCCGACTACATTGCCGACTTCATCCATCTCCACCTGCTTCAGGCCGATGGCGGTGAATCGCTCTCGCAGCCAAGCAGCGCGTTCGGCTTCGCCGAAGGGCGGAGCGGGGATGCGCGCGACCTCTACCTGCAAGCGCAGCAGTTCATTCTCATGCACCTGAAACCAGGAGAAGGCTGCGTGCACTGCTCGCAAAGAAGCAAGCTGCGTGAGTTCCTGCTGAATGCTGGGTTCGCCGGAAGCTCGTGGGGTTGAGGTGGACATGGAGTTCAAATCAATTTCACCACGGAGACACAGAGGACACGGAGAAGATGTGATGATTCTTCTTCAAGTCACAAATCCAAGATCACGAAAATCATTAGTTCCTTGCTCCTCCGTGTTCTCCGTGCCTCCGTGGTGAGTCCGAGGCCAACCAATCTTGTTCCGCCGCGGTCGGATGCTGCCCTGAGGGCAGACACTCCAGGATCTCCTCATCGCGCAGCGTGCGGTTGGACTGCTTGGCTTTCTGGAAGATTCGCTCGACGGTTTCCTCGCTCGCGGCAATTCCCTTCCGCTCCAGCCAGAAGACGACATTCGATTTTCCCGACATGGGACCGATCTCGATCACCTGCTCCATCCCAAAGTAGTGCGAGGGCACGCCGGAATAGACGGTATTCGCGAGTTCGAGATCGTTCTTGCGAAACGCTTTGATCACCGCCGCCGCGTGAACGCCGGTAGCGGTACGAAAGGCGTTATCGCCGACGACCGGATAATTGTTCGGAATGGGAACGCCGGTGGCGTGCGAAACCGTCTCGCAATATTCCTTGAGAGCGGTGAGGTCCTGCTCCGCCCAGGGCGAAACGTTCATCAGCTTAAGGTTGACCAGCATCTGGTCCATCTGGGTATTGCCAACGCGCTCGCCAATGCCGATGGCGCATGCATGAACACATTCGGCGCCTGCAGCCAGCGCCGCCAGCGAGTTGGCAACGGCGAGCCCGCGATCACAGTGTCCGTGCCAGTCCACGCGAATCTGCTCGCCGCTGGGTATCACCACCTCATCGATGATGAAGCGAATCAGCGCGGCCACTCCAGACGGCGTAACGTGCCCGCAGGTGTCGCAGACCACGATTGCCCGCGCGCCGCATTCGATGGCGGTCTTGTACAGGCGTTTCACCGTCTCTGGATCGCACCGGGTGGTGTCTTCGGTGACGTACATCACTTCGAGCCCGAGAGAACGCGCGAACTTCACCGCCGATTCTGTGGTCTTAAGCAGGAAGTCGTCGCTCCAGTCTTCTGCATAGCGTCGAATCGGGCTGGAACCGATGAAGGTTGCGGCCTCGATGGGAATCCCAACCTTCTGCTGGATTTCCGCGACTGGTCGAATGTCATTCTGGTGCGTGCGCGCTGCGCAATTGCCGCGAATCTTGAGCCTGGAATCGGCGATCTCTCGCGCCAGGCGTTCCACGTCGGAGTAGGCGCGGGGGCCAGCGCCGGGCAATCCCAAATCGAGAAAGTTGATTCCGAGCTTCTCCATCAGGTGGAGAATGCGAATCTTTTCTTCAATACCGGGGTCCTTCACCGAGGGCGATTGCAGTCCATCGCGGAGTGACTCGTCGGTAAGCATCACGCGTCCTGCCGGGCGGAACTCGGCGCCGGAGACGTTGTTCCAGTCGTAAATCAGCGATGAATGCTTGAGAGGCAAAGTGCTATTCCCGGAATGCTCAATGCAATTCTAACCGGAATGCGCCTGTAGAAGAGCACACGTTGTGTTTGGCACCGCGCTTCAAGATTGTCATCCTGTCTATAACCACGACGGCTCTGTCAAGATCTGGTTTTGTTGAGCGCTGGCGACACCATTCCTGTGAGCAGCGGCGAGGATGTTTGTGCGCCGTGCTTTTCCCTTATTAGGAAGGGGTTGTCATTGGTTTTG
>JAICXB010000088.1 GCA_025980765.1 Terriglobales bacterium
CGAATCCGCCAAGATCAGCCTTCAAACCTCTTCTGCCATCGACGAAGTTACCAGCACCATGCACGAGATGAGCGTCAACGTGCAGAACATGGTGAAGAGCACGCAAGTGCAGGCTTCGAGCGTCAGCGAAACCTCTGCCTCCATCGATCAGATGGTCGCCTCGATTCAGCGTGTTGCTGATACCGCAAAAGTCCTGCTCGACATCTCCAACCGCTCGCGCGAGGAAGTGCACAGCGGTATCTCGACCATGGAGAAGGCGACAGAAGGCCTCAACAAGATCAACAACACGATCGGCGCATCCGGCCAGATTATCGGTGCACTTGGCCAGCGCGCTGACGACATCGGAAAGATCATCGAAGTGATCGACGATCTTGCCGAGCAGACCAACCTTCTCGCTCTCAACGCTGCCATTGAAGCGGCGCGAGCGGGCGAACACGGTTTGGGATTTGCCGTAGTTGCCGACGAAGTTCGCAAACTTGCCGAGAAATCTGCGCAGTCCACCAAAGAAATCTCCGAACTGATCCAGAGCATTCAGAAAGAAGCCCGCAAGGCAGTCGAGAACATGGATCAGAGCACCAGCATCGTGAATGAAGGCCTGAGCCTTGGCGAGGACCTCAACACGGCGTTGCGCAAGATCTCCAACGTCGTCACCGAAGTCTACAAGTTCGCCCAGGAAATCGGGGCTGCCACCAACGAGCAATCGCACGGTTCGACGCAGATTGCTCGCGCGACAACGCGGCTCAACGAAATCACCCACGAAATCAACTCAGCGGTGGAAGAGCAGGCCTCTGGCGCGCATGCCGTGGTTAAAGCGATGGAGCGCATGCGTGAACTGGTGCAACAGACGACCTCCGGCTCAACGGAACTGGCGGCATCGGCCGAGCAGATGTCCAAGATGTCTCGCGACCTCCTGGATTCAATGAACACGTTTAGCGTAGGCCAGGGTGAAGGGTTCGCAGATGGCGGATCTCGCCGGGCACGTGGAGCTGCTGCCGGATCTCGTGGATAAACGGGAGTACCTATGAGCCGTGAACTACACATCGTCGGGTTCCAGGTGGGACGCGAGACGTACGGAGTGCCGATCACCTCATTGCACGAGATCGTGCGCGTGCCGGAGATCACGGCAGTTCCGGACGCCCCCGAGTACATGGAAGGCGTTATCAACCTGCGCGGAAAGATCGTTTCTGTCATCGATCTGCGCAAACGTCTCGGCGAAAAGAAAGTCACGTTTGGACGGCGTAACCGCATCCTGGTGGTAGAGCACAATGGACGCCTTGCAGGGCTGATTGTCGATTCTGCGTCTGAAGTGCTGAAGATTCCCGCCAACGATGTGGAAGCCTCGCCGACAACCCTGCAGGAGGGACGTGCGAATTGTGTGACAGGGTTGGGGAAATATAAAGGACGCCTGATCGTCCTGCTTGATATGACCAGGCTGCTGGATCTCGGTATGGCGCAAAGAGCGTCGTCCGAGGGACGTACCGCAGGCAATGCAGAAACACGGCGCGCAGCAGCAGGCAAATAAGGCCAAAGGACGATCATGAGTTCTCCAGCTCTGGCAATTCAGCTTAGTGAAGCAGAGATGCGGCTACTGCAGACACTCGTGTATCAGGAGTGCGGCATGTATTTCGATGCGCGCCGCGCTCACTTCCTGCAGGATCGCCTGCAGCGGCGCTTGCGCGAGTGCCGGGTCGATTCCTTCTATCACTACTATCGCCTGCTGATGAGCCCGGAAGGCCGGCAGGAACTCATGAAGCTGGTCGAAAACCTCACGGTCAACGAAACCAGCTTTTTTCGCAACAAGGCCCAGCTGGAGTTGTTCCACAAGGGCATTCTTGAAGAACTCATCACCCAGAAGCAGGAAAGTGGCAATCACCAGATCCGGATCTGGAGTGCGGGCTGTTCGACCGGGCAGGAGCCATACACGATTGCAATGCTGCTCGCGGACGCACTGGCCTATCACCAGTTGCGCATGCCGGCTTCGGGCGAAATCGAATGGCCCCGGCCGCTGATTTCTCCTCCGTGGCGGGTCGAAATTCCAGCCAGCGACATTAATTACACCGTCCTGCGTGCTGCGCAGGAAGGGATTTACAACGAACATCAGATGTCGTCGGTGGACTATTCCTACCGACTCCGCTACTTCGACAAGGTCGGCGAACGCTATGCCATCAAAAAGCCGATCAAAGAACTCATCCACTTTGACTTCCATAATCTGAAAACCGAGTTCTTGCCGCAGAAGAACGATGTCATCTTTTGCCGCAACGTGATGATGTATTTCGATGAGGCAGAGCAGCGCCGTCTGCTGGAAAAGTTTTACCGCTGCTTAAGCCCTGGAGGCTACCTGCTGGTTGGACATGCAGAAAGTTTGCTGGGCCTCACCGACAAGTTCGTCATGGTCTACAAAAACTCTGGGACCGCCTACAAGCGCGTCGAGGTGTCGCAGTGACCCAGTTTTCGGATGAACGCGGCTCCGAGCTTCGCGACCTCTTCTTCGAGACCGCGCAGGAACTCCTGCAGTCTCTGAATGAAGATGCGCTGAAGCTCGAGCGCAATCCGAAGGACCGCGAGATCATCCGCAGCATCCGCCGGACGGTGCACACGCTGAAAGGCGATTCTGCCGCCGTCGGCTTCCACGAGCTTAGCGAACTGGCGCACACGCTGGAGGATGCGCTGGCGGTCGAAAAGGCTTCCGCCGATGTCTCGTTGGCAGAAATCGGCTTCACCGCCGCAGATACTTTTGGCGCGATGCTGGTCGCGTATCGTCAGCAAACCGCTCTTCCCGATTCGAGTGCTGTGCGCAATTTGGTGCAACAGCTCGCGTCGAGCGCCGCTTCATCCGATGCCGGCACAAAATCGCCGGACACCCCGGCCCACATCGTATGGACAGAATACGAGCGGCTCGCCGCGCAAGAGGCGAGGACACAAGGGAAAAGAGTTTTTCACGTGGTTGCGCATATCGACCCACTTTGCGCGATGCCGATTGCTGCCCGACAGCTAGTCGCTAATGCAGTCAGCAGCATTGCGCAAATCGTCGCGTCCAGGCCCGAGGCTGGAGCGGCAGTGCAGGGGACCAGTATTGACCTGTTGCTCGCGACATCGCATAGCGAAGCTGCAATTATCGCAAAGTGTCAGATCCCGACCGTGATTGGTAAGGCGACCTGCTCGGAGATGGTTTTTGAGTCCGCATCGGAGAGCCCCGAGGAAAGCGAACAGACAGAGCAGTCCATTGCAGAAGCAAAAACCGAAGGTGATCAGGACGGCAGTCGTGACCGCCGCACGTTGGCTTCGCAGACGCTTCTCCGCGTGGATGCCGAGCGCATCGATAACGTTTTGAATTTGGTCGGCGAACTGATCATCGGCAAATCGATGATGCAACAGGCCATCCAGGAATATGCGCGTCGATCACCGAAAGATCCACTGCGTGCGCGCTTTGGTGATGCGATGTCTTTCCAGGCGCGCGTGCTGAATGATTTGCAGCGCTCGGTGATGAAGATCCGCATGGTGCCGGTTGAGCAGTTGTTCCGGCGCTTTCCGCGCATGGTGCGCGACACGGCCCAGCGTTGCAACAAACAAGTGAACCTCCAGGTCACGGGTCAGGATACCGATCTCGACAAGAGCCTCCTTGATGCCATCGCCGAGCCGCTGACACACATCGTCCGCAACGCTGTCAGCCACGGTATTGAGAGCGCCGCTGAGCGCGAAGCCGCGGGCAAACCAGCGGCCGGAACAATTACGCTCGATGCCTATCACCAGGCGAACCAATTGATCGTTGAAGTCAGTGACGACGGCCGTGGCGTGGATGTTGAGAAGGTCAAGGCCAAAGGCATTCGCAACGGAGTTGTCGGACACGACGAAGCGGCCCGGATGACCGACTCGGAAATCCTGGACCTGATCTTCCGGCCAGGCTTCAGCACTGCGGACGAGATCACCGAGATTTCTGGACGGGGTGTTGGACTTGACG
>JAICXB010000060.1 GCA_025980765.1 Terriglobales bacterium
AATAAGCAATAGGCAGTAAGCGAAAAGCGCGCGAAATCGGACAAGATGGAGAAAGCCAGAATTGGCAATTTGCTGTTTTATGGCCCTTGCTTATTGCTTATTGCCTATTGCTGACCGCTGGAAATGCAAAACCTTGCGCAGTAACCACGCTGTCGACTTCAGTAATGAGTCGGGGGCTTGCGTTGAGTGGTCTAATAAGGATAGCGGGGATTGGATGAAACAGGCAGTTTTCCAAGGCATTTCGATGCGTAGCGTGATTCTAAGCTGCTCCTCGGTGGAGTGCTGTTGCATCCAATAGAACAATCAGAGTTTCTTCGGGTCGAGGGCCTGAAGAAGGTTTACCGGTCGGGAGAGAGTCCGCTGGTTATCTTTGAAAATTTGTCCTTCCAGGTGAGGAAGGGGGAAATGCTGGCCATTGTGGGCGAGTCCGGCACCGGCAAAAGCAGTTTGCTGCATGTGCTGGGAACGCTTGATAGGCCTTCGGAAGGTGAAATATACTGCGCGAAAGTTGCGGTTAAATCGCTTTCCGACGAGACTGCGGCGGAATTTCGCAATCATGAAGTCGGTTTTGTTTGGCAGTTTCATTACTTGCTGCCGGAGTTTGACGCGCTGGAAAACGTAGCCATGCCGCTCCTGGCCCGAGGGGATGCTCCGAAGCAAGCTCGTGCGCGGGCAGCGCAATGGTTACAGGAGGTTGGGTTGGCTGATCGCATGCATCATCGTTCCGGAGAGCTCTCCGGGGGAGAGCAGCAGCGAGTCGCTCTCGCAAGGGCGTTGGTGACAAGCCCGAAATTGCTGCTTGCCGACGAACCAACCGGCGATCTCGATAGCGGAACCGCGGAGCGCATCTTCGAACTTATCGCTCGTTTGCACAGCCAGCATCAGCTCACCTCGATTATCGTCACTCACAATATGGCCTTTGCTCGCCGCTGTGATCGCGTGCTTCGTCTGCATGCAGGACGATTGGAGGAGCTTCCACCCGAAAGAGTGATGTAAAGAAGGACGATTTGTAGTAAGCAGTAAAGGAATGAGACGCCGGAATGTAGCTGAAACGTTACTCACGGCTGGAAGTCAAATAGGAGTAAGTTCTTTCAAACGCGGCCACAAGGGATGGAAAGGCTTCTTTGGGGTGCGATGAAAGAGGCAACAGTTGTAAGTGGTTAGGCCACAGGGCGCGCACCAGGGACCTTCCACAAGGGGGAACATGTTCGAACGCTATACAGAGAAGGCGCGGCGAGTCATCTTTTTTGCTCGTTACGAAGCCAGCCAGTTCGGATCTCCGTACATTGAGACGGAGCATCTGCTGCTGGGACTGCTGCGCGAAGACAAGGCACTGACCAACCGTTTTTTGCGTTCGCATGCCTCGGTGGAGTCCATCCGCAAGCAGATTGAAGGTCACACCACGATTCGCGAGAAGGTTTCGACCTCGGTCGATCTTCCACTAAGCAACGAATGCAAACGCGTGCTCGCATATGCTGCTGAAGAAGCTGAGCGGCTTTCCCACAAACATATTGGAACCGAACATCTGCTGCTGGGACTGCTGAGAGAAGAGAAGTGCTTCGCCGCCGAAATTCTGCATGAGCGCGGGCTGCGGCTGAGCGCGATCCGCGAAGAGTTGGCGCGCAGCACTCAAGAGAAGGCCCAGCCGCAACGCTCGCGAGAGTCGTCGCTGCTGAGCGAGTTTTCTCGCGATCTTACGCAAGCCGCGATGGATAACCAGCTTGATCCGCTAGTCGGACGCGAGCCGGAAGTAGAGCGAGTAATCCAGATTCTCTGCCGCCGCACGAAGAATAACCCGGTGCTGATTGGGGAGCCTGGTGTTGGTAAGACCGCCATCGTCGAAGGTCTGGCGCAACGCATTGCCGATGGAGATGTTCCGTCATTCCTCGCGGAGAAGCGTATTCTCGCGCTTGATCTCTCGCTGATCGTGGCGGGAACCAAATATCGCGGGCAGTTCGAAGAGCGTTTGAAAACCATCATGAAGGAATTGATGGAGAACCAGAACGCGATCATCTTTATCGATGAACTGCACACGCTAGTCGGAGCTGGGTCGGCCGAAGGCTCTCTCGATGCAGCCAACATTCTGAAGCCGGCGCTGTCGCGCGGCGAAATCCAATGCATTGGCGCGACTACCCCCGGCGAATATCGCAAATCGATTGAGAAAGACCGATCGCTCGAGCGGCGCTTCCAGTCCGTAAAGGTCCCGCCGCCAAACGAGAGCGATGCGGTCAAGATCATCAACGGCATCAAGGAACGCTACGAGAAGTTCCACGCCGTAACTTACACCGAAGAATCGATCGAATTTTCCGTCTCGCACTCCAACCGTTATATTCCCGATCGCTTTCTTCCGGACAAGGCCATCGATCTAATCGACGAAGCGGGAGCGCGGGTCAAGCTGCGCCAAACCTCTCTGCCAGATGAGATTACCGACGTGCAGAAGCGGATCAAGTTCATCGTGCATCGCATGGAGAACGCCATTGCCAGCCACGAGTTCGAGAAAGCGCGCTTCTACTCCGACGAAGAACGCAAAGAGCGCGAGAACCTGCGCGGATTGCGAGAGAAGTATCACCTCGACGAGTCTTCTACCGGCGTAGTCACGCGCGAGGACATTGAAGACGTGGTCTCGCGTTGGACGGGCGTGCCTATCACTTCGATTAAGGAAGAAGAAACACAGAAGCTATTGCGCATCGAGGAAGAGCTGCATCGCCGCGTGATTTCTCAGGAAAAAGCAATTTCCGCGCTGGCCCGAGCCATTCGCCGCTCGCGAGCGGGACTCAAGAGCCCGCATCGTCCGATCGGATCATTCCTGTTCCTGGGACCGACCGGGGTAGGCAAGACCGAAGTCGCGCGCACGTTGGCGCAGTTCCTTTTTGGGAGCGAAAAGTCTCTGATCCGCTTCGATATGTCGGAGTTCATGGAGAAGCATTCGGTCTCAAAGCTGATCGGATCGCCTCCGGGCTACGTCGGCTACGAAGAAGGCGGCCAGCTAACCGAGCGCGTGAAGCGCGCTCCCTACTCGGTGGTTCTGCTGGATGAAATTGAGAAGGCCCATCCCGACGTCTTCAACATTCTCTTGCAGGTCTTCGAAGACGGGCAGCTCACCGATGGTCTCGGAAACACGGTCGATTTCAAGAACGTGATCATCGTCATGACCTCGAACATCGGCGCGCGTCACCTGATGAAGCGCACCGGCCTCGGCTTCCAGTCGGATAAAGAAGACGTTGTTTCTACCAAAGTTGAGGACATGGTTAAAAACGAAGTCAAGCGCACGTTCAACCCAGAGTTCCTGAACCGCATCGATGAAGTCATTCTGTTCAACGCTTTGAACGACACCGACCTGATGCAGATCGTGGAATTGATGGTCCAGCAGTTGAATTCCAATTTGGCACAGAAGGCGATCACGATTTCGGTTACCGACGAAGCCAAGAAGTGGGTGCTGGAGAAGACGCTGGGCGATCGCAGCTACGGCGCGCGTCCGCTGCGCCGAGCGCTGCAACGCTACATCGAGGACCCGTTATCGGAGGCGATGATTCAGGGCACGATTACCACACGCCCTGCGTTCATCGAGGTCTTCCTCGAGGGCGACAAACTCTTCTACCGGCCGGTTGGGGAAGAGAAACAGGAAGGCGTGCTTCTGTACAGCAACGGCTAGAGCTCATTCCATTCTGAAACAAAAACGGCTGCCGAATGGCAGCCGTTTCGCTTTTCGCCATCCGCGCCTTACTGCAGTGGGGCATAGTTCGAAACAAACTCAGAAATGCCGATCCAGCCTTGTCCAGGAATGTGAAGCTGGACATTCTGGTTGGACACCCGCAGATTGAACTTCAACTGGCCTTCGCTCCGACTGAGCGAACCCCAATACTTCTTAAGGAGGTGGTCGGGGAGAACTGGATCGGCAACTTTGCCGTTGGCTGACTTGCACAGGAGAACAAAAGCGCTCGCCAGTTTGTCGGGCAATCCGAGAAAAAACTTGCCCGGCCGCTCGGGCTTCTCAGCAGCGTAAGCGATCGCAATTGTCTTTCCAGAGTTGGTGCTGAAGTACGGCCCGCCCGAGTACGTCAGTGGGAAGCCGCTCTTTGCCAGTTCGTTACACCACTGTTTCCGAGCATCCTTGCCCGAAGCCTTCGGGGAGAGTTGCTTTCCAGCCAGAGGATTTGGAGAGGAGTGATTGACGGCTTTGTCGCCCGCAGAAGACTCGATTTGCGCTTTGATTTGGCCAAGAGATGCCGCAGCGTCCTGAACTACGGCATTAGCTTTCTTGGCCAATTCCGCAAGTCGGACGACCTCTGCTACGTCATTCTTGGCGGCTGCCTTCCCGATCTTTGAGAGAATTTCCTGGTGGAGGGAGTCCGGGCTAATCATGGTTTAGCTACCTCGAAATCACTATACCACGCTATGTAATACTACGCTATAGAGAGAAGCTGGGCCCGGGATCCTGTTTGCCTATACAATTCACTGCCCGCCGGCTTTCTTATACTCCGCCAGCACACAGGAAACATCCGCCAGCATTGCCCGATGGAGTTCCAATGCGAAGCGTCCCGCCTCCACCATAGGATCGTGGCTCACGATTTCCTTGGCCTCGGCTTCGGTAGGAACGTCGATGATCAGCATTCCTCCGATGTTGCCGTCGTCCAGAAATGGGCCGGAGAGCCTGTACTTGCCGGCTGCGGCCTGCGCGCGAATGTAGGCGATGTGCTTCTGAAAAAGCGCCTCGCGTTCCTCCTTGGAAATATTGGCTTGATAGTTCGGTCCGCGCACCAGGAAGCCGATGTAGTACTGCTTCATGCCCTTTGGCATTTCGGGCTTTTGCTCAGTGGAAGATGTTTGTGCGCACGCGGCCAGCGAACAGAGAAGGACGAGGCTAGTGATGATAGTTTTCATAGTCGCTCCAAAGCTGAGAGTAACCTCTAATCGGTAGAGGCTGTCACGACGATGGCATTTTTACGGTTAATCTCGACAAGTGTCGGTATATAAGCGATTGTCATTCTGAGCGAGGGCGAACGCCCGAGTCGAAGAACCCCGACGCTCGTTGCTCTGCGATACCGCAACCCTGCAAACGATTTCACACAGCTGTTTATCGCGCTCAAGCCCGACGCACACTCGGGATCCTTCGACTCGGGCGTTCGCTCTCGCTCAGGATGACACTGGCGCGCTGGTCACCAATTACGCCGGAATCTGTTCTTCCGAGCGCCGCTCTTCCAGTTCCGATTTGGGCTCCTGCATCTGGTGGAGCATGCTCTTGAGAGCAACATACAGGACTGGAATGAACAGCAAGTTCAGCGTAGTTGCCGCGAGCATTCCGCCGAAGACCGTGGTTCCCACTGACTGGCGGCCTTTCGCGCCGGCGCCGCTGGCGACCACCAGCGGCAACACGCCGAGCATGAAGGCCAGCGAAGTCATCAGGATTGGACGCAAGCGGATTCGGGCCGATTCGATCGCAGCTTCCACCACCGACAGGCCGCGCTCACGCAGTTGCTCCGCGAATTCGACGATCAGAATCGCGTTCTTGCTGGAGAGGCCGATCAGCATAACCAGGCCGACCTGGCAGTAGATGTCATTGATAAGGCCGCGCAGCGACTGTGCCAGCACCGCGCCGAGAATGGCCATTGGAACGGCCAGAATTACGATGAAAGGCAACGACCAGCTCTCGTACTGTGCCGCCAGCGTGAGATACACAACCACCAGCCCTAGAGCAAAGAGCATCACTACCTGGCTGCCAGACTGGATTTCTTCCAGCGACAGTCCCGTCCAGGCAAAGGTATAGCCCTGCGGCAAAATTTTCTTCGAGAGATCTTCCATCGCCTGAATGGCCTCGCCGGAGCTGCGGCCCGGAGCTGCCGAACCGTCAATTTCCACGGAACGGAAGAGGTTGTAATGGCTGATCACGGGCGGCGTAGTCTTCTCGTTGATCTGCACCAGATCGGCTAAAGGAACCATCGCTCCGCGATCGGAGCGCACGTAAAACTCCCGCATATCCTGCGGCGACATGCGGTCGTGAGTGTCGGCCTGTACATACACGCGATATGCGCGATTGTTGAAATCGAAATCGTTGACGTAGGCGCCCGCCATGTATACCTGAAGCGCACTGGTGATTTGCGCCAGCGGCACGCCCAAGCTCTTGGCCTTTTCGCGGTCGATGCTCAAAAGGAATTGCGGATCGGTGGCGCTGAAGCTGGTGAATAATCCTGCCAGCGCCGGATTGTGATTGCCTGCTCCGACCATCTGGTAGGCGACGCCGGCGAGTTGCTCCGGCGTGTGTCCTCCCTGGTCTTGCAACACGTATTGAACACCGCCGAAGTTGCCCAGACCGTTCACCGGAGGCGGCGCAAAAGGCACCACAATCGCACCGGGAATGCTCATCAACCGCGGGCGAATGCGATTGATCACCGCTTCCGACGAATGTTCCGCGCCCTTTCTCTGCGATATCGGTGCGAACGTCCCGAAGACCATGCCGCGATTGGGCGCATTGCCGGCAAAGCTGAATCCCACGACCGCGAAGCTGCCAACAATTTCTTTCTGCTGTCCCAATATTTTGCTGACTTGGTCTGCGATTCCCTGGGTATATTCCAGCGAAGCGCCCGGAGGAGCCTGAATGAGGTTCAGGAAGTAGCCCTGATCTTCCTGCGGCACAAACCCGCGTGGAACTCTGCCGTAATAGAAGTAGGTGAATCCCAGGCCCGCGAGGAAGAGGAGAATGACAGCCCATTTCCAGCGCATCAGAGCGTGCAGCGTGTGGCGATAGCCGTTCGTGAGCTTGTGCACCATGCGATTGAAGCCGCCAAAAATTCCGCGATCGGATTCGACGGTGTGGCGCCCGAGCATGATGGCGGAAAGCGCCGGCGTTAGCGTCAACGCATTAAACGCGGAAATCGCTACGGAGAACGCAATGGTCAAAGCGAACTGCCGGAACATGATGCCCGTGGTTCCGGGGAAGAACGCTACCGGCACGAAGACCGAAACCAGCACCAGCGAGGTTGCGACCACGGCCCCTGCGACCTCGCTCATGGCCACTGAAGCCGCGTTGTGCGCCTCAGTTATGCCTTCCGAAATGTGCCGTTGCACGTTTTCGATCACCACAATCGCATCGTCGACCACCAGCCCTGTAGCCAGCGTGATCCCGAATAGCGTCAAGGTATTGATGGAAAATCCGAGCACTTTGACGAAAATGAAAGTGCCTACCAGTGAGACTGGAATGGTGACGGATGGAATGACCGTCGTGCGCCAGTCCTGCAGGAAGACAAAGATCACGATCACCACGAGAATGATCGCTTCGATCAGCGTGATCAAAACTTCCTTGATCGAGTCGGCAACGATTTCAGTGGTATCGAAGGCATCGCGATAGATGAGGCCGGGTGGGAACGACTTCGACAGGCGATCGAGCTCGGCAAGCGCCTGCCGGTCCACATCGATGGCATTAGCATCGGATAGCAGCGTAACTCCCATGCCAACAGCATTGTGCCCGTTGAACTTCAGGCCAGACTCGTAGTTTTCCGCGCCCAACTCCGCACGCCCGACGTCTTTGATGCGTACCAAAGTGCCATCCGGCGCGTTTTTCAGAACGATGTTTTCAAACTGTGCCGGATCGGTAAGTCTGCCGACTGCGCGCACACTGATTTCGAACTGTTGTGATGGCGGGGCAGGGGCCTGCCCCACCGACCCGGCGGCGACCTGAACGTTCTGCTCGGTTAACGCGTTCACGACATCATTTGCCGTCAATCCACGACTGGCCATGCGCGCCGGATCGAGCCACAGCCGCATCGCGTACTTACGTTCTCCGAAGATGATCACGTCGCCGACGCCGCGAATGCGCTTGACCGCATCGCGCACGTAGATATCGAGATAGTTGCTGAGAAAAATGCTGGAATAGCGATCGTCCTCGGAGAAGAAGGCTGCGCCAAAGACAAAGTTTGTCGGTGCTTTCACCACGGTCACACCCGTGGTCTTCACCTCGTTGGGCATGCGGCCCAGCGCCTGGTTTACGCGGTTCTGCACGTCCACTGCGGCGAGATCGGCATCGCGATTGAGATCGAAGACAACGGAGATCGCGCTGCTGCCGTCGTTGCCGCTGTTCGACGTCATGTACTTCATGCCCTGCACGCCGTTGATCTGCTGCTCCAGCAGCGTGGTCACTGAGCTTTCCACCACCTGCGCGCTGGCCCCGTTGTAATTCGAATTGACGGTGATTGTCGGCGGCGCCAGGTTAGGGAATTGCGCGATGGGAATGGTAGGGATCGACACCGCGCCACCGAGAATGATCAGCAGCGCGCAAACCGTCGCGAAAATGGGGCGCTTGATAAAAAAGTCTACAAACATAGATCCGCTAGCTTCCCTGTTCCTGCGTTTTTACCGGCATTCCGTCGGCGAGCATTTGAGTATCGGAGACGATCAATTTGTCGCCGGCTTTAAGTCCATCGAGAACAACGTAGTTGTTGCCGTCGATCTCGCCCAATTTGATTTGCCGCTGCCGCGCGACCACGCCTTTGGCGCCATTGTCAGCTACGAAGACGAATGGCTGTCCATTAATGCGCGAGACCGCCAGCACGGGGATTTCAACTCCCTGGTGCGAGCCCCAGACGATGCGTGCGCGCACCACCTCGGCGGTGCGTAACAGCCCCTTATCGTTGGGCACAGTTGCTTTGACGAGAATGGTTTGCGTCTGGTTATCGACCTCGGGCGAGATGAAGCTGATCTTCCCCTGGGCCAGCACGTTATCGGAGTTGTTCAGGATGTCGACCGTCTTACCCATCTTCAGGTCGGCAGAGCGGTCCACCGGAACCTGGACGTAGGCCTCCAATTTTCCCGGCTTATCTACGGTGGTCAGCAGGGTAGTGTTAGTCACCCGGTCGCCGACCCGCACTGGGATATCGCCAACGATGCCGGCCATCGGCGCGACGACCTTGTAATAGCGCAATTGGGCCTGCTGCTCGTGGACTCCGGCCTCCAACGCCGCGACCTGCGCTTTGTAAGCATCGAGATTAGCGCGCGACTGGTCCAAAGCTTGCTTGCTGATTACCCCAGCCGCCGCAAGCTGCGAATCGCGCTCATATTGCTGCTGTGCGTATTTCAGGTTGGCTTCCTGCGCCGCCCGCGCCGCCTCCTGGTTGCGCACCGTCGCCTCTTGCTTTACCGGATCGATCTGCATCAGCGGCTGGCCGTCCTTTACATGATCGCCGGAGTGGACATAGATCTGGGTAATGGATCCTTCCACCTGCGGACTGATGTTGGCGGAATCGCGCGACTTAAGTGTGGAAACGTACTCCGACGAGTCGGTCACCGTCTGCGGCTGAATCGTGTCCACCTTGACCGCCATCGCCGGGGGAGGGCCTTTTGGGGCAGCAGCCTGCTTACTGCAGGCCAAAGTTGCACCAAGCAAACAGAAAACTACCGCAAGCAGGAACGCTCGCAGCATCGAATACGATCGTCTTCTTTCCATCAAAGTAGAGATGTTTCACTCATGTCCAGGGAAGCAACTATTCCAGTCACTGCATTCAGTTTAATTGTGGAAATCTGGCATCGCCACCGCTTCGGCGGCGAATCTGCAGAATTCACGAACACGCAATCTGTCCCGCTACAGGTATAACGTTCATGGCAGGCAAATTTCGACATTTGTTGCGAAGAATTGCGAACAGTGCACCCCGGTCTTTTGCGGGACCTGGTTTTGCCGTTTGTTCGCTCGAAATCGTAGAACAGAATTGAGAAAGAAGCAATCCAAAGCCTTTAGGTACTCTAATCGGACCGAGAACGCCGAAGCTCTGTGGTTGCGCGCCTCGCCCGAGCTTTTCGTATGCCGGTTCAATCAGCAGAGTGCTTTCGCGTGGGAAACTAGCCACAAACGCGTGGACATGGCGCTCGCAACGAGAAGAGCGGCGACAAGCACGGATTCCGCAACTGCGGCGCATCCAGCATGAATATGCGCATTGCGCGGCAGGGAAGCAGAACCATGCACTCTGACTCGCATCCAACATATTTCGGGTTCGCAGAACCATCACCCATCCACTAGCGCAGGCGAAACTAGAAGATACAATGACCATCCGCTACCGCGGACGGTACTGAAATCAGGGGCTTCAATGGCTCGTGAGCAAGAGGTCACGGCACTCATTCATGATCCGCTTTGGTACAAGGACGCCATCATTTATGAAGTGCACGTTCGCTCGTTCTACGATTCCGTGGACGACGGCATGGGCGACTTCCCCGGGCTGACGCAAAAGCTGGATTACATTCAGGACCTCGGAGTCACGGCAGTCTGGGTGCTGCCTTTCTGTCCTTCTCCCTGGAAGGACGATGGTTACGATATCTCCGACTACACCGACGTGCATCCCGCCTACGGCACGTTGCGCGATTTCGAGCTGTTTCTGCGAGAGGCGCATCGCCGCGGCCTGCGCGTGATCACCGAGCTTGTGCTGAACCATACTTCCGACCAGCATGTATGGTTTCAGCGCTCTCGTCGCGCCAAGCCCGGCTCGCATTGGCGCAACTTCTACGTCTGGAGCGATAGCCCCGAGCGCTACAAAGATGCGCGTATCATCTTCAAAGATTTTGAGGCTTCGAATTGGACCTGGGACCCGGTCGCCAAAGCCTATTTTTGGCATCGCTTCTACTCTCACCAGCCCGACCTGAATTTCGATTATGCCCCGGTGCGCAAAGCCATGCTGCAGGCGATGGATTTCTGGCTGGACATTGGAGTGGACGGCCTGCGGCTTGACGCTGTCCCGTATCTCTTCGAACGCGAGGGCACCAACTGCGAGAACCTGCCCGAGACGCACGCATTCTTAAAGGAACTGCGCACGCACATCGATACCAAGTACCAGGACCGCATGATTCTGGCCGAGGCCAATCAGTGGCCAGAGGATGCGATTGCCTATTTTGGGAATGGTGACGAATGTCACATGGCCTTCCACTTCCCGCTCATGCCGCGCTTGTTTATGGCTTTGAGAATGGAAGACCGTTATCCCGTCACCGATATTCTGCAGCTCACGCCGCCGATTCCCGACAATTGCCAGTGGGCGCTCTTTCTCCGCAATCACGACGAGCTCACGCTGGAGATGGTCACCGACGAGGAGCGCGACTACATGTACCGCATGTACGCCGAAGATCGGCCCATGCGTATCAATTTGGGAATCCGCCGCCGTCTGGCGCCGCTGCTGGGCAACGATCGCCGCAAAATCGAGCTGATGAACGCGCTGCTGCTTTCGCTTCCGGGAACGCCGGTCATCTACTACGGCGACGAGATCGGCATGGGCGATAACTTCTATCTCGGCGACCGCAACGGGGTGCGTACTCCCATGCAATGGAGCGGCGATCGCAATGCCGGATTCTCGCGCGCCAATCCGCAGAAGCTGCACTTGCCGGTGATCATCGATCCGGAATATCAGTACGAATCCATCAACGTTGAGGCGCAGCAGAACAACACTAGTTCGCTGTTGTGGTGGACCAAGCGCATAGTGGCCCAGCGCAAGCGCTCGCAGGCGTTCGGACGCGGCAGCTTTGAATTCCTTACTCCCGAGAATCGCCGCGTGCTCGCCTTCGTGCGGCAGTACGGCGAAGAACGCATTTTGGTGGTCGCCAATCTTTCGCGTTTTATCCAACCGGTGGAGCTCGATCTCAAGAGCTTCCAGGGCGCCAAGCTGGTGGAAATGTTCGGAGGAACGGAGTTTCCAGTGCCCTCAGAAAAGCCATATCTGATGACGCTGGGGCCGCATGCCTTCTATTGGTTTGTGATCGAAGCGCAGGCAGCCGTGGTCGAGAGCACCGGTTTGCGCAGCGGGGAACTGCGCGATCGTCCTATTGAAGTGAGTTCGTGGGAAGAAGTGTTCACCGCGCCGGTGCGCGCGGCCATCGTGCGCCTGATGCCATCATTCCTCATGCAACGCTCGTGGTTTCTGGCGCGAAACCGTCGCATCCGCGCCGTCGATCTAGCCGACGTAATCCAGATGCCCGATACCAATTCCTATCTGCTGCTGGTGCGGGTGGAATTCGACGAAGGCGAGCCGGAGATCTATCAATTGCCGCTCTCCGTTGCCTACGGCGGGCAACTCGAGGACATCACCCGCAACTTGCCCGATTTCATCCTCGCCCATTTGAAATCCGAAGACGGCACCCAGGGTGTCTTGTACAGCGCATTTCGCGATCGCCGCTTTCCTGACGCGCTGCTGGGCTCCATCTCTCGCCGGCGCAAGATCAAAGGCGACAGCGGCGAACTCATGGGATCGCACACCCGCACTCTGCGCAAAACGCTGGGGCCGGAGCGACCCAGCCTGGATCCTTCCGTCCCGCGTCCTTCGCCGCAAAACAACACCGGCATCTTTTTTGGCGACCGCCTGATGATGAAGGTTTTCAGGCGGCTCGAAGCGGGCCCGAATCCTGAACGCGAGATCCTGGAAATGCTGACGGCGGAAAGCTTCGCCAACTCACCCCATCTGGCCGGCTACCTTGAGTATCGAAACGGGACAGGCGAGCCGGTCACGGCGGCGATTCTGGAATCGTTCGTGCCGCACCAGGCGAACACCTGGAACTACACCCTCGACAATCTCGGACTCTTCTTCGAGCGCGCCCTCGCCGCCGCCGACGATCC
>JAICXB010000005.1 GCA_025980765.1 Terriglobales bacterium
CTCAGCATCGCGATTCTTTTTTCACCCCAACACTTCGGCCCCCGCTCGGGGCGTGTTTGTGTTGTGGTTCCCTTCGCCGCGGGCGCCCGCCCTCGCTCAGGATGACAGAATATGAACTGACGATGAGAGTGTTTTTTAAACACGCTCTACGATCCCACAACATGATTCCTGGCCCAAAATGGGAATATACCTAGCCCGGCGAAAAGGAGGGCGCACAAACGCACACAGCAGTCGCATCGACAGGAAAGGTGATTGGAGCGGGAGACGGGGATCGAACCCGCAACCAACGGCTTGGGAAGCCGCTACTCTACCATTGAGCTACTCCCGCTCGATGGGCCGTGCACTGAAGTCTAGCATCCAGCGAAACAGCGCCGCAATCAGTGACGCGAACTTGCGTGAGAGTTGACAATCATTTCGCTGAAATCACGCGATAACGTATCGGATCTTCGAAGCCGGCTTCCTGAAAACCTTTTTGACGCAGTTGACAGGAGTCGCATTCGCCGCACGCTTCTCCATCCGGAGAGGGATCGTAGCAGCTCACAGTAACTGAATAGTCCACGCCCAACTTCATTCCGAGTCGAATAATTTCGGCTTTGGTGAGTTCAAGTAACGGAGCATGAATGGCAAATCTCGCCTTGTCTTCGACGCCTGCCTTGGTGGCCAGATTTGCCAAATGTTCAAAAGCGGCAATGAATTCAGGCCGGCAGTCTGGATAGCCGCTGTAGTCCAGCGCATTGACTCCGATAAAGATGTCCTGCGCACCCAGCACCTCTGCCCAGGCCAGCGCAAAGGAGAGGAAAATTGTGTTTCGCGCGGGAACGTAGGTGATGGGCACTCCGGAGCCGATTTCCTTTGGCGATCGGGACTTTGGAACATCGATGTCGCTGGTAAGCGCGGAGCCGCCGAATTGCCGCAGATCGATATCAACCACGATGTGCTTTGCAATCCCAAATGAGGAAGCAACTCGTCTGGCTGCCTCCAGTTCGATCTCGTGCCGCTGTCCGTAGCGAAAACTCAGCGCATGCACGTCAAAGCCTTCGGCTTTGGCGATGGCCAGAGTGGTGGACGAATCCAGTCCGCCACTCAGCAGTACGATTGCAGGTCTGTTCATCGACAAACTCAGATTCGAGGATGGCATTCGGCGATCGGCATTCGGCCATTACTGGAAGCTGGCCGAACGCCGACAGCCGGGGCCGAGCGCCCGTTGCAACGATTATAAGTGTCTGAATCTGCGCGGGAAAACCGGAGCTATAATTCAGATACCTTGAATCGGCTCGGCATCAGCGCTGTTTTCCTGCTGTTTTTCGCGATTTCTTCTGCGGCCCTCCAGTCAGATATTCCTGCTCAAGCGGCGCGCGCAGGATCTCCGAAAAATATCGTCGTGCTGATCGTCCCGTTCACCAATGCTTCCAAAGCGCCCGGACTGGAGTGGATCGGCGAAGCTTTCGCCGAGGTGCTGGGGCAGCGCATGCAATCTCCGTCAATCTTCATGATCAGCCGTGAAGACCGGCTATACGCCTTCGATCGCATGGGCATTCCCGCGAACGCGCGGCTTTCGCGCGCGACCCTGCTGCGCATTGCCGAGCAGATGGATGTCGATTACGTTGTGCTGGGCGACTACAACTACGACGGAACCAGCTTCACCGCGCATTCCCAGTTGCTGAACATGCGCCGCCTGCATCTTTTGCCGGCGATGACCGAATCGGGATCGCTGTTGCAACTCGTCGACATCCAGGCAGCCAGCGCATGGGACCTGCTGCGCGAGATGAGCCCGGCGTTGGCCGTCCCAAAACAGGATTTTGTCGCCGAAACGAAAGACATTCGCCTGGACGCGCTGGAGAACTATGTGCGCGGCGTAATCGCGACCAGCAGCCCGGAGCGGATACGACACTTCAAGGAAGCGGTCCGGCTGAACTCCAATTACACAGTGGCCATGCTGGCGCTGGGCAAGACCTATTTCGATCTTCGCGATTATGCTTCGGCGATCGATTGGTTCGGCAAAATCCCAGTCAGCGACACGCATGCCCTGGAAGCAAACTTCTTTCTTGGCCTGGCAGCGTATTACAGCGGAAATCTTGATCGTGCGGCGCAGGCCTTTAGCCTGGTTGCGGAGCGCTTGCCGCTCACCGAGGTGTACAACAACCTCGGAGTGGTGGAGGCTCGGCGCGGCAAGAGCGATGCACTGGAATATCTGCAAAAGGCCATGGATGGCGATCCTGCCAATGCCGATTATCATTTCAACTTGGCCATCTCGCTGGCCCGAGCTGGCGATACATCTTCGGCGATTCGCGCGCTCAAAGAAGCCGTGAACCTTAATCCGAACGATGGCGAGGCCAAGTCGTATCTCGACAGCCTCACGCGCGCGGGCGCGTCACGGCCTCCGTTGGAACGAATCAAGCGTAATTACGATGAGGCTTCCTTCCGCCAGCTTGCGTTCGCCATTCAAAATGCGCAAGAAGCGCAGATGGCGCACGCCGACCCGAAGAAACACGCAGCCATGCACGTGGAAGAGGGCAAGCAACAACTGCGCGAAGGTTTCTATGAAGACGCTCGCGACAGCTTTCGTGAAGCTGCATCTCTCGATCCACAAAATAGCGAAGCTCATCTTGGGCTGGCAAACGCCGAAATGGCGCTCAATGATTTTGCCGGATCCCGCAGCGAGCTCGATGCCGTGCTGAGCATCGGCCCAAATCCAGCGGCGTATCTGGCTCTGGCGCAGCTTGATCTGAAAGAGAAAAAGCTTGATGCCGCTAACGAGCACCTGGGGCAAGCCCTGCACCTCCAGCCGGAAAACGCAGTCGCATTGCAACTGAAACAGCAACTCGCGGCGCAAAGCGGGAGCGCGGCGGAGGCGAAGCAATGATCAGCGCAATGTCCGCAAACAAAAGATTGTCTGAAGAGGAGACTGAAGGACCGTCGCCTGCCCTCGGGCGTCTTTGGAGGCGGGTTATGGAAGTTTCCTGTGTGAGCCAGAATCGCTCAGGCCGATGCGCAAGAAATCCTCGGCAAAAGGCCGCGCGAGGGCGCGCGTCGGTCCTTCAGCTCGGCGCAGTTGCGCTTTGTTTTTGCTCACTCTTCTTAGTCCCACGAGTTCACGCCGATGTCGTGCGCGTGATAATCGATGGCACCATCAACCCCGTTTCCGCCGAGCACATCGAGCGCGGCATTGACCGAGCCGCGGACCAGCACGCGCAGGCGGTGCTCATTGAGTTGCGCACGCCCGGCGGCCTGGTCGATTCCACTCGCGAGATCATTGCCAAAATCCTGGGTTCTCCAGTGCCGGTCATCGTGTACGTGGCTCCGAGCGGCAGCCGGGCCGCATCGGCCGGCTTCTACATTCTGGAATCCGCGGACGTCTCTGCCATGGCGCCCGGCACTAATACTGGCGCGGCGCATCCTGTGCTGATGGGCACCACCATGGATCCGGTGATGAAGGAGAAGCTGGAGAATGACTCCGCGGCCTTCATGCGTTCATTCGTCGCGAAACGCGGACGCAATGTTGAGGTGGCGGAAAGCGCAGTGCGGCAATCGAAGTCGTTCACCGATTCAGAAGCGCTGCAGCAGCACCTGATCGACTACGTTGCCAAGGACGAGACAGATCTATTGCGCCAACTGGACGGCAAGAGCGTCACCCGCTTCGATGGCAAGACCACCGTGCTGCATCTCGGTAGCGCGCAGATCGTGAACTACGGCATGTCTTTGAAGGAGCAGATTCTCGCGTTCCTCATGGATCCGAACATCGCGTTTTTGATCCTGATGATCGGCGCGGCGGCGATCTACGCCGAGTTCAACCACCCTGGAGCGGTAATTCCCGGCGTGGTTGGATTTATTTTCGTGATGCTGGCAATCTTCGCGCTGAATCTGCTGCCGCTGCGTTTTGCCGGTGTCGCGCTCATCGTGGGGGCATTCATCCTGTTTGCGCTGGAAGTCAAATTCGCCACCCATGGGGCCCTCGGCGCTGGCGGCACTGCCATGCTGATCCTCGGCGCTCTGTTGCTGGTGGACGGGCCGATTCCGCAAATGCGCATTCACCTCACCACGGCAGTGGCAGTTAGCGTTCCGTTTGCCCTGATTACGATATTCCTGCTGAAGATCGCGGTGCGAGCGCGCATGCGCAAGGTTGTCACCGGCGAACTTGGCCTGATAGGAGAAGTCGGGGTTGCCCGAACGCCGCTTCGCCCTGACGGCAAAGTCTTCGTGCATGGCGAACTCTGGAACGCGCGTTGCGATTCCGGTGTCGATGCAGGAGAGAGCGTGCGCGTGGCGGCGGTGCGCGACCTGGTGCTCACGGTCGACCGCGTGCCCGCGGGTGTACCCGTTGGTTCCCGCATGAATTAACGCTGCTGGAGCTCGGCTTCTCAGGCTTATGCTGGAGCTGGATAACGAAAGTTCAGCACCATCCGCGGTAGCGGATGGATTATTTGTCGCTGTTATCCGCGCTACCGCGGATGATACTGAAAGAGGACTGCCAGTGGACTATTTAGTTCCGGCCATCGTGATTATCGTTGGGCTGTATCTGATCAGCTCGATCAAGATTCTTGCGGAATACGAGCGCGGCGTCATCTTCCGTCTGGGACGCCTGCTGGCGACCGCCAAAGGACCGGGAGTGATTCTGGTGTTCGCGCCGATCGATCGAATCGTGCGAATCTCGCTGAGGCAGGAGGCGCTTGAGGTGCCTCCGCAGGACATCATTACCCGCGACAACGTCACCCTGAAGGTAAATGCGGTGATCTTCCTGCGCGTGGTTGACTCCAACAAAGCAGTCGTCGAAGTTTCCAATTACGTTTATCAAACATCGCAGTTCGCACAAACGACCTTGCGCTCGGTGCTGGGTGAAGTAGAACTCGATGAACTGCTTTCGCATCGCGAAAAGCTGAACCTCCGCATCCAGAGCATTCTCGATCAGCACACCGCGCCCTGGGGCGTGAAGGTGGTGAACGTCGAAGTGAAGCAGGTCGACTTGCCGGAGAGCATGCTGCGCGCAATGGCCAAACAAGCGGAAGCGGAACGCGAAAAGCGCTCAAAGATTATTCACGCCGAGGGCGAATTCTCAGCGTCGCAGCGATTGGCGGACGCCGCCAAGGTGCTCGCAACCGAGCCGATGACGCTGCAGCTTCGCTATTTGCAGACGCTCACCGAAATCGGCGTCGAGAAAAACACCACCATAGTCTTCCCCCTGCCCATCGAGATGATCACCAGTCTGAGCAAGATCATGGAACAAACCGCAGGATTGGAGAAAAGGCCACAGCCGTAAAGGAACCGGAATGCCGGAACAGAAAGACACTGAAATCGTTTTGGGAACAGGAAAACTGCTCGCCATCTTCTTTGCCCTGGCGGCCATGTGCGGAACGTTTTTTGGACTGGGCTACTCATTGGGCCGCAATTCCGGTCCCATGTCCATCCAAAGCGAGGAATCGGCCAAGCTGGTCAGTTCCTCGGGCGCAAAGCCGGCAGCCGGAGTCACCGTGACCACACCCCCGGCCTCCGACGTAACTTCTATTCCCGCCAGCGCCGCTCCGAACACGGCGGCCAACTCGCAGCCGGATCCAGCTCCCGCTCAAGAGGAAGCCGGGTCTGAAGACGCGAGTACAAATCCCGTTGGGACGGTAAAGCCGGCGGCGATTCCAGCAAACACTGCTGCGGTGAAGACGCCAGAGCTTGCAACAGCTCCAGGAAATATCACAGTGCAAGTGGCGGCCGTCACGAAACAGGAAGACGCGCAGGCGTTAGTCTCAGCCCTACGGCGGAAGAATTATCCGGTGTTCGTGCTGCCGATCTCCAACACCGACAGCCTCTATCACGTGCAGGTGGGCCCGTTCGCCGAACTGAAAGACGCAGAAGCAATGCGCTCTAAGCTGGCGGGCGACGGCTACAACGCGATTGTGAAGAAGTAGACCGACTGGATGCGTCCGTATCCGCGCCTTAGCGGAGCTCTATGCGGTAGCTGCGGGTGCTGTTGCTGACAACCTCAGAGTGACCTAAGTAATTTGTTCCCGCCCGCAATCAAATGGGACAGTAGAGGAATCCCCTAAAGGAAAGGTCCGTCAACATGGCTACATCCCCCGTTCTGGATCCGGCGCAAGCATCTGCGCCCGCCCAGAAGACCACCATGCAGATTTCCACGCCCGCACTGATCACCGCCATGGTGAAGTTCAACCCTAAGGTGAGCGACCTGATTATCTCGCCGATGCGTCCTCCGCAGGTGGAGCTTAGCGGACAACTCGTACCCGTACCCGGTCTGCCGGTGCTCTCGGCCAACGACACCGCCAAAGTCGCCGGCGATTTGATTGGCCCCAATAAACGCGGAGCTGAGTTCCTGAAGAACGATGGCGCGTGCGACACCTCCTACAGCATTCCCGATCTGGCACGCTTCCGCGTAAACATCTTTCGCCAGCGAGGCACCTATGCGATCGTCATGCGCATCATTCCCATGACGATTCCTTCCTTTGACACGCTGAAGCTTCCGCCTCAACTAATGAGCATCGCCGAACTCAAGAATGGGATCGTGCTGGTCACCGGCCCCACCGGCTCCGGGAAATCGTCAACCCTGGCGGCTATCATCCGGCTGATCAATGAGACCAAGGCGTATCACATCGTGACCATCGAAGATCCCATTGAGTTCATGCATCCGCACGGGAAGTCGACGATTCATCAGCGAGAATTGCACAGCGATACTCCGACGTTCGCGTTGGCTTTGCGCGCTGCGTTGCGGCAAGCGCCGAAGGTGATTCTGGTGGGCGAGATGCGCGATCGGGAAACCATCGAGATTGCCATGACTGCCGCGGAAACCGGCCACCTGGTCTTCTCCACCCTGCACACCATCGACGCACCCAAGACGGTGGAGCGCATTATTGGCGAGTTTCCCATCGCCGAGCAGACCGCGATCCGCAACCGCCTGGCGCAGTCATTTCGCTACATCGTTTCGCAGCGCCTGCTGCCGCGCAAAGACGGTCAGGGACGTATTGCTGCCATCGAAATTCTCAAGTCCACGATGCGTACGCGCGATTACGTGCAAAACGGCGAGCGTGAAGGACAGTCGCTGCACGATGCCATGGCCGACGGCGAGCTTGAAGGCATGCAGCACTTCGATGCCGTGCTGGAAAACTACGTCCGCGAAGGTCTGATTACCAAGTCCACGGGCGTAGGCTACGCCAGCAACGCCGGAAACTTCGCGCTTTCGTTGTCGGATTACGAAGAGGCTGCCGAGCCGGCGTAAGCCGCGAGCGCGGCGTCCTCCGCGGCATAGTCGAATTGCGCGGTATAGTCGAACTGTTTCATCGAAAGTTGCTGCGGCAAGTGCTCGCGTTCCCAGGCGACGGTGCGATGAATGGCTTCTTTCCGAGAGATCGTCTCGCGATACCCAAGTTCCTGCCGAATTCGCGCCGAACTCGCCACCCAATGCTGAGCAAAATTTGCTGGATCGGACAAATGCCTGGGTACTCGCTCAGCAGGTAAGACCACGAACTCGCCTTCCCAATTCATCTCCGCGGCAACTAACTGCGCCCACTCGTGCTCGGTGAGCGCATCGGATTCGGCAATGTTGTAAACCCTTCCACGAGCTGCGTTCGAAGTTGCGGCGAGCACGATTGCGTGCGCCACGTCTTCAACATATCCCTTCGGACCGCGCCACTGTGCCCGCGGCTGCGGCAAGATGATTTTGCGACGGCCATCGAGCATTCGCTTCACCAACGGAGCCAATCGATGCGCCGCATCGCCTGGGCCGTACACCATGGGCAATCTCAGTACCGTGCCGGCGACATTCGAATTTGAGAGGATCGTCTTCTCAACCGGGATTTTGTCGTAATCGTCGGTGATCCACCCGCTATTGAAAATTGCTTTCATCGCGGCCAAGGCTTCGGGCGAATACAGCCGCTTGGAGCGCAATTCGGAATCTTCAGTCAGCGGAAGCTTTTGGAGTTCGCCCTCTTCGCTCCGGTGCGAGACGGCGCAGGCGCGATATACGTCCATGCTGGAGATCGCAACTACGCGCGGCGCGATTCCAGAAAGAGCTTGCAAAAGGCCTTCAGCCTGCGATGCCGAGCTCAGGGCAAAATCGACGGCTACATCGGGCGCGAAATCAGTAAATTCGCGTCGCTGGTTCGCGAGTTGGTTGCGGTCGCCTTTGATCTCGAGCACGCCCTCAGGCAGCGCTCTTCTCGTGACTCCGCGATGAAAGACGGCGACGCGATGTCCTGCGCCAACCAGCTGCTCCAGCACGTTGTGACCGATGAAACCCGTACCGCCAATTAGGAGAATCTTCATGGATTCCTAGCGGGTCAGTACCGCCCGCGGTAGCGGGTGGGTACGGGCATCGCGCGTGCCGTTGTCACCCATCTGCTACCGCAGATGGTACTGATTGTTCCGCGGCGCAACGATTCTCAGTATTCCGCGAGTTCCTGCATGGCTTGGTAAAAGTCGTCTGACTGCGGCAGTATCTCGTCTTCGAGTTGCGGCTGATAGGCGACGAAGGTGTCGAGCGCAGCCACGCGGCGCACTGGCGCATCGAGTTCATCGAAGAGTTCGTCAGCGATGCGAGCTGCAATTTCGGCGCCGTAACCCCAGCTCAGGGTGTCTTCGTGCGCTACGATCACGCGGTTGGTCTTGCGCACCGAGGTCGCAATGGCCTCCCAGTCATACGGATTGAGAGAGCGCAGATCGATCAGCTCCACACTGACTTGCTGCTCGCGCTCGATCTTCTGCGCCGCTTGCAGCGCGCGCGGGACAGTTGCGCCGTAAGTGATGACTGTCATGTCCGACCCTGTGCGTACGGTGTTCGCTTTGCCGAACGGAATCATGAAATCGGGGCCAGGATAAGGAGCGCGCCCGTAAGTCTCGCGATAGAGACGCTTGTGTTCGAGGAAGAGCACGGGATCGTCGCAGCGGATCGCGGTGCGCAGCAGGCCATTGGCGTCCAGCGCATTCGAGGGGAAGACCACGCGCATGCCCGGCGTATGCGTGAACAGGCTCTCGCCGCATTGCGAGTGATAGATTGCGCCGCCCGTCAGATATCCGCCAATCGCAACTCGCAACACCGCCGGAGCGGAGAAGTCTCCATCGGAGCGCCAGCGCATCAGCGGCAGCTCGTTGCGAAGCTGGTGAAATGCGGGCCAGATGTAGTCAAAGAATTGCACTTCTACCACCGGCTTCACTCCCCGAGTGGCCAATCCAACCGCGCGCCCAACAATCGTCGCCTCAGCCAATGGCGAGTTGAAGACGCGCTGCGCGCCATACGCGCACTGCAGGCCGGAGGTAAGTTTGAAAACCCCGCCTTTACCTTTCACCGATTTTTCTGCCAGATACTGTTCACGGCTGCAATCGGCAATGTCTTCGCCAAACATCACGATGCGCTCATCGCGCTTCATCTCGTCGCGTAAACACGCAGTGATCAGGTCGGCCATGGTCTTGTTTCCATCGCCGGCTTCAGGCTGGGATGAGAATGTCGCCGAGGTCGGGTCCAGGTCGGGCGAGTATTGGAAATTGAAAACGGAATCCGGCGCCGGCAACCGCGCCGTAAGCGCGCGGTCTGATGCCTGGCGCACTTCGTCTTCAACGCCCTTCTCCAGCCTGTTGATTCCCTCTTCATCGAGGATGTTCTCGCGGATGAGGAACAACTGCATGCGGGTGATGGGATCTCGTTGCGCGTCTTTCGAACGCTCCGACTCCGGCCGGTAAAGCTTTTCGTCGTCCGAGAGCGAATGCGAGTAGGGACGAATGACGTGGCCATGCACGAAGGCCGGACCATTTCCTGCGCGGCAATGCTCGACCGCGCGCTGCATGGCGGCGTAACTCGCGACCGGATCGGTGCCGTCGCATTCCTCGAAATGGAAGTTCGGAAAGTTTTGTACCAATCTGGAAATGTTGCCGCCGGGGGTGTTCACCTCGACTGGGACCGAGATCGCGTATTCATTATCTTCAACCAGGAAGAGCACCGGCAACTTCAGGTTTGAGGCATTGCTGAGCGCTTCCCAAAACTCTCCCTGGCTGGTGGTGCCATCTCCGCAGGAGACATACACAACTTCGTCTCCGTGGAAGATCACGTCCTTATAGCCGGTGTAATCGCTGCGATCGCGACGCTCAGCCGCCTGCGGATTGCGGCTGAAGTAGCGTCCTGCCTCGGCGCATCCCACCGCCTGAAGAAACTGCGTGCCGGTCGGTGAAGACTGCGTAACGATATTCAGCTTCTTGTGTCCCCAATGTGACGGCATCTGACGGCCGCCCGAATTGGGATCGTCAGCTGCGCCCACTGCTTCGAGCAGTTGCTCTTCCGGCGTCATGCCCAGAGCAAGGCAGAGCGCGCGATCGCGATAATAGGGGTAAAACCAGTCGTATCCAGCCTTCAACGACAGGCCGGCAGCAACCAGCAAGGCTTCATGTCCGGCGCCGGAAATCTGGAAGAAGATCTTCTGCTGATGTTTCAGAAGGATCTCGCGGTCATCAAGGCGGCGAGAGAGAAACATCAACCGGTAAACCTGGATTAGTTGCTCTCGGGTAAGCCCCTGGTAATTCTTTTCCTGGTGAGCTTCCGCAACTGCGGTCTTCTTCTGCTCCGTCCGGCTCAGCGCCATGCGGACTCCTTAGATTGGATGGATTGTGCAAGGGAGCACCCTGTATTTTATGCTGAATTTCAATGGAGTGACTACCGCGGATCGCGTGGTGCGTCAAAGGTGTTCTTGAGAAAATCCGCGTGAGACGTAAACCAAGGCTGGGGAATGAATGTGACGTGCCCAGAGATCGCCAAGTTTTATTGCTTGTTCAGCAACTTGTCACCGAGCTGCATCCAATAGCGTAAAACGGCGTTTTCGGGCTTTCTTCGTTTGGAGTTCTTGCCTCGAACCTGCGCCCTCGCCCTGCTGTTCGACTCAAGTTGATGCAGAGCCTGGGGTAATGATGCAGAGGCGAGCGGGTTTCTTTGTGCCAGGCGCGTAGGGAAACGTGCAGGATCAAGCCAAAGCTCGGAATCCTCAGGTTCTTCAGGGGAGCGTTTGGACTTTTTCCTTCCAGTCGCCATACAGATACACGTTGGTCCTCTGCGATTGGGATGCCCAATCCAGCAACTCTGGTTGGACATCATCCGTGACAAACCTGTGGAAAACTCCCGTGCGAGGTCAGGAACGTATGGCATAAAGCGCGACCACGGCCTGAATCTGGCAGCAAGAGACAGATATAGGCGGCGGGCACACTGCTCGTATCGGCTATCAGCACTCCTGAAAATATTGCGCGATTTGGCGGTATTTCCGATATCGGGATTCGAGCAGTTGGTCACTGCTCATGCTCTTTAGCTCCGAAAGATGGCGCTGCAGCGCCTCATCAACCAGGGCCGCGGCGGCGTCAAAATCAGCGTGTGCCCCGCCCTCGGGCTCGGGGATGATGCCATCGATGCACTGCAGTTCACGAAGGTCCTCGGCAGTGATCTTCATGGCCTGCGCCGCGGCTTCCTTCTTGGTTGCATCGCGCCACATGATGGAGGCACAGCCTTCCGGCGAGATCACGGAATAGATTGAATTCTCCAGCATCAGCACGCGATCGGCTACGGCAATCGCCAACGCGCCTCCGCTGCCGCCTTCCCCGGTAATGATGGCGATAGTAGGGACGCGCAAGCGGGCCATTTCGCGCAGATTCAGAGCAATGGCTTCGCCCTGCCCGCGCTCTTCGGCGCCCAGTCCGGGATAGGCTCCGGGAATATCGATGAAGCTCAACACCGGACGCTTGAACTTCTCCGCCAGCTTCATGCAACGCAAGGCTTTGCGATAACCCTCGGGATTGGCCATGCCGAAGTTGCGATGCACTCGCTGCTTGGCGTCGCGGCCCTTTTGCGTGCCGATGATCATGACCTCCTGGTCATGAAAGCGGGCCATTCCGCACAGGAGCGCGGGATCGTCGGAATAACGACGGTCGCCGTGAATTTCGCTCCAGCCGGTGAATATCCGCTCCACATAATCGAGGAAATACGGCCGCTGCGGATGCCGCGCTAACTCGGTCTTTTGCCAGGCGGTGTTGGCGGCGTTGATCTGAACGCGCAAACCCTCAACTTGACGATGGAGATCGTAGAGCTGCTGTTTGGTTTGCTGGTCCGCTCCAGGCAGGGATTCCAGCTGGGAAATTTGCCGTTCGATGTGTTCCAGATCGCGCTTGGCTTTGGTGGCTGCGTCCATGAATGGGAAGATGGAAGGCTGGTCGGGCGCTCAGTCCACGATGCGAACGCTGCCGCGTCCGCACAGCTCTTCTGCGCGCGTGATGAATACCCGATCAGCTTGAACATTATAGCCGTCAGCTTCCATCACCACCATGAAATCGCCCGCGCGCTCGAGGTCAAATAGCAGCTTGGCGTCTCCCTTGCGCTCGGAACAAAGTAAATGCAGCGCGTCCACTGTCTGCGGGAGAGAGCTTTCGAGAGGAATTCTTATGCGCAGAGCTCGCGGCAGCTTGGGCTTGGCTTCGTCGAGCGCAGTCAGCGTGGAGATTGCCAGTTTGGGATTCGATCCTTCCTCCACGCGCACCGAGCCGCGCACAAGCACCGGAACTTCCATCTTCAGCTTATCTCCAAGCCGCCGGTAAGCTTCGGGAAAAATGATGGCTTCCACCGAGCCGGACATATCTTCGAGCATGGCCTGCGCATAGAGTTCGCCCTTGCGCGACTTCAGCACCCGTACTCCGGCGATCAATCCGGCAGTGGTGATTTCGTCCTTGCCGGTTCCCTGCTTCATCGCGCCGATCGCCTGGGTGTCGAGAGCGTTGAAATCCAGCAGCTTGTCGCGGTACTTCTCCAGCGGATGACCGGTGATGAAGAAGCCGAGAATTTCTTTTTCGGCGGCTAGCCGCTGGTGCTCGTCCCAATCTGGGACTTCGGGCAGACGCTCAGATTGCTGCGGAGCATCGCTCTCGAATACTCCGAATAATCCGTGCTGGCCGCACTCCAAATCGCGCTGCGTCTTTTGTCCCCGCTCGATGGCGCGGTCGATCACCGCCATCAGTTGCGCACGCGCGCCGAGCGCGTCCATGGCGCCGCTCTTGATCAGCGACTCAATCACCCGCTTGTTGAGCAGGCGGAGATCGACTTTCTCGCAAAACTCGAAAAATGAAGAGAATCGCCCCAATTCGGTGCGCGCTTGCAGAATGGAATCGATCGCTGTTCGGCCAACATTCTTCACCGCCGCCAGTCCAAAACGGATCGCCGCTCCGTGCGGAGTGAAGTTGGCGTGGCTCACGTTGATGTCTGGCGGCTCGACGGGAATGCCCATTTCGCGGCATTCATTGATGTACTTGACGACATCGTCGGTGTCGCCGGTTTGCGACGTGAGCAAGGCAGCCATGAACTCGACTGGATAGTGCGTCTTCAGATATGCCGTTTGAAAGGCCAGCAGCGCATATGCCGCCGAGTGGGATTTGTTGAAACCGTATCCTGCAAACTGTTCCATCAGGTCGAAAATTTTGACGATTTTCTTTTCGGGAAATCCGCGCTCCACCGCGCCCTGCACAAAGCGGTCGCGCTGCTTGGCCATTTCCTCCGGATTCTTCTTGCCCATCGCCCGCCGCAACAGGTCCGCTTCTCCCAGCGAATATCCCGCCAGACGATTGGCGATCTGCATTACCTGTTCCTGATAGACGATTACTCCGAGCGTCTCTTTGAGAATCCCTTCCAGTTCCGGCAACTCATATTCCACGGTGCGCCGGCCGTGCTTGCGCTCGATGAAGTCATCGATCATGCCACCCTGGATTGGGCCAGGGCGGTAGAGGGCATTCAGCGCCGTAAGATCTTCGATCGCGGTGGGCTGATACCGGCGCAGCACATCGCGCATGCCTTGTGATTCAAATTGGAACACTCCGGACGTAAGGCCGGTGTGAAACACCTTCTCATAAGTGGTCTGATCGATGAGCGGCAGAGCCAATAAATCGAGCTTCTCTCCGCGCACCTGCTCGATCAGGCGGAGCGCGTCATCGAGAATGGTGAGCGTGGTCAGCCCAAGAAAATCCATCTTGAGCAGACCGATCTTCTCGACCGCCTTCATATCAAAAGCGGTAACGATTTCGTCGTTCTTGGTCTTATGCAGGGGAACGAGTTCGGTGAGCGGCTGCGGCGAAATCACCACGCCTGCGGCGTGTACCCCGGAGTTGCGCACCAGGCCTTCGAGCTTGCGGGCAATATCGATCAGCTCCCGAACCTGCGTCTCGTTTTCATAGGCCTGCTGCAGCGGCGGAGAATCTTCGAGCGCCTGATCGATGGAAATGTTCAGCGTGTTCGGGACCATTTTGGCGATGCGATCGACATCGCCATAAGGAATGTCCATAGCGCGCCCGACATCTTTAATTGCCGCTTTGGCCGCCATGGTGCCAAAGGTGATGATCTGCGCTACTTGCTCGCGTCCGTACTTGCGGGTGACGTAGTCGATGACTTCGGCGCGGCGATTCATGCAGAAGTCCACGTCGATGTCGGGCATGGAGACGCGTTCCGGATTCAGGAACCGCTCGAACAGAAGTTCGTTTTGCAGCGGATCGATATCCGTGATCTCCAGCGCGTACGAGACCAGCGAACCTGCCGCCGACCCGCGGCCCGGGCCAACAGGAATGCCGTTTTCTTTGGCGTGGCGGATGAAGTCCCAGACGATCAGGAAGTAGCCGGAGAACTTCATCTGCTTGATGCAATCGATCTCGCGCGAGAGCCGCTGCTCGTAATCGCTGATTGTATGTTTGAGCTCGCCCCTGGCTTCCTGGCCGCGAATCAGATCCAGTCGCTTTGCGAATCCTTTTCGAGAGATCTGCTCGAAGTAGCTGTCGAGGTCTTCCCCTTCTGGGACTTCAAACCGGGGGAACGGGTTCTTCACTTTGTCGATTCTGACATTGCAGCGCTCAGCGATCGCCATGGTGCGCTTCAGCGCATCGGGGAGTTCACAAAAAGTGCGCTGCATCTCATCTGCCGATTTCACGAAGAACTGATCGCTGTCGAATTTGAAGCGCTTGTCATCGTGAATCGAAGAGGCGGTTTGTACGCACAGCAGGACTTCATGTGCATAGGAATCGTCGCCGCACAGATAGTGGCTGTCGTTGGTTGCGATCAGAGGAATTCCGGTTTCGTTTTCCAGGCGCAGCAGATCGGGGCGTATCTGCTTCTCCAGCGCCAGGCCCTGGTCCTGAATCTCGAGAAAGAAATTACCGGCGCCGAAGATATCACGATATGTGCCTGCAGTTGCGCGCGCGGCATCGTACTTGCCCGCCATGAGGTTTTCGCAGAGTTCGCCCGCCAGGCAACCGGAGAGTCCGATCAACCCTTTCGCATTTTCGGCGAGAAATCGTTTGCTGATGCGCGGCTTGTAGTACATGCCGTGCAACGAAGCTTCCGAGGTGATCTTCACCAGGTTGCGATAACCTTCATCGTTCTCTGCGAGGACCAGCAGATGGTTGTACTCATCCCCTTCCGGAGGAGCGCGATGGTCGTCCTTCTTGCAGACATAGAGCTCGCACCCGATGATCGGTTTAATCCCAACGCTTTTGGCGGCGTTATAGAAGGAGACTGCGCCGAAGATGTTGCCGTGGTCTGTCATGGCCACCGATGTCTGGCCAATTTCCGCCACCCGCTTTACCAGCTTGTCAACATCGCAGGCGCCGTCGAGCAGCGAGTAGTCGGTGTGGAGGTGGAGATGGGTGAATTCAGACATTCAGGGCCTGGGTGCTCTTACAGAGATTCTATGGCAATCAACGAGAGTTCTGGGCTGAGGATATTGCGCATATGGTGGAAAAGCCGCTTCTGACCAATTACGATGGAGACACAAAGACATCCCGTGGTTGTTGCGAACCCTGTTCAGGCAAGATATGTAAGCCCTTCGCTGTTCGACAGGCAGGTTCTATGATCAGTATTGATTTGCCGCCTGAAGTGGAAGCCCGTCTGATGACGGAAGCACGCGCGCGTGGCGTAAAAATACAGACTTACGTGGAAGAACTAATTCAGACCGCGATTAGCTCAGGCAGTTCCCCGAAGCTGCGCACCAAGACTCCCGAAGAGATTGAATCGTTTCTCGATGCCATGTCTGTCAATTCCGAAAAGATCGAACAGCTCCCCGACGAAGCCTTCCTGCGATCCAGCTTTTATCGGGATCACGATTAAATGACCAGCGGCACGAGATATCTCATCGACACAAATATTCTGCTCCGGCTTTCCAAGCGTGACGATCCTGGTCACCCTCCAGTGAGACAGCGATAGCGAGCCTTGCGAAAGATGGAGCGGAACTATGTTGTACTCCCCAGAATATCTTCGGGTTTTGGAATGTGTGTACCCGGCCGCGTACAGCTAACGGCTTCGGCTTGTCTGCCAACGAAGCCAATACACGGGTTCTGACCATTGAAGACACGATGACGATACTTCCTGATAACGAGCAGATTTATCCCGAGTGGCGCAGGCTGGTTGTACGAAATAATGTGAGGGGAGTTCAGGTGCATGATGCCCGGCTTGCAGCCGCGACGCGCGTCCACGGCGTCTCGTACATTCTGACTCTGAATCAGCCGGACTTCGTCAGATATACCAGCATCACCGCCCTCTTACCTCAGGACGTCAGCTAATCTCGCGGTATTCACATTGCACTGTTGAGCTCGCAATACTTGTGCGACCTCGCACACTCGCTCTCTGGGGTCTGGAGTCGTGCAGTGAGGGACTACCCACCCACCAGGCCAGGGAAGGCTTAAAACGGCGTGGATGCGGGCGCCCTTGTCCGTGCTTTCCGTGGCCAGTACCGGCGAACATGGCTCCTGGGCAGGATTCGATTCTCGCAACCGCAATAACAACCCTGTGCGCACCACGCACATTCGCTCTGTGCCATTTGTACCCGAGGGGTGGTGGGGAACGTATGTCGGAGCCCAAAAAAAGCTCCTGAAAGGCACGGGCGAATGCACCGGGATTATACGTTTTACTTATGGTGCAACGGGGCCGTGCCGCCGGGGTCCGGCTAGCGCTTGCCTTTTTTGGCGATCTTCTTTTTTTTAGGCACCGGCTTGGGCTTCGGTTTCGCGGCTGGCTTGGAGTGAGACTTTTTCTTTGGCTCCGCTGCCTTCTTCGCAGCCGGTTTGGACGCCGCTTTGGATGCCGGTGGCTGCTTTGCGGGAGCCACAACTTCGACTTTTTTGCTGGCGACTGCAACCGGGGCTTTTGTCTCCGCTTTGCCGGGCTTGCCGGATTGGGGCGGGACTTCGGCGGGTGCGGGCGAGGCTGCCACGCCTTCCTGTGCCGCCGGTGCAGGCGGCGCTGCTTTGGCGACTTTCTTCTTACCACGTCCTCGGCGGGCGGGACTCGGCGGCGCCACCGGCAGCGGCGGTTGGTGCGGCTCAAGGAACTTTACGATTTCGGCTTCGGTGCGCAGCTTGCCGTCGAGCATCATCAGAAACATTTCGTCCAGCAGTTGCTGATACACCGGCAGCTCCGGTGTGATGCGCATCTCTGTCATCTTCAGTAGTGGCATCTTCTGCCGATACTGCGGCCACTTGGTGAGGAATGCCTTTATCTTCTGCTCTACGGCCGACTGGCGCGTGCTGATGTCGAGAAAGATGATCAGCTCCGGCCGGGTGGACATCAGCAGCTTCCAGGTGGCGGAAGGGGCAGCGTGTTCCTTGGAGGTAAGTTGCTTGGCCAAATCCTTGGCGTCAGCTTCCAGATTGCGCCACTGCTCGACGAAGTGCTGCCGCGGCATCAGCTTTTGCATGGCATGCACTTCCTTCTCGGAAACCTTATTGGTCAGGAAATACATGCGCGCGGCCGCCGGATCGGAACTCACGCCGATGTCGGCCAACTGCTGCCTTGTTTTCTGCAGAGCGGCCAGGCCAGAGGAATCGACTTTGGCCACTGTCCATGCAGGGAAAAGCACCTTCATCCAGCCTTCCTTCTCGAAGGCCTTCATCACGGTAAGGGGATCGTCTTCGTGCGCGATCTGCTCCAGCTCATATCCGATCGCGCGATTGGAGATGTGCTCGAGGTAGTTGTTCTCTTTGGCGGCATCGAAGCGCGCCTGCGTGCGCTCCTCAAGTGTCCAGTGGAAGCGCGTGACCAAGCGCAAGGCCCGCAACATGCGCGAGGGCTCTTCCAGAAACGCATAGTTCTGGAGAATGCGCAGGTGCTTGGTTTCAATATCCGCGACGCCGTTGAAGGGGTCCATCAGCAACCCACGCGACCCCGGATTCAGCGACAGCGCCATGGCGTTTACCGTGAAATCGCGGCGGCGGAGATCTTCGTTGATGGTCTCGAAGGAGACTTCCGGCTTACCCGGTTTGGCATAAGTCTCGGCGCGAGCGCTGGCGATTTCTGCGCGCACGTTTCCGGGGAAAAGCACATAGAGGATGCGGAAGTTTTCGTCGCTGCCCTGGATGATTGCTCCGCCCTTCTGCAGGTCCTTCTGCAGTTTGAGCACGTTGCCCTGAACCGTGAAGTCGAGATCGCGGATGCTGAAGCCGCTGATAATGTCGCGCACGGCGCCGCCGGTGAGATAGACGTTCATCTCATGGGCGCGCGCAATCTCCTGCACTTCTCCAACTACCCGGAGCTGGGCCGGGGACAACCGGCTCTCCATCATGTATATGTAATCAGCCATTTTGGTTTTCGCGCTTGCTCCCGGACGGCAGGAAATTCACAGCGAGCCAACAGCTCCGACGGCCTCCTCGGGCGGGACATGCTTTGAGACGGCCAATCTGGATGTGTTTTATCAGTAAGTGACTCCGGAACAGAGACTTAGCCTGAAGCAGGCATGGGGAATCACACACAAACTTGAAACAATATCACAGCAGTTGTCAAGTTGGCTACCGTTATGCTTGGCTACGTGATGGGAGTGGCAAACGTGCGAGAATCGCCGTTCTAAGCCGTTTCTTCCATGCCCTCTACGCATAAAAAGGTGATCGTGCGAAAAATGGACCGCGACAGCCTCACCGGCTATGTCGCCGGCTCCCATTTTGTCGCCGACGGCAAGCTCGAACTGCTGACTCAGTCGGGCAAAGTGATCTACATCGATCTGCGGGAGGTGAAGGGCGTCTATTTCGTTCGCGATCTTGCCGATACCGAGGCCGTGGGACGCAAGACGTTTACCACGCGTCCGCGGAGCGAGGGACTGTGGGTGCGCATTGAATTTGTGGACAACGACATTCTCGAAGGGCTCATGCCCAATGACCTGACCCTGCTCACCGGGGAGGGCTACCTGGTGATCCCGCCCGACACCCGCTCAAATACCCAGCGCATCTTTGTCCCCCGCACCGCATTGGCATCCCTGACCGTGCTGGCAGTAATCGGCGGCGGCGTGCATCGGCGCCGCGAAAAAGATCAGCGCCAAGTGCCGATGTTTGAGGAGTAGCTGCTGGAAGCTAGCTCCTAGCTGCTAGCTGCTGGCTGCTAGCGAGCAGATTCCAACCACGAATCACACCGATCAGCACGGATTTCATGGATCAAGCTTCTTTTCGTTAATTCTCATCCCTGTGATCCGTGTACATCCCTGTAATCCGTGGTAGGACATTTGCTGTTGCTGTTGCTTTTGCCTGTTTGCCAGCAGCTAGCAGCCAGAACCCAGTAGCTACTAGAATCATCACGTCATGAAACTCCAGGAAATTGCGCACAGGCTGGGGGCGACTCTCGAGGGTGATTCGAATCCCGTCGAGATCACCGGTGTGGCCGGCATCGAAGAGGCGGGCGAAGGACAAATTACCTTTGTCGCCAACCCCAAATACGCGCCGGCAGCGCGTTCGACAAAGGCAGCAGCGGTGATCGTCGGCAATGACTTCCCTTCCGTGGAACGCGTTCTATTGCGGCACCGCAACCCCTACCTGGCGTTCGCTCATGCCATCGAGCTGTTCTATCGCACCCCGCGGCATCCACCCGGTGTCCACCCCACTGCGGTGATTCACCCCACGGCCAGCATTGGCGGTGGAGCACATATCGGCGCATACGTTGTGATTGAGGAAGACGTCAAAATCGGAAACAACTGCACGCTATTGCCGCACGTAGTCATCTATTCCGGAGCCCGCATCGGCGATAACTTTTTCGCTCACGCTCATGCGATTGTTCGCGAACGCTGCCAAGTGGGGGACAACGTTATTCTCCAGAATGGCGCAGTCGTCGGTGCCGACGGTTTTGGCTTTGCGAAAGACGATCGCGGCGAATGGCACAAAATCGCGCAGTCCGGCCCGGCGGTGCTCGAAGACTTTGTCGAAGTGCAAGCCAATGCATGTGTGGACCGCGCCAGCGTAGGCGAAACCCGCATTGGGTGGGGATCGAAGATCGACAACCTGGTGCAAGTAGGACACGGATCGAAGGTTGGACGGCGCACGCTGCTGTGCGCGCAGGTAGGATTGGCGGGCTCAACCCGCGTTGGCGATGACGTGATTCTTGCCGGACAAGTCGGGGTTGCCGGGCACTGCACCGTGGGCAATGGCGTAATCGCCACAGCGCAGAGCGGGATTCCCAACGATGTCGCCGCCGGTAAGGTGGTCAGCGGATATCCAGCGATTGACAATCGCCAGTGGCTGCGCGCGGTTGCGCTATTCAGCCGCTTGCCGGAACTGGCGCGCAATTTACGCGCGTCGTCGAGGATTTCCAGAGGAACCGGCGCGGCGGTGGAATAGACTGGCACGCGCTCGGTCGCATCCAACTGCAAAGCTCCAGAGGCGAGTCAAATTATTGATGGACGAAATCGCGACGCGCTCCACCACAATGGATGACAAGAAGCCGTCCGCGCGGATTCCTATCCGCGTGCTCCTGCTCGACGATCATTACGACAACCTGATCCTGCGCTCGGCCATCCTGCGCAAGCACGGATATGAAGCCATCAGCGCCAGCACCATCGAGGAAGCCGAAGCCCGCTTGCAGGAAGCCGATATTGCCGTGCTCGATTATCACCTCGGCGCAGGCAAATTCGGCACCGAGGTGGCCAACAGCCTGCGCGAGAAGCGTCCACAGGTGCCCATCATTATTCTTTCCGCCACGCTGGAGCGCCGCTTTGGCGGGGTTGAAGACATGCATCTGCTCAAAGGCTACAGCTCGGTCGACGATCTGCTCGCCGCCCTGCGCTCCTTCGAAGCCAAGCGCCGCGGCAAACCGGTGGTAGTGGATGCGCGCGATTTCTACTACTCCCGCATCAACATGGCCATGGGCGACGAAGTGGTGCTGGAAATCATGGACCGCGATGGCAACTGGCAATACGTGAACGAAACCCTGGCCAGACTGCTGGAAAAAAAGCGCTCGTGGTTTCTCGGCAAGAACTTGTTCGCGGAATTTCCCGAACTGGGAGAAGAGTGGCAGGACATCATCCGAACCGTCGCCGACACACGGGAAACCTACATCGACCGAACGTTTCGCGGACTGCCATTGCCCAGAAAGAGTCCCAGATACATTTGGAACGTGCTGGTCTTCTCGCTCAAACTGCATGACAACCGCAACGGCGTGGTGCTGAGCGCGCGCATTCTGCAGCGCAAAGATCCACTGAAATTGCCCGACCCTGCGGGTGCGTGATCTGTACGGAGAAGAAAACGATGAAATTGTCATCCCGAGGCGCAGCGAGGGATCTGCTGTTATGAACCTCGCCAAACAGCAGATTCCTCGCTCCGCAAAGGGGCGCTTCGGAATGACAATTCACCAGGCTTGTTGCGCGTGGCTCATTTTGGTTTTTGCTCTGTTATGCGACGGATGCCACTCCCGCGGCATCAACGTCAGCATTCAGAACAACGCGAAGGTTCCGCTCTTAAACGTCGAAGTGGATTATCCCGGCGCTTCGTTTGGCACCGGTAGCATTCCCCCGAATGGATCGTTTTGGTATCGCATTAAGCCCACCGGCGACGGCCAACTCACGCTGAGCTTCGATCTGCAGAACGGCGCGAACCACAAAGAGAAAGGGCCAACGCTGCATCACGGAGAAGAAGGAAACATCATTTTGATTGTCGATCAAGACCCTGCGGGAAAGTGGCAGATGCGGGTGCAGCAGAACCCGCTGCGGTAGCGGCGGGGGCAGTTGCGGTGATCACGCGGGCACCGACCGCCCGCATCCACGTCTATTTCGCAATCGCGGTAAACAGGTCTGAGTTCACCAGGCTGATGAACTTGCGATCGTCGGTTTCGAATTTAATCTTCAAACTGCCGCTGTCTGAATCCACCGCGACATTGTCTAACGCGATTTTCTCAGTTGGGGTGGCGTTCATCTTCTTGTATAAGATGCCGGCATGCAGCAGCGATGAAAGCGTCGCCGCGGTGAAGGCGTCAGAGGTGCTGACGTTGAGGTTGAACTTCACGCCGTTGCTGAAATCCATCTTGTAGGCCGAAGCTTTCAGCCGGTTCTTGATGACGTTGTAGTCGGCCAGGTTCGCGGCTTCGCCCAGGGCAGACTTCATCATCTCCTGCGTGCCTTTATCGTCAAGCACGCTCCAGATCGCGTCATTGTCCACGCCGGAGATCATGTCGACGATCTCCGAATTCGTGTTCAGGCTCTTTCCGTATCCGTCACGCGCATCGAGAGCGGTTTTGAGGGCCGCGGAGTCGCCGAAAAGCATGTTGTAGTTGTCGAGCAGCACCATCGACAAGCCGCCGTCCATGGGATACAACGACGAATCGCGGTACTTCACCGCCTTGATCTTCTTCTGCTTCAGCCGGAGCGCGACTTTATTGCCGGCAAACGCGCCCTGGGCCACACCGACAACCTGCAACCCACTCTTCACCCGAAAAGACGCGAAGGTCAATTGATCGACATCCTTCTCCGGATCGATGCCAATCCCCTTCAGCGCGGTCTCAAACTTCTTGAGCTGATCGGGCAGAACCCGCTTCTTCAGCGCCTGCGCGCTTTGCGAATCCTGCATGGTGCGGTAATCGACGTCAATAATCTGCTGGATGTCGGCCGGAATCACAGCGCGGGTCTGGCTGCCAAGCGCGGCAGCAAAGCTGAAAAGAGAGGACGTACAAACCGTGGCAAGAGCAAGAATGCGGTACTTCATGGTGTCCTTTTATTTTACGCCAGCTATTTAGATGAGCAGCTCAGGATAAAGGTAACCCGCATGGGTCAACTCAGTCGCTTGGACAATGCACCTTGGAGTGTCTTAACCGCTACATCTGCTCAACTGCCGACGGCGACCGATGTCGAGTGAATTCTCATGGATGCTGGCGATGAGGATGTTGAAGTGTTGCGCGGATTGGGAACAATTCCCTCTGCTTTCCTGAGAACAGGGAAAAAATACAGGAAAAATTCGGCGCCGGCAGCGAAAGCCCAGTAACAGCAAAGTTAACGCCTTTGATTGCTAGCAGCTAGGAGGTATGAGCCAGGAGCTGGTTCCAAAAGCTGAGGAAAGGAACAGGAAAGGAACAGGAAAGCCCCGATTTTCGGCCTAAGTTTTTGATTTGCAAGCAGCTAGCAGCCAGCAACCGGTAATTGTCTTGAAATAACAGGAAACGAACAGGAAAGCCTCCGATTTCCACAAGCCAGGGCACGCCGACCTCCACAGTAGGCCAGCACGTGAGACCGGAAAGACGTGGCGGGGATCAGTCCAACCCCAAATGCAGATCCCCTTCCAGGCGAAGCAAGCGAAGGTTGCGGTTGTCCTAAAATGAAATTGTGATCTGTGAACGCAAACCCGCGCTTCTGATGACCAAGCTGTTTGTTGCGCTTGCGTCGCTGTGCATCTGCTCGAACGCCTGCAAAGCGCAGCAAGCGGGATCGATCGACCTCACTCAGATCGAAGCACGCGATGAGTTGCGACGTCCTCCGGCGCGCCAGGGCGACGCCACAGAGCTCCGCGGCATGGTGGCGCCTGTTAACTCCTGCGGTCAAATTCCGAAGGACGCTCCTGCCGTTCAGACCACGTTGGTTTGGGTGGACCGAGAGGAGTACTCGCCAGGCGACAAGATCAAGTTCGAAGTTCGGATTCTGAACACCGGTAGCGTACCGCTCGCGCTGCCATTCTCTCCGCATTTAGCCGATCTTCAGCCCGCAGACCCGGGCCCCAAAGTCGGATACTCCCAAACCCGGGTTAGCCTGGAGTTCAGCAGCGTGCTGCGCAACGTAAGTTTCACGGCCCCTGGAGGAGGAGGCAACGTTAATTTGTATGGTGATGAAAGTCATCCGGGAACGATGCTGACCTTACGGCCAGGTGAATGGGCGCAGATCATCGGAGAAGGAAAATTCATGATCAATGATTGGCCACCGGAAGCGCATTCCAAGGACGCGATCAATCACTTGAATGCCACGCTTATCATCACTCAGAACGAAACCCTTCTGACCTCAACCGACGCAGCAACCACCGAGCGTTACATCTGTCTAAACCAGACCCGGGGACCCAATGTGCCCCTCAAGCTGCGGGCAGCGGACTGAACACCCCGACAACCGAACGCCGATTGCCCTAAAATGCGGCCGCCTGCCGTTCATTCGCTTCGTAGCTCCGCGGCTTCGCGGCTGCGCAGCTCGACACCACCTACCCGCTACCGCGGGCGGTACTGATCGATCGGCCGTGGGAAACGAGGATCATCCCGCCGGCAAGTCATCCCTCCCTGGAAACATCCGAGAGTACTGTGCAGTCTGTGATCAATTTATCTGGCGAGCTCAGCAATCGACCATCAATGCATGCGCCACACTATTGCTTATCGCTCATCGCTTATCGCTGATTGCCTATCGCTGATTCCCGCGCATGATAAGGTGTCAGCACTCTCAGCGGAGGTCGCCGTGGCTTTCGTTCGTTCCATTGGCCGTTGGACCATGACCGCTCTGGTCGTGAATTCCATTATAGGAAACAGCATTTTCGGATTGCCGGGGGAGCTTACTCGTCTGCTGGGTCGGGCCAGTCCTGTGGCGATGCTGATTGCCGCGCTGATTGTCTCGCTGATTGTCGCCTGCATGGCCGAGGTTGGATCGCAATTTACCGAGGCCGGTGGAGGCTACCTGTACGTTCGCCGGGCCTTTGGCCGGTTCGTTGGTATTGAAGTCGGATGGTTTTACCTGTTCGGTTGTTTGGCAGGCGGAGCAGCCAATGCCACGCTGTTTGTCCTGTATCTATCGACTCTGTGGCCCGCGGCGGGCGGCAGATTGCTGCGCATCGCCATCATGGCGGCGGTCATCGCGTTTCCCACTTTGGTGAATTTTCTCGGTGTGCGTCGCGGAGCGAACCTGAGCACGGGACTGACAATCGTGAAGGTCCTGCCGCTGGTTGCGCTGATCGTTCTCGGCCTGGCACATTTCAAAGGCCCGACACAGCCGTTTTCCATTGCTGAATTCACACAACCCGGCCTGAGTTCCTGGTTAAGGGCGCTGCTGCTGCTGATCTTCGCTTATGCCGGCTTCGAGTTCGCCATTGCCGCCGGTGGCGAAATAGCAGATCCGGAGCGGACGGTGCCGTTTGGGCTGGCGGCAGGTGTGGCGGTTTGCGCGCTGGTGTACATGTTGATTCAGTTTGTGGTGGTAGCCACCATCGGAACCACCCCCACGCAACATCCCCTGGCCGACACCGCGTCGGTTGTGCTGCGGCAGGGTGGATCGGTGTTCGTCGCAGTCTCCGTCATGGTTTCAACCTACGCCTGGATCTCCGGCCAAATCGTGAGCTCGCCGCGAATCCTCTATGCCTTCGCCGCCAATGGCGATGCCCCAGCCTTTCTCGCCAGAGTGAATTCCCGTTTCAATACTCCGGCAACGGCCATCGTGGTATTTGCGGCGTTAGTGTGGCTGCTGGCGGCGACGGGAACGTATCTATGGATCGTCGCAGTCGGGGCCGGCGCCCTCCTGATTCTGTATTGCGGAGTGTGCGCCTCGTTGATTCGTCTGCGGGCCACGCAGCCGCAAGCCAAAGCGCTACGAATCCCCTTCGGTCCGGCCATCGCCGTTCTCGCGATTGGACTCTCGCTAACATTAATTTCTGCCCTGGACCGGCGCCAGGCGCTGCTGATCGCGATAACCGCACTGCTGGCAACAACAAACTGGTGGTGGTCAAGAAGGCACGCAGCCAAGGAGCGGGGATCAAAGCTCTTCACCGCGGTCTCGCGATAACGAAGCTGGGGAGCTAATCTGCTTTTATGAGCAGCGTCTGGTCGCGTTGCACAACGATCAACAGTACCGCCTGCGGTAGCGGGTGGCGCAGTTCCCGTGTCGCGCGCGACACCCGGTGATGATTTGAGCTTGGCGTGGCAACGGCAGAAGGAGCTGGAACATGGGTAAGAAGCGTATAGGATCGAGCATTGACGACTTCCTGAGAGAGGAAGGCATCTTCGAAGAATCGCAGCCCCTGGCAGTGAAGGAAGTTGTGGCCTGGCAACTGGCGCAAGCAATGAAGAAGAAGAAAATTTCCAAGGCCCGCATGGCAGCGATGCTCTAATCGAGTTGAAGGGCTCGGGGCCCGAGCCCCAGTAGTGGCAAATCCGGGAGTTTTAATTTTGAGATTCGAGGCCGCAGCACGCGGCCTCTTTCAATGCTGTCTTAATTGAGGTACTCGATTCCCTGCCGGAGAAACCCCGCGCCCCGCAACCGGCTCCTCGCCGCTCCGTTCATCCACCGCGCTAAAAGGCAAGAAAAAAGACGAAAATAATAGACCGCGATATTCCCGACCGCCGATAACCCGCGGTTGATCCGCTTCGCAGCTATGTCAGAGCCAAGCGAAAAGCCGTGCCGGCATCGCGATTTCATCGTAAAATTGCGCTTTTCAGCATAGCGTCGCAGTTACCAAATGGCCCAAGGCACCGCCACCACCCAACCAAGCACTGACGAGTTCGTCCGCAACGTCATCCAGAAGTACCGCACGAAGCTTCTCGATTTGACTGGCCGAAACCCGCTGATCAGCTTCCGGCACTCTGAGCGTTCCCGCAGTCATATCCGGATCATTGATGAAATTCCGGAGAAACTCTTCGGGAAGCTGGAAGCTGGGAAACAACTGTTTTTCGAGGCCCTCCCAGATCCCGATTTGATACCTGCTGACGAGTTTTCCTCCACCTTCCAGACACTGCTGCGCCGAGCAAAAACCCAGGATAACGCCTATAAGGAGGCCCTTAGCGAACTGGGGCCTAACGCTTCGCCGCGGCAGAAGCATAAGGTCGAGCGCGAGCTTCGTAATCGACTCCGAGACAAACTGGGGCTTGCGCCATTTCAACCGACGTGGGACCCGCTTAAACGGGCGAAAGAATTAGGCATCAATCCGGATTACGAACTGCCAGTGCTGAATGGTCAAACTGCGCGGCGCTATAGCGATTCGAAGATTCAGACGCTGTTTTTCAACGAAGATCTCGAACGCAAGCTCAGTGCCCTTCGTGATTCGGCCCGTGTACTTGAAAAAGACGCAGGATACAACGCGCTCTACTGCACCTTCGGATTCCTGGAATATTACGAGTCAGACCACAGCAATGAGAAACGCGTGGCACCGCTGGTTTTCACGCCAGTGACAATGGATCGTCAACTTCTGAATCAGCGTTATTCATATTTCATTCAGACGCGCAACGAGGACATTCAGGTCAATGCTGCACTCGCAGAACTGCTCAAGCAAATGGCGGTCACGTTGCCGGTTTGGGTGGAAGACGAAAAGGAGGAAGACCCCCTTCGCACATATCTGAGAGAAGTTGAAAAGGCGATCGCCGGTAAACGTGACTGGAAGGTCCGACGCTACGTCACAGTTGGCCTGTTCACGTTTTCTACGCTTGCAATGTACAACGACCTCGATCCTCAGCGGTGGCCTCCTGATGCTCCCCTGGAACAGAGACCTGTTGTTCGCACACTGATTGCAGGTGCCGAAGTCAGCAACGTGCAATACGCGGATGACTACGAAATCGATGCCCTTCAGGGGCCGGAGCCACTGGTCATAACCGATGCGGATTCATCTCAGCACAGCGCCGTCGTGGATGTGCTCAGGAACAAGTCATCTCAGGTCATCCAGGGCCCGCCCGGAACCGGGAAGTCGCAGACAATTACGAACATCATTGCTGCGGCACTGAATGAAGGCCTCAGCGTACTTTTCGTTGCCGAAAAGATGGCAGCACTCGAAGTAGTGAAGAAGCGGCTGGATGACGCCGGTTTAAAGACGTTCTGTCTTGAGTTGCACTCGAACAAGACTTCAAAAACCGCCGTTACAGAGTCACTTTCAGAGCGACTGGAATATCGTGCGCCACGCCTTCGTACCGATCAGGCAACAAGCAATGCCGAAGCACTAAGAAAAGCCCGAACCGAGTTGCTGTATTACGTGCGCCAAATCAATGAAGCCGCCGGCCAAACTGGGCTGAAAGTCTACGATGTCCTTCTGGGCAGCGCCGTGCGTGACGAGTTGAGACGCGAGCTCCCCGCTGGCATGGCAGATGCGCGGTTTGCGAATCCACTGAACATCGATCCTTACTCTTACCGGGAGATGCTAGACGTCGCCGGTACGCTTGAATCGCAGATGCACGTGCTGGCAGCTTTCGGCAAGCTGGCGGAGCATCCCTGGCGCGGTTTTCAGAACGTTGAAGTCACCGAACTCGAGGAGACACGTCTGGTCTCGTTACTTGGGGCATGGAACGAAGCAATTCGCTTGTTCAAGACAATGTTCAAGCCATCGAAGTCCGTGTTGGATCAGTACTAAGCACGCAGCAAGAAATCGAGTTGCTTTGCCATAGGCTGGCAGGGATTCCTCTCCCACCGACGCAGGCGTTTTCCATTCGGACTTATCGAAGCTGCTGCTCCAAGCACAACCGTGAAAGAGTGCGCGACCTACTCGAACAAGTCCATAAACTGATCACCAGCGAGGCTGCACTGCAAAATCTTTGCGAAGATGTTGCCGCCGCGCTAAGCATTGGGAGCAAAGCAACGGCTGCGGCTGTTGCCCCATTAAGCGAGTTACACCTTCCGCATTTCACCGTAGCGTCAATTCTAGATCTGAAGAGAGAGTCTCAACACTCGGCGGATCTCGTGGCGAAAATCGCTGGTTTTTGCGGCACGTTTGTTGAGTCGCTGGGTGTGAAGCAGGTCTCAATTCACTCTCTGCGCGCCAGCATTGCAGCTATCGAGCTGCTTGGCAGACTGCCTCGTCCCCTCTGGAGCAAACGACTGTCTACGGTGTTGGACGAAGCGAACCGGCCAGCACTGGAGCGTGGATTAGCCAAGACGACGGCATTGAACCGCCGCCGCACCGTTCTGGATGTCGAGTTCGATCTCCAGCTTCTGCCGACAGCTGAGGAGCTACGCGGCCATGGACTCGCTCTCCGTTCGGCTAATATGGTGACAGCGCTTTTCAGTTCATCTTGCCGCCAAGCACGCCGTGTTTTCCGAGGCATCGTTCGAGACTCGTCCCAGAAACGCGGACGAAGCGAAATAGCCGATGGCCTGCTCCGATGCGCTCAACATCTCACAGACCTTCAAGCGTTCGCTTCTGACGACAAGTTGAGCTCTGTCTGCGGCGCTCTCTTCGCAGGCCTGGAGACTCCGTTCGCGGAAATCCTAGAAGTATCGAGGTGGGCCACTGACGTTCAGCAACGACTGGCTGCTTTCGGAGAAACAGGCGCCGCAATCCAAAACTTCCTATTCGCTGCACCAATCACTCAACTTGACAGAGTGCTGGCCACGAAAGACCAGCACGCCTTTTCTCAATTGACGAGCGTCCTCGGCAACACCTCACCCGACTACGATGCAACATGGACTGACTTTGTATTGCAGGAACGTACCCGCGCTACTAAGCTAACGGAGGCCGCAGACTTATTCACTAAAGGCCGGTTTAAGCCGACCTGCGGTCAGGAGGATATTGCCCTCGCTGTAAAGTTTCTTGAGGGGGCCGAGACCGCAGTCAAGCTTCTCTCGGAAGATACTGCGGGATTAGACCTCGTCGGGGGTTCGTTGCCGGCGTTGCGCCAAGAGCGCGAAATTGTCCAAGCTGCTCTGGTGTTCGCCGAAAGCATAGCGGCTCTCGATCTGCCCCAGGGGTTCATGCAACATTTTTTCGAGAACCCCGAGAACATTACCGCAGAGCGAGCAAATGCCACCGAACTGCTGCGGAAATGTTCAACAATGGCCGTCTGCGGCTCATCGGTCAACGACGTAGCTCATTTAGATGTCGCGATGTGGTGCGGCACCGAATCTTTTGATCGGACACCGTTGGATCGGCTCTTGAATCGGAACCAGTGCGCCATCGAGCACATTGAAGGATTGCGCGATTACATCAGCTTTTTGCTCGCCGAAGATTCTGCTTGTGATCAAGGCATCGGTCCCGTTCTCTCGGTCTACTCCGGCGGCGGGGACGATTACCACAATCTACAAAAGGCGGTGGAGCTCGTCTTCTACCGCTCCGCCGCGGAGACGATTCTCAACAACGATCCGCGGTTGCGGAGGCACAGTGGAGCAACTCATCAAGAGCTTCGCAAGCAATTCCGCGCGCTTGATCGCGAGTATCTCGAATTAAAGCGCAAAGAACTGGCACTCAGGCTAACCCAACGTTCGATTCCTACAGGCAATTCCTACTGCCCCGTTGCTCAACTCACCGAACTGGCACTTGTAACGCGTGTGGCGGGCCAGACGCGCCCGCGAATCATGGTTCGCGACCTCATGAATCGGGCTGGCAAAGCGATCCAAGCGCTGATGCCCTGCTGGATGATGAGTCCGATGTCGGTGGCGCAATATCTCGATCCGCGCAACCTGCGTTTCGATCTCGTAATCATGGATGAGGCCTCACAGATCCGGCCACAAGAGGCACTTGGCGGAATTTCACGTGGCGATAAAGCAGTCATTGTAGGCGACCAGATGCAATTGCCTCCTACCCCCTTCTTTCAGAAGCTGTCTGCGGGCGAAGCCAGCGAGGATGATGAGTTTGCCGAGGAAGCCAGACAGGACTCCGTATTAGAAGCGGCAGCAGGGCGTTTCTATCCTTCGCGCCGGCTCAAGTGGCACTACCGGTCGGAGCACGATTCACTCATCGCGTTCTCGAACCGCGAGTTTTACCAGAACGATTTGACGGTGTTTCCATCGCCGTTTTACGACCACCCCGATTACGGCGTTTCCCTCGTGCAAACAAATGGAATTTATGCAGCTGGCCTGAACGAGGTTGAAGGGAAAATTGTTGTCAAAGCAGCCATTGAGTTCATGAAGAGTCACCCTAAGCAGTCGCTCGGACTCGTCGCCGTCAATGCGAAGCAGGCTGAGTTCATCCGCGAGCAATTGGACAAAGAAATCGCAGGCGATCCTGAAGCTACCGCGTACTCTCAGGAGTGGACCGGAAAGCTCGAAGAGTACTTCGTGAAGAACTTGGAAAACGTTCAGGGAGACGAACGCGACGTGATTTTCATCTCGACAGTTTATGGCAAGGACGAGAGCGGCAACTTCCACCAGCGATTTGGGCCAATCAACGGAATATACGGCCACCGGCGCCTAAACGTGCTTTTCACTCGTGCCAAGAAGAAAATCACGGTATTCACGTCAATGTCGCCTGAAGACATTCAAGACGAGGGGAAGCATCCTGGCGTCGGCGTTCTTAAACGGTACCTACAATATGCACGCGATGGTGTCGTCGTTAGCGCCACATCGAGCGGAGCAGAATGCGACAGCGAGTTCGAGCGTTGGGTTCTCCAAGTACTTCAATCACACGGCTATGAAGCCGTGCCGCAGGTCGGCGTTTGCGGGTATCGCATTGACATTGGGGTGCGACATCCTGCGAAACCGGGCGTATTCCTTTGCGGCATCGAGTGCGACGGAGCGACGTATCACAGTGCCCACTCAGTGCGCGAACGGGATCGGCTCAGGCAGGAGATACTGGAACGTTACAAATGGAAGCTCTACCGCATTTGGTCGACCGACTGGTTTAGAAACCCGAATCTGCAAACGAAGCAGCTCCTGCGCTACTTGGGGGAACTACACCCTCCATCGGCACGGATGTAGAGTGCCCGAACTAAAACCGGGGCAGACGGGTTGGGCGTGCAAGTGAAGGGTGGACTTTTCAGTCAAGTTCACCGCGCGGAGAACACCGGCATCTGCTTCCCAGTTCCTAGTTGCTAGCTTCCAGGTGCTGGCTTTTTTCAATTCCGCTCTGCCGAAGCCCGCTCCCAGCGATTGCGGAGCGCCTAAAAATTAGTCCTTTCTGGTTGGTGCGCCATCTTTTTGTAACGCCAACTCTTCCCTTTCTTGTTGGCTTTGCGGGTTGAAGTGAAGTAGTTTCTCCCTTACTCATTATGGACAAACAGTTCACGCAGAAGCGCACACTGAGCATTTTGAGACAAGCTGTCGGCCTGGGCGCAGGCGGGGTTATTGGTTGGTTCCTGGGGAAGAATGCCAATCAGGACGTCGGCTTTCTTGAGTTGCTTAGTCTTTTTGCGATTGCCGTCGTTGTCCACGAGGTTGGACACGTTATCGGCGCGCTCGCAGTGAATTTCCGAGTTTGTTCTTTCATCGTGGGTCCCATCACGATTCATTGGAACGGTCGCAGGCCGTCCATTCGCTGGGGAACACTGACGATCGGCGGAATGGTTTCATTTGCGCCTAGAGGAATCCACGATCTCCGCCGCCGGATGCTCACCGTAACCGCCGCCGGCCCGGCCGCATCCTTTCTCGGAGGGGCATTGGCCGTACTTGCTAGCGCGATCATGCCAGCGTCGTCGTCTGGCGCTGCTGTCAAGCTGGCAGGCCTGATCTCCTGCGGATTGGGGCTCGTCAGCCTTATTCCGACTCGGAGGTTCTATTTCTCCGATGGCGCCAAGATATGGGACTTAGTGCGCGCAAAAGGCCGCGGGGAAAGGCAATGCGCGTTGCTGGCGTTGTTAGCGGCCCTGAATGCTGGTACTCGACCTCGCGATTGGGATGCGGGTTTAATCGACCGGCTACTGGCGTTCCAGGATGGCTCTGGCCAGGACGTCTCCTGCTACCTGTATGCATTCTGGTGGGCCAAGGACCGGCGCGATTTCAATGTTGCCCAGCGGTATCTGGAAGCTGCAATCGAGCTCTGGAAAATTTGTCCGCCGGTGGTGAAGTCCTCAATCGCGGTTGACGCAGCTTTCTTCTATTCCGCAATTCGCGGAGACAGCGCTGCCGGACGCAAGTGGCTGGATCAATGCAAACGGCGCTTAGTCACCGATCGGTATTTCCTCTTGATGGCAGATTCGGCTGTATTTTTGAGCGAAGGCAAAGCGGCAGAAGCCCACAAGCTGGCGTGCGAAGCCATAAAGGCGCTGCCAAAAGCTCGTTTCGCAGGATTCGCGATTGCCGCCAGAGACTGGCTGGATGCGATCGCCGACGCAGCGCAGCATGGGCGTAACCGTATCGAAACCTCCGCACTCGCTGCTACGACCGGGCTTTGATGGTCTTTCTCTGCCCGTTACGCGTGCCAGCGAAGCGCTCTATCGCGAATTGAAGAGTGCCGCGTATGCGGCACGAGTGAAAATAGCCCAGGACGAAGTCCTGGGTAATCGGAAAAAGCAGAACCACACCGCTCTGCCGAAGGCCAGCGCGCAGCGAATGCGGAGCGCTCTAGAAAAATGCATTTTGTTTTGTCGCTGCGCGCCTTCCGCTCCGCTTCGGCCCATTCGGCTGCGCTCAGGGCAGGCTCTACGGCAGTGCGGAATGAATTTGTTTCTTTCGGCGTACCCAGGGTTCCTTCGTCACCCTGGGCTACTCTCAGTCGTGCCGCAGAATATGCGGCACTCTTTTGAAAGGCTATTGGGGGAACGTGGGGCGTACCGCATCCTCCGGCGCTGCTCTGACCTTCGCTTACGTCTTCCCAAAATGAAACCTACGATTGAAATTCGGGTCGAACGGGATGGTCGATAATGATGGCCCGTCCATCTGTGAGTGCCTTTACGGAATGCTTCACCCCAGGCGGGATGATCGCGACAAAACCCGGCCGCGCGATTTGTGCCACGCCATCGATTGTCACTTCAAGTTCACCGTTGATGACCTCGTAAACTTCTTCCTCGGGGTGCGAGTGCTCGTGAATGGAAGAGCCCTGGATGAATTCATAATGGGCGAAGGTCATACTTGACGAATGAAAATAGCGTCCATACCAGCCGGGTAATCGCTCAATGACACGGAGACTGTCGGTGTCTACGAAAGGCATAAGAGGCTCGTAAACGCGCATGGTAGCACAGCCTCTGCTGAAGGCTCGCCCGCGCTGCAGTCCGCCGCAGCGGGCGACACCGATTCCTAGCGCCTAGCTGCTAGCTGCTGGCTGCTAGCTTTTTCAATACCACTCTGCCGAAGGCTCACCTCACCCCGGCCGCCGGGCGGAGAACACCGCCGTCTGCCGAGGGCTCCCCGGTCCGGCGGTTCGGCGCTCTTGCGCGGTGCCCACTTTCTCGACTGGAATGAGAGTGCCGCACATGCGGCACGATTGAAAATAGCCCAGGACGAAGTCCTGGGTAATCGGAAGAAGCAGAACCACACCGCTCTGCCGAAGGCCTGCGCTCAGTGAATGCGGAGCGCTCTAGAAAAATGCATTTTGTTTTGTCGCTCCGCGCGTTGCGCTCCGCTCGGGCCTGCGGCAGCGCGGAATGAATTTGTTCCTTTCAGCACACCCAGGGTTCCTTCGTCACCCTGGGCTACTCTCAGTCGTGCCGCAGAATGCGCGGCACTCTTGTATAGACCAGTGGTGAAACGTTGGGCCTACCAGCAAATGAGCAGCTCAGGATGCCGGTGACCCGGATGGGCCACCTCACACGCTTGGACACTGCACTTTGGAGTGCATTCACCCGGTCAAATACCTGCTGGATTTGCCTTGGGGGCGGGATACAATCCCCGCCGAGCTAACCAACACATGTTCAAACTCGATCAACAACTGTTTCCCAACACGTTTTCACGGGTCTCGTCCTTTAATGCGATTCCTGTCCGTGAAGACATACTTTTCGTCAACGCAAAGGGCGAAGAGAAAGCTGGGCTACGGAAAGCAGCGCAAAAGCGGCTGAGTCAATTGGGAGCTCCACTCAAAAAGCTGCTCTCACCAGACGAAATCGTTCTCTTTACCGCGCGAGCTCAGATGCCAATGAGCGGTTTGGAACAGTACAGCTTAGGCTGGTTTGCGCAAATTGTCGGCCTGGTGACTCTGGTGCTCACGAACAAACGCTTGTTGGCGTTTCGCGTGAATCGAGACGGATCCTGGCGCGGGAACGTCCGCAGTTGTGCGTATGGCGATATCAAGGAAACAAAGTTTGTCGGCTTCCTCACTCACTTTGCAATGCTGAAGTATGCGGATGGCACGAAGGAAAAATACTGGGGGATCGACCGGACAACGAAAAAAATGCTTCGATTGCTGCTGCCCATGCTGCAGCAGGCAAGTTCGCAGGAGACTACGGCAACGAAAGCAATGGTTTCTTTGTGTCCGGCATGCGCTGCGCAACTCCGTTCCAGGAACTACGAGTGCCAATCTTGTGGACAGAAATTCCGCGACGAATCGCCTTTGCCCTGGCGCATTCTGATTCCTGGCGGCGTTTATTTCTACGCGCGACAAAATGGAATGGGCTTGGTGCACGCCCTTATCGACGCGATTTTCATGCTCGAGACGCTTGCTCTTCTGGTTGTGTTCACAACCTCTTCCGGGACACAGCGGCAGAACGCCGCGATCACTTTGGCCTATTGGGCAGTCCTTCTGCTGATTGAAAAAACCATTGCTTTTGCCCATGCGAGAAAATTTCTGCGCGAGTTCATTCCTATCGCTGACACCTCGCGGGCTGCGATGCCGGGAATTTCAGCAGCTGCAGCAGCCGGGCGTTAAAAAGTCCAATTTTAGTTTCTGGTTGTTCAGCGGCTTCAGCCGCGGCTGAAGCCGCTGGAGATAAACAGGGATCACCTATCGCCTCCCGTCGGCACGGATAAATCCGTGCCCTTCCCTCAAACGCGATCTATCGCCGGCTTTCGCGGCTTCCTTCCAGAAATTTCAGCTATATACAACCAAGCCGAAAAGTCTGAGGTTCTATAGGTATGTGGCAGGCGCTGGTTCGCGATCTCGATGACTGGTGGGGCAAAATCCGCGCTGACTCTCGTGCTCTGGGCGTCCGCCTCCTATCTGCTCTGGATCGTTTTGACCGGGACATTCGCTCTGCACGAACTTCTGCTCGGCACTTTGGCGGCGCTGCTGGCGACTCTGGGACTCGGGACCGTCAACCTCAAATATCCCGCGCGGTTTCGGCCAACTCTGGGCGAACTGCTCGCGTTCTGGCGTCTCGCCTGGTATCTGCTGAGCGGCGCCGGCGAGGTGTGGCTGGTGGCAGCCCGGGACCTCGTGGGAGGCAAGCCCGCCAACTCTATGTTCCGGCTCGCTGAATTTGAGGCTGGAGAACAAGAGGACCCGCATTGCACTGCGCGGCGCGTGCTTGCCACCACCTACACCACGGTCGCGCCGAATTTCATCGTACTGGGCGTGAATTCCCGCGAACGGAAATTGCTCTTTCATCAGATCGAGCGCAGCGCCGTTCCGAAAATGACGAAAGGATTGGGAGCGAAATCTTGAACATCTGGGAACTGGCCGCCCAAGTCATGATCTTTGCCCTCGTGCCTCTCACCTGGATGGCGGTCCGGGGAGATGCGCGCCATCGTCTGGTCGCCTTCTTCATGGCCGGAGTGGTGATCACGTTGTTGATGATGCTGCTCACCATGGCATTCAACCGGATGCCCATGATGGATCTGGCGATTGCGCTGGCGCTGATGTCGTTTGGCGGAGGCATTGTTTTCGCGCGTTTCTTCGCGCGCCACCTGCGATGAAGACCATTGCCATCGAAGCTTTCCTGGCGGCGGGCGTGCTTACGACGCTGTTGTCCGTTTTGGGAATGGCGCGGATGCGCGATCCCTACCAGCAGATGCACTACATCTCGCCTCCGGCGTCGCTGAGTGCGATCTGTATCACGGCGGCGATATTTCTTCAGCAGGGGATGAAGCCGGAATCCTTCAAAGCAGTGCTGATTACGCTGCTGCTGATCGCGATGAACACGATTGTTACCCACGAAGCCGCGCGCGGTTTCCGCATCGCCGAAGTCGAGGATTGGAGTCCCAAAAAGGGAGAAGAAGTGCCGCTCAAAGCAAGTGACGAACTGGTGCGGCAGGAGCCGGGTTCATGAGACTCTTGCAATGGACCATTCTGCTGCTGGTGGCGATTGCCGCGCCCGGCGTTGTGCTGGCCCGCGATCCAAAAAAGCAAGTTGTGACCCTGAGCTTCTATGGCCTGTTATGCGCTCTGATGTTTTTCATCTTTCAGGCCCCGGATGTGGCCCTCTCCCAGATCACCATCGGAGCGGTGATGCTGCCGCTGATGATCATGCTGGCGCTCACCCGCATGCAGCATCAAAATCTGCGTCGTGAACGCCAGAAGAAAGGCAAACAATGAGCTCGCGAGCGCGCACCATTTTCTTTCTGATTTCCGCCGCAGGCTTGGCGGCCGTGTTTGCGTGGGGATTTCGCGATGCGCCGCCACTCGGCGATTATCGCGGCCCGTACGGCGACGTGGTGACGCAAGTGGCGGGCTATGAACGCCATGCCACCGACGTGGTGAACGCCATCAACTATGACTATCGCGGCTTTGACACCTTGGGCGAGGAGTTCATTTTCTTTGCTTCGGTGCTGGGAGTTCTCCTGCTGTTTCGTCCGCAGAAAGAAAAAGAGAACGAGGCGAAAAACGACAGCAAGGAACAAGAGCACCTGGAAGAAGAGCTGCCGGTATCGGACACCTTGCGGGTGAGCATGCAACTGATGGTCGTGATCATGATCGTGTTTGGCGTTTACATCGCCGCGCACGGACAACTCACTCCCGGAGGCGGCTTCCAGGGTGGCGTGATTCTCGCCTCGGCGCCGCTGGTCGTTTATCTCTCTGGCAATGCCGAGACCTTCGAGCGCATTGTTTCCAGTCCGTTGATCAAGCTGGCGGAATCGGGTGGAGCAGCCGGGTACGCGATCGTCGGGGCCGCTGCCCTGTTCTTTGGCGCGCATTTCCTTACCAACATCATTCCCCTGGGCATGACTGGAGACCTCTTCTCGTCGGGAACCATCGCCGTGATCAGCGCACTGGTAGGCTTGGAGGTCACCGGCGGCTTTGTACTGCTGATGAAAACCTACTTGCAGGAGATCATCGTGGCGCACGGCGAGAAGAAATAGTGCTGAACTATCTCACATACATTGTGGCTGCCTGGATTTTTCTGTGGGGACTCTACGGCATCGTCACCAGCAAGAACCTGGTGCATCAGGTCGTCTGCGCGGCCGTGCTGCAGACCTCGACCTACGTTCTGCTGCTCGGCATTGGTTTCAAAGTGGGAGGAACGGCGCCGATCTTCGCCGACATTCCTGTTGGGACTTCAGTCGTCGATCCACTGGTGCAGGCGCTGATGCTGACTGACATCGTGGTGGAAGCGACAGTGATGGCGCTGCTGCTGTCGATGGTGGTGAAGTCAAATGAAGTTGCGGGGACCGTCGATCCTGAAGAGTTGCGAGTACTGACGGGATGACTGCGACCACAATGTTTCCGCTTCCAATCGCAATTCCGCTCGCGGTCGCGGCCTTCATTGCCCTGAGCGGCAAATTGCTGGGACGCCGCTTCTCCGATGCGCTCGCAATTGCCACAGCCGCAGCCAATTTGTGGATGACAATCTCGATTCTGCGCGCTACCTGGTTGCAGCCGCAAACCTATTGGTTCGGCAACTGGTGGCCGCGCGCTCACGATGTGGCGTTGGGAATCTGCTTTACCGTGGATTCCGTCGGGGCTTCACTGGCGGTGCTTGCCAGTTTGCTTACCACTGCCGGGCTGCTCTTTTCCTGGGAAATCTTTGAAGACACTGAGAACCATTTCCAACCGCTGATGTTGATCTTCATGGCGGCGATGTGCGGCTTCAGCTATACCGGCGATCTGTTTAACCTGTTCGTCTTCTTCGAGCTGATGAGCGTCGCCGCGTTCGCGCTGTGCGGACTGAAGACGCTGGAGCCCGCGCCGTTGCAGGGCGCCTACAACTTCGGCCTGGTGAACACCGTAGGCGCGTTCATGATCGTAATGGGAATTGGACTGCTCTACGCGCGCACCGGCGCGCTCAATTTCGCGCAGGTTGGGCGCTCGCTCGGGAGCAGCAGCGATGCGCTGGTATTGCTCGCGTTTCTGCTGATCTCAGTAGGCTACATGGTCAAAGCGGCGATTGTGCCGTTCCACTTCTGGCTGGCAGACGCGCACGCTGTGTCTCCCAGTCCGGTATGTGTGTTGTTCTCCGGAGTGATGGTCGAACTCGGCATCTACGCGGTGGCGCGAGTGTACTGGACGATGTTCCAGGGCGGACTCGCGGCGCACACGCGCGAGCTACGTGCAATTTTGTTAGTGATGGCCGCGATCACGGCGATCGTCGGAGCGCTCATGTGCTACGCCGAACATCATCTCAAGCGGCTGCTGGCGTTCTCCACCATCGCGCACGCTGGACTGATGCTCGCCGGAGTCGGCCTGCTTGCGCCCAAGGCGCTGGGCGGCTTCTCGCTTTATGTCTTGTCGCACGGCGTGGTCAAAGGTGGATTGTTTCTTTGCGCTGGGATCGTCCTGCATCGACTGCGAAAGATCGGAGAAGACCACTTGCACGGAGAAGGCAAAGGCATGTGGTGGACTGCAGGCCTTTTCCTTTTGGGCGCCTGGGGGCTCGCGGGAGCTCCTCCGTTCGGCACACTGCTGGGGGAAAGCATGATTTCGGATTCGGCCAAAGAGTTTCATCAGGCCTGGCTGCCCTACATTTTCATGTTTGCCGAAATCGTGACTGCCGGCGCGGTCTTTCGCGCTACCTTCAGAATCTTCTTCGGATGGGGCGAACTGGCTCCGACCGATAGGTCTTCTCAAATCGAAGAAAAGCCGGAGACGGATGAAGAGGAAGAAAACGTCCCCGCCGTGATGTTCGTTCCTGCAGCCGTCCTGATTCTTTTGGGAATTGCCTTGAGCGCAGTCCCGAATTTGCGCAGCACCGCCGAAGCCGGCGCGCAGTTATTTACGAATCAGTTCACCTACGCACAGGCGGTGCTGCAGAACGTTGAGCCGGCCGCTCCCGCGCTCACCGCGCCGGAACCGCTTACATCGTCGATCGTCCGCTCCTGCATCGCTCTCGCACTCGCGCTGTTGCTCGCCCTGGGGAGCCTGTTCCATAAGAGGATCGGAGGATGGCTGAAGTTCACCCACAGTCTGGAACTTGGCAATCCCATTTTGAGAAAGGCCCACAGCGGGCATCCCGGAGATTACGTTGCCTGGCTATCATTTGGGACGGCATTGCTGGGGGGCATGTTTGTCTGGTTCTTGCGGCGTTAGACCGAACTCTTCCGGTACAAACTCAGAAAAGACTTCCCTTTCCTTACGCATAACTGGTACATATCCGAATTGAATGCTCTCCGCGATTCAAGATGTTCTTCACGATGTCCGGTATGCGCTGCGGTTACATCGCAGAACTCCGGCTCTGTCTCTGATGGCGGTGCTGACGCTGGCGCTGGGGATTGGCGCAAACACTGCCATATTTTCCATTGCCTCTCCGCTGCTGTTTCGCAAGCTGCCGGTTGCGAATCCAGATCAGCTCGTGCACATCGGCTATGCAGGCAGCTTGGGGAGCACAGAAATCTCTGAGATTGAAGGATTCCGGCTCTATTCCGAAAATGCGAAGGCATTCTCCGATGTGATTGCTTTCGCATCCATCGGAACGCCCGACGTTCGTTATCGAGAAAATACAGAAGAGGCGGGTGGCGAAGCGGTTTCACAGAACTACTTTGCCGCGCTCGGTATCGTTCCGGCGGTCGGACGGCTGTTTGATCGCGACTCGCAGACCCAGTCGACTTCGATTGTCCTGAGCTTCGGATTGTGGCAACGGGTATTCGGAGGCCAAGCGGATGCGGTGGGCAAGAGCGTTCTGGTGAACGGCCTGCAATACACCGTAATCGGCGTGACTCCAGCGAGCTTCTTTGGCGTGACTGTCGGCGAGTCGCCGGATTTCTACTTGCCTCTGCGAAATTCGGTGGCCAGCCCCGACTGGGTCACCGTCGTGGGCCGGTTGAAAACAGGCGTGAGCCTGGCTGCTGCCCAGACGAATCTGCTGCCGATTTTTGAACGTGTAAAGCAGCAATCGCCACTGCCGCCGGATGAGATACGACAAGGCATGGAACGGCTGGTGCTGACTCCGGTTCCGCGCGGAATCTCAGAAGTTCGGGAGCGACTCGGGTTGCCGGCCCGCATCCTGCTCCTCGCTGTCGCGCTGGTGCTGCTGATCGCGTGCGCGAATGTAGCCAGTCTGCTGCTTGCCCATAACAGCGTGCGTCTGCGCGAATTCACCGTGCGCCAGGCGCTCGGCGCCGGACGCGTGCGCATCATCCGCCAGCTCCTCACCGAAGTTTTTTGCCTGGCAGTCGCCGGCACGATTCTTGGCGTATTCGCTCAGATCTGGGTGAGCCGTCTGCTGCTGAACTCACTTTCCACGGTGCGCGACCGCATCAGCCTGCATGCTGGATTGACCACAGATGTGCTGGCCTTCAGCGCTGGAACTATGCTTCTCGCTGTGCTTCTGGCGGGCATTCTGCCGGCGTTGTTCGTCGCCCGGTCGGACATCTCCGGTGGCTTGAAGACGCAATCGTCTTCCGCTCCTGGATCGGTGTTCCGTTCCGGGATGACGGGATTTGTTGTAGTGCAGTTGGCGTTTTCGGTGGTGTTGCTCAGCGCTGCCGGGCTTCTGCTGCACAGCCTGCTGCGCATGGAGACGGTGAATGTTGGCATGGACCGCAATCACGTTGTGGTTGCGGATCTGCTCGGAACCTCGGCGCTTCCCGCGCCGCGCGCGGCAAATTTCTATCAAGAGCTTCTGGCCAGGACGGCGTCTTTGCCCGACGTGCGCAGCGCCAGTCTTTCGCTATTCGCTCCCATGAGTGGACGGGAGTTGGGCATCAACGTCGATGTCGAAGGATACAAATCTCGACCGGGCGAGGAGCTACATACGTTTTTGAACAGCGTTGCCCCCGGATATTTCAAAACCATGCAGATTCCATTGCTGGCGGGCCGCGACTTCGATTCCCATGACGGCCTGAACTCGCCACGCGTAGCGATTATCAACAGAACAATGGCAGCTCACTTCTTCGGCGGCTCCGATCCAATTGGCAAGCAAGTGAAAACCGTCGAAGGAAATCGGTTATTGCAGGTGATCGGCGTGGTGGGAGACGCGAAATACAACGACATCCGCGAGCAGACGCCTGATTGCTTCTATCTAGATTTCAATCAGTCCGCTCCGACGGCAATTCGCAGCTCGTTGCTGCTGCGGGTTTCGGGTGCACCGTCCAGTCTGCTGTCAGGAAGCCTGCGCCGGCTTGTTCGCAGTCTGGATCCTTCCGTTCAGGTCGCCCAAGTTGAAACCATGCGCGAAAAGATCGATGAATCCATCCACCAAGACCGCTTGCTCACCGGCCTCTGTACCGCCTTCAGCAGCCTGGCGCTGCTGTTGACGGACATTGGACTTTTCGGGACGCTCTCTTTCGGCGTTGCGAGCCGCAGAAACGAGCTGGGAGTACGAATGGCCCTCGGCGCAATGAGACAAGATATCTTTTCACTGATCGTTGGACAGGCTCTACGTGTAACTGCAGTTGGCTTACTGGCAGGTATTGCCGGAAGCCTGGCTGTTTCAATTTATCTGAAGAGCCTGCTGTTCGAAGTGTCACCGATAGATCCGCTTGCCTATGCCGCTGTAGCTGTCTTGCTGCTCATCGCCGCTGCCCTCGCCTCGTACCTTCCAGCGCGGCGGGCCATGCACGTGGATCCAGTGGAGTCGCTGCGTTATCAGTAGCGGGACCATTTTCCCCGGACCGGATCGTCGGCCTGGGCTACCACCAGGGAAACAGCCCGAGTTCACGACAAGCTCGACTGCCGCCTGCGTACATTACGTAGCTCCTCGCATCCTAACGATCTGCCTCAGCATACCGAGCAGAAGTTCGCAGTCGGCGGCGGACAGATTGAGACGGCGCATCAGACGCCGTACCTTTTCTTCTGAAGACGGGAGTGCCTCAGCGGTCGTGTATCCGCTGCTAAGGAGAGCTTCGGTCAGCACTGTCGTGAGGCGGTCGAGGTCTTTTGCTTGGGCCCTAACAGCTTCGACGCGCTGGGGTTCCGATTGCATATTCGGATTGCGGACTAGTTCGTACAGGCACACTGCTACCGCTTGTCCTAAATTCATGGAGATATTCGCTTCGCATGTGGGGACGCGCAGTAGCCAGTGGCAATAGGTGAGATCGTGGTTTGAGAGGCCTACCTTTTCCGATCCGAACAGGAGGGCGACCGGGCCTGCCTGGCTGGTTATTAGATCCCTGCCTTCGGCTTCGTCCAACCGCCTGATTGAGTGATGTAACTCTCGCTGACGGACCGCGGTCGTCCCCACGACTAATGTGCAATCGGCTACAGCCTCCGCGACGGTGTTGAACTTTTCGGCGCGGGCCAGCACTTCTGCGGCGCCCACAGCGGATCGGGCTTCCCGAAAGGCAACTTCGTAGGGCCGGACTACACGCAGATGCAAAAAGCCGAAGTTGCTCATGGCGCGAGCGACCGCGCCGATGTTCAGCGGATTTCGCGTGCGCACCAGAATTACGCGGACGGAGGTTTCAAGGCCAGCAGGCAAGAGCGTATTGTAGCCGGAACGCGATTTCGAGCCTGCGCGGTCAGAGCATGGCAAAAAACAAGGTCACCATCGATACCGTTCGCAAAATGGGAATGGCGTTGCCCGGCGTGGAGGAAAGCACCGCTTATGGCTCCCCCGCGCTCACGGTGCGCGGCAAGCTGCTGGCGTGCATTCCCGTTCACCGCTCGGCCGAGCGCGCTTCGCTGGCGGTTCGCATTGCGTTTGAGGACCGTGCGGCGTTGATGGCCGCAGATCCCGAGGTCTATTACCTCACTGAGCACTACGTCGAGCATCCGGTGGTGTTGGCGCGCTTGTCGCGCATTCAACCCGAGGCGCTGCAAGACCTGCTGGCAATGGGCTTGCGGTTCGTGACCGCGAAAGCCGGTGTACCAGCCTTCCGCAGAAAACGGCGAGAGTCCTGAAAACGCGGGTTCCCACTCATACAGAAATGCTCTAATCTGAATTGCGATGATATCGACTGCGGAACGGGCGACGACCCGGAGACGGCGAAGTCCGCTACGCATCGTGCTCCTGGTCGTTGCAATTGTCCTGCTGCTGCTGTGGCCCATCATCCGCGAACACCTTCGCGCGCTGTCACTGCTGGCGCGAATGGCGGGGAAAAACAATTTCATATCGCGGCTCGATCACCATATCTATGACGTGAAGGACATTTCGATTCAGATCGGGGAACAAACAATCCCGGCGCGGCTCTATCTTCCTCGACGCTCGCCGCATCCGCCGGCGATGGTTGTGGCACATGGGCTGCATCAGCTCGGAATGAATGAACCACGTCTTGTAGCTTTTGCCGGCGCTCTCGCCCAAACTGGCGTGGAGGTGCTCACGCCCCAACTCGACGCTATCGCCGATTACCGCGTCGAGCCGCAGACGATTGACGTGATCGGCGAGAGTGCCGACACTCTGGCCCAGCAAGCGGGAATGAAGCAGGTGGGCGTGCTCGGCTTAAGCTTCTCCGGAGGCCTGTCGCTGATGTCGGCCGCCGATCCGAAATATTCAAACGAAATTGCATTTGTTGCTGCCGTAGGCGCGCAGGATGATACCGATCGCGTCGAGCACTATCTGGTCGAAGGCGAGACGCATTGGCCGGATGGAAGACTATTCACGGTTCCTCCCCACGAATATGGATGGCTTATCCTTATCTACTCGCATCCGGAAGACTTCTTCCCCGCTGCCGACGTAGAAAACGCTCGCACTTCTCTCCGGCTGCTGCTGCATGGGGATGTGACTGGCGCGAAACGCGAAGCGCAGCAGCTTTCGACCGACGGGCAGAAGTTGATGGACAAGATCTTCGACCATCAGCGAGACGCATTTCGGGAATCGCTGCTAGCACATTTGAGTAAGCATGAAGCCGAAGCGACCGCTGTCTCGCCGCACGATCATCTTGCCGGACTGAAGGCCAAAGTCTTACTCATACATGGCGAAGGAGACGACGTCATTCCACCTACGGAATCGGAATGGTTGGCGCACGATATACCCAGTGGACATCTCCAGGAAGTCCTCATCAGTCGCGCCATCTCGCACGTAAGCCTGGAGCGTGAGCCCGGATTCCGAGATCAAATGGCGGTGGTGCACTGGATCGCGCTGATGCTGGGCGATGCCGACCGCGAATCGCCGGCCAAATCACCAAAATGAGATTGGAATGGTAACTCTCGAAAGAATTCGTGAAGCCCAGCAAAGATTGCGCGGCGTTGCAGTTCGCACTCCACTGCTCGCGATCTCGCTGACACAGGGCGAAGTATTTCTGAAACCAGAAAACCTGCAACCAATCGGATCGTTCAAACTCCGCGGGGCGTACAACAAAATTGCCTCTCTTTCTCCGCAGCAGCGTAGTCGCGGCGTGATTGCCTACTCCAGCGGGAACCATGCTCAAGGTGTCGCCTATGCGGCGCGGGCGATGGGCTGCAAGGCGACAATTGTGATGCCCAGCAACTCGCCTGCGCTGAAGCTGGAGAAGACGAAATCTCTGGGCGCAGAGGTTGTGATTGTGGGTCCTTCCAGCGATGAGCGCAAAGCGCGCGCCGAGGAGCTGGCATGTGAACGCGGTCTGGCGCTGATTCCTCCGTATGACGATGAGGCTATCATCGCCGGTCAGGGCACTGCCGGACTCGAGATCCTTGAGGATTTACCTGATCTGGAGGCGGTGCTGGTCGCAGTCGGCGGCGGCGGGATGATCAGCGGCATCGCTACGGCGATAAAAAACCTGCATCCCGCTACACGCGTTTACGGAGTGGAATCGGAGCTGGCGGCAAAGGGCAAAGCCAGCTTCGAAGCCGGCCACCGAGTCACGTTTCCGGCAGAAGAGACCTCGCGCACCATCGCCGACGGACTGCGCACACAAAGCGTCGGTGAATGCAATTTTGAGCACATTCAGAAATATGTCGATGGTTTTGTCAGTGTGACTGAGGACGAGATTCGGGAGTCGGTGCGCCGGCTTGCGCTCGATGCCCACCTGATCGCAGAACCCAGCGGCGCGGTTCCGTTCGCGGCATTTCTATTCCATCGCGAAGAACTTGCAGCGGGCGATAGAATTGTAGCTATCGTGAGTGGCGGAAATATTGCGCCAGAAATGCTGCAGGAGATTCTTGCCAGCTGAACGTAAGGCAAAATCAAAAGCCATGCCACGGATTGGACGCATGTCCACGGATTTCAAGAGTCAATTTACACGAATATTTCATGGGTAAACGTCTTCACTTCCTACTATTCCTTTCATTTCTCCTTTTGCTGACTGCGCTGCTTCATGCCGACGAAAACACTGAGCGTGGCGTGGCGGTATCTCCACAGACGGTTTACGTTTCCCCGGATACTTCAAGCCAGAAGATTGGCGTCCTCGAGCGCGGACGCGAGGCGGCGGTGCTTGAGCACAGCGGCCAGTGGATCCACGTGCTGGCGTCTATGGGTCCCGATCCGAACGGTGGTGAGCGCGATGTCTCCGGCTGGATGCAGGACAAAGGCCTGGTCCGCAAGACCACGCCCAATGGCGATCAGGTTCTTTTTGGTGAAGCCGCCGATTCCGAGGCCCAGGCCAGCCAGCGTGGTGGACGTCGCGGCGCCGACAAGGACGCTTACCGCCTGTATCACCGCGTTGCCGAATATTTCCCTAATTCACCGCTGGCCGGCGAGGCCGCGTACCGCTCTGCCGACATTGCCTGGCAACTCGACGTCGAGGACATGAAGCATCGTCCTTCTGCAAAAGAGAAAGACCCCTACATGCGACATCAGATGGACGAAGACCAGATGCGCCAGGTCGAGCACAAGTACTCGCACACCAAGTGGGCCGATCTCGCCGCTTTCGATCTGATCGACAATAAACTTTGCGGCGACTGGCAGGGCGATCCCAAATGTCCGGAAAAGGAATCGTCGATTTACGAGAAGTATGCCGCCGAACATCCACAATCTCCCAAAGCAGCCGAAGCCCTCTACGATGCCGCCTCGCGCCAGGCAGCGCTGATTGAGATGTACCGCGAGCAGGAAGACCAGAAAAAATCGGATGAGAGCCGCGCGAAAGCTATGGCAATCGCGCAACGGATTCCACAACAATATCCGCAATCCGATTACGCCTATCGCGCGCAACGCCTGATTTTTTTCCTGCAACAAAAAATCCCAACCTACGGTAATACCGAGTAGTTCCGAAAGGAAACTAATTGCCCATCTATCAAGCTGTTGTGCTCGCCATCGTGCAGGCATTTGGCGAGTTCCTGCCAATTTCCAGCTCCGCGCACCTGATCCTGACCCGTTGGCTGTTCGGCTGGAGCGAATTGGATCCCGCGATGGACCTCACCTTTGACGTGGCGCTTCATGCCGGCACTCTGCTCGCGGTGCTCATCTATTTCCTGCCGACGTGGATCAACCTGATCGTCGCTGGATTCGGTGGTCAACCGAAACTTTCCGGAAGAGGCGCGCCGTTCGGACAAGTGAACGAAGCCGAGAGTGGCCGCGATCGTTTCCTGCTCTGGTGGATCGCCCTCGCGACGGTCCCGGGCGCTATAGCAGGCAAGCTCCTCGACAAGTATGCGGAAATCCGCTTTCGGGAAGACTACATCCTCATCGGCGCCATGCTGATTGTGGTCGGATTGCTGATGGGAGCGGCGGAAAAATGGGGCAGCCAGACGCGCCCCTTTACGGGAATCAAAGCGCTCGACGCTATCCTGATTGGAATTGCCCAGGCCTTCGCTCTTATTCCCGGAGTCTCCCGCTCGGGATCAACAATCACCGCCGGCCTGGCTCGGGGATTGAATCGGGAAGCTGCCGCCGTCTTCAGCTTTCTATTGCTGGCGCCAATCACCGCCGGCGCAGTACTGCTCAAAGCCCATTCTGTGATCAAGGCCGGCGGCCTGCCTGGGGGCATGGGTCTGCCCTTCGCCGTTGGATTCGCCATCTCGGCCATAGTTGGAATGGGCGTAATCGCCTTTTTCCTCAAGTACTTACGCCAGCATTCGCTGAGAGCCTTTGTTGTTTATCGGGTGCTGATCGGGTGCGCAGTAATCATCTTGGCTCTGGTTCGAATGCGCGGCCACTGACAAGTCCGAAGCCGAACCAGACCAATCAGTTTCTTTTCCTGCACAATCTGCGATAATCGGCCTGCTCTGGTGTTTTCCGCGACTGCCACCCGGGCTGACCTGGGTGGCTCGCGCCAAACGCCTCAATGAAATCGCTGCTTCGGCTCTTCACGCCGACCAGGAACCGCCGTTTCAACGAACTCGTCGGCTTCGTGCTGATGGCGTCGGCGCTGCTGTTGTTCCTCGCGCTGGTTTCCTACTCGCCGCTCGATCCTTCCCTCAACACCGCTTCTTCCATGGGCGGCAGCGATTCGACGCACAATTGGATCGGCCGCGTCGGCGCACTGATCAGCGATGGCTTCCTGCAACTCTTCGGAATCGCAGTTTTCAGCCTTCCGGTAATGCTGGCCGGGCTTGGCCTGCGCTGGTTCCGCTCCCGAAACATTAACTCACCGGTGGAAAAGGCGCTGGGCGCTCTGGTGCTGTTGATGTTCACGCCGGCGTTGATGGCATTGCTGCCTGGGCATTTGCGATGGCTGAATGCCATCCCCATTGAGGGGGTACTGGGACGCATCCTCGGCGATTTTCTTATTCACTATTTCAATCTCGTCGGTGCGTATTTGGTCTCACTGAGCGTGATTGCCGCCGCGCTCTACCTCTGCACCACGTTCTCCTTCACTACCGCGCATGTTTGGGTCGGCACCCACTTCGCCTTCGTCGGCGCAGCATGGCAGCGGGTGGAAGATTGGCGGGCCGAACGCCTGCGCATCAAGGCGCAACGGGAACTGGAAAAGCGCAAGGCTGCGCGTCCAACGGTGGGCAGCCAGCCGGCGCCCGACACCAAAATTACTCCTATTGCCAGGGTCGCCAATGTGTATGACCAAGTGCAGCCGGCGAAGATGGTAGAAGCGCCCAGCCTTTCGGCCATTCCGGCTGAATCCGGACCCGAGCCTATGTCCACCGAGCCACAAGAGACGGCTATCGAAGTCGGCATTCGCGCCGATAGCGCCATCAAGCGAAAAACCGTGCTGCCGAAGACTTTTGGTGGATTTCAGCTTCCGCCCAGCTCCATGCTGAAGCGTCCTGACGACCAGCACGCGATCAATGAGGAAGAACTGAAGGGGCTGGCGCAGATTCTGGTAGAGAAATGCGCGGAATTTGACGTGCATGGCACGATCACGCACATCAATCCCGGGCCTGTAGTCACGACGTATGAAATGAAGCCCGAGGCGGGTGTGAAGTACAGCCGGATCACCGGCCTGTCTGACGATCTCTGCCTGGCGATGAAAGCCGAGAGCATTCTGATCGAGCGCATGACCGGCAAGAACACCGTCGGCATTCAGGTGCCCAACGCTGAGCGCGAGACCATCTTCCTGCGCGAGGTAGTCGAATCACAGTACTTCGGCGACGCGCGCTCGCGGCTGACTCTGGCCCTGGGCAAAGACATTAATGGCCGCATCATTACCGCCGATCTGGCAACCATGCCGCATTTGCTGATTGCCGGGTCCACTGGATCGGGCAAGTCTGTCGCCATCAATGCCATGATCATGTCGCTGCTCTTCAAGGCAACGCCGGAACAGGTGCGCCTGATACTTGTCGATCCCAAGCGAGTGGAACTTGGCAACTACGACGGTGTTCCGCATCTCTACACACCCATCATCACCGAGCCCAAGCTGGCATCAGTGGCACTTCGCAATGCAGTACGCGAGATGGAGCGTCGCCTGAAATTGTTGGCGGAAAAAGGCGTGCGCAACGTCGATCAGTACAACAAGCTCTTTACCGAAGACACGCCCAGCCTGTTCGAGACTGAGACCGAGCACAAGCCGCTGCCGTACATCGTAATCATCATCGACGAGCTCGCTGACCTGATGATGCTCGATGGAAAGAATGTGGAAGAATCGATCACGCGACTTGCGCAAATGGCGCGTGCCGTCGGCATTCACCTGATACTTGCGACCCAGCGTCCGTCCGTTGACGTGATCACCGGGCTCATCAAGGCCAACATCCCGACGCGGATTTCTTTCCGCGTGGCCACGAAAGTGGATTCCCGCACGATTCTCGACGCCAATGGGTCGGAATCGCTGCTTGGAAGGGGCGACATGCTCTTCCTCGCACCCGGCTCAGCTCGCGTACAACGCGTGCACGCTCCCTTTGTCACCGAGAAAGAAATTGCTCAAGTGGTGGAATTCTGGCGCTCGCAAGGCGAAGCCGAATACGAAAAGAAATTCCTCGAGGCTCCGAAGGACGACAATACCGGACCGGACGGCGATGGCGAACCGGGAGAAGACGATCACGACGAACTCTACGAAGACGGAGTGCGCCTGGTCTTGGAGTTCGGCAAAGCTTCCACTTCCCTGCTCCAGCGACGGCTGCGCATCGGCTATGGCCGCGCTGCGCACCTGATCGATCTCATGGAGCGCGACGGCATAGTCGGCGCGGCGGACGGCCCCAAACCCCGCGAAGTCCTCAAACGCCCGGATTGGATCGACGAAGTAGAACAATCGTTGCGATAAACCGAATCGGAACAGTGGCAACCCATGGTTCGATCATTTAACGGGATCAAAGCATTCCAATCTTTCCGACTGGGCGGCCTCGATGAGGTTTAGATCTGAGCAGATAAAACGGGCAGATGAACTCAGGGAATATTGCAAGACCTTGCAGGATGCAAGCTGTATGGCATCCAACGCGCGAAGAGCATGTCTGTCGATCAACAGAAAAGATTCGCTAATGACCGCATCCGTGACTGGTTGCTGGAGAAACTTTTCCGCCAGTGTCGAATCGAAGTAATCAAGTAATTTCTCTGCGATCAACTTGGGAAGGTCTCCGGATCGTTGTCTGCGCCGTACTGCTGAACGTAGCTCAACAGGGGCCAACGAGGAGATCGCAAGCCGGTTATCGGGTGAGACGGCGAGTCCGATCATCACGTCGGTGCCGGACTCGCGAATAAACAGCTTCAATAGTGCGCTTGTATCCAAGTACAAGATCGCCAAATCACCCTCTGTCCCGTAGCATGGTCTTTGATATTGGCTCTCCGGGCAATTCAATCGGGGTAAAGCCCCAACCAGAATGAGCATCAATGCCCAGTACTGCGGCACTGACGGCATTATTTCGATTCACGCGAACCGTTGTCGTGGGATAGGGCTGGCGGGGATTCGGAATCTTGCCGAGGAGAATGAGACCTTCCTCAATTGCTTCGGCGACTAGCTTTTTGCGGATATCCGCATTCACCGCCCAGCCAAAGCTTTGCCTAGGAAGATAGGTGTCGCGAAACCATTTAAGGGCAATAAATTGATATCCAGGGATTGCTTCCGCTTTAGCGAGGGCCCCGATGAGGTCTCGAATTGGATCCGAAGGTGATTTTAACTTCGAATCAGCAGCCGAAGAACCTTCTGGCGAACGTTGGTTCATTTGATCGAACTCACTTTCAAGCGAGTCGGCGCAGGGCTCCAAGCGAAAAATGCCGTGTTCTCCGCGGGTGGGCTGCCAGTTCTCTGCAGATGCGGAGCGACGCTTCCTGCGCTGATTGCCATGTAGTTCGACGCAAACTCGGAATCCTTGGGGGATAAAAGGCAATTCCGCAAGCTTGCGGGCAATCGAATCTTCTAGCTCGCGGATAGTCATAACATAGCCTCTTTTTCCCTAAGATAATCCGCAATATATCCTGCGGATGGCTATATATTATAATAGAAATTAAGTCTGTCAAGAGTTAATTCGCTCCGGCAACTGGATCACAATTGACTGGCTCAGCACCAGCGCAATACCCACAATCTGGAGCGCGACCAGTTTCTCTCCGACAAATGCTGCGGCCAGAACGCTGGCGAATACCGGCTCAAGGCAACTGGTGACAATCGCGCTGGTTGGATCCAGCAGGCGCAGTCCGCCCAGATACAGTGCGAACGGCAACAGCATCGAGATCATTGCGAAGACGAATAGGAAAAGCCACTCGCGTCCGGAGTAGTGCTGAGCAGCGATATGCCATGGCGGATTCACAACAATCCAGAAGATGCTCGCTGCGAGCAGGGTATAGAAGAGCACCAGCCATCGCGACGACTGCTGCAGCAGTCGCGCTCCGACCACGTTGTAAAAGCCATACGAAAACGCAGCGCCCAAAGCCGCAATAATCCCGATTGCATTTACGCGCGCCTGCGACGCCGGCCCGGCGAGCGCTACCATTCCACATCCGACAAACGCGAAAAAGACCGCCATGCCGCGCAGCCAGGTCGCTCGCTGCTGTCGGGAGACGACCATGTACGCATATACCCACACCGGCGCGGTGTACTGCACAGTAATGGCGATGGCAACGGTGCTCTTCTGAATCGCGTAGTAGTAGAAGAAATTGGCGCCGCAGACACCGAGAACACCCATGGCAGCGCAGAGCAGCAGGGTCTTTCTGCTGGCAACCAGCTCGCGTCGCCCGCGAAAACCGAGCAGCAGTGGAATAAGTACCAGCAACGCGAACGTGGAGCGAGTCTGCGAAAGAATGAGCGGATCGATGCCGGCGCCGCGCACCCACTCGCTGCCGTTGAAGACAGCTTTGCCCCAGGCCGCCGACGCGCCGTAGCAGAACGCCGCGGCGGCGATGAGCAGGTAGCCCTCTAACTTGCGGGCATCAAGATTGAAGAATTTGTTCGAGTCGTTGTGGATCGAAGCCAATCATCACCTGGTCGTCAACAACGATAGTGGGAGTCGAGCGGCTATGGTATTTCTCTACCAGTTCCCGCACGGCGGAATAGTTATTTGAGACATCGCGAATTTCGAATTCAATTCCTCTCTCCGAGAGGAAAGCCTCAGCAACGTGGCACGGCGGTCAGCCCGGCTGGCTGTACACCACTACCTTCTTTGACTTTCGCGCTTCCATGCGACTCCTTAATTTGTTAGATATGCAACCATCCTACCGCCGGTTGTCAGTTTGTGGCTCGGTGTGGATCAATACTTTGAACAGCTCCGGCGCGGCTTGCTTGAAGCGAATCTCCAGCGCCGTAGAAATCTCATGGACGCGCGCCAGGGAAAGATCATCCGGCAACGTGGTGTGACACGACAGATAGATGTGGTCGCGCACGCGCTTCAGCGCGAGCTCGTGCAGATCGATGATCTCCGGGAACTCTGTCGCGACATTTCTTAGCTTCTTTTCCAACTCCGCATCGCTCAAGCCGGCATCGCCCGGCTCAATCGTCGCCGAGTCGCTCTCGATGTGGGTAAGGATGGAGCCGATCTCCGGCACCTCGCTGTGCATCTCGTCTTCCAGCAGAGTCACGAAGTCGTGCGCCTCCTTCAAGGAAAGGCGTTCATCCAGCTCCAGATGTTGTTCCAGATGTAGCTGCCCATTCAGGTCCTGCACATTTACATCGTGGACACTCAGATTGTGTCGGGCGGCAACGGCGCGCACACGATCGAAAATATTCTCGCTTCCCGCCGCGCGGGGCATGGCGCTAATAGTGACGTCAGCATCGGGAAGAACGCCGCGAACAGCGCTGGTGACGGACTCCGCCATATGCTCCGAATGCTGCAATGTCGCATTGCGATTAAGCCCGACTTGCACGTCGGCGAAGTAGCGGTTGCCGGCGCGGCGAATGCGCACTCGCTCCACGTCGAGAATGCCGGGAACGTTTTCGATTGCGCGAACAATCTGAACGCGCACACCGCTGGGCGCGGCATCGAGCAATGCATCCACCGTTTGTCGCGCCAGCCGCGAGCTGACGTAGATGATTACCCCGGCCACTGCAAGAGCAGCAATAGGGTCGGCAACTCGCAACTGAGGAATGTTCCAGTGATGGCCGGCCCACACCAGCGCGAGCCCGACTACCACTACCCCACTGGACCAGATATCGGTGGTGAAGTGCAGAGCGTCTGCCTCGAGCGCCTGGCTGTCATAGCGCAGTGCCGTCTTACCCAACGCGCGCGAGCGCCAGAAGTCCACAAGCATCGAGAGGAAGAGCACAGCGAATGCTGCCAGCGTGGGCTCGATCAGGACATGGTGGAAGAAGAGCCGCCGGACCGCCTCCGTCACAATCCATACACAGGTAATAAGCAGCAGGCCGGTTTCGATGAAGGCGGAAAAATTCTCGATTTTTCCGTGGCCGTACTGGTGATCGGAGTCGGCGGGCTTGTCGGAGACCCCGACTGAGAAGAAGGTGATCACCGCCGCAATCAGGTCGAGCCCGGAATGCGCAGCCTCCGAGATCAACCCCAGGCTGCCGGTGGCGATCCCGACCACGATCTTGAGTGCGGTGAGCGCAACCGAAGCAAAAACGGAGTTGCGCGCCACCGAGCGCTTTTCACTCCGCATGCTGTCGGTTCGCGAGGAAATATAGGAAGTTGCCATCGCGGGCTGGTAACCTAATCTTATACGGGATGCGTCCGCCTGCCGAGCCATGTGGCTCCGCCGGCTGTGCTAGCATTTTCCGTCCTTCCCCGCGAAATCATTGGAGGCATTTTGAACTTCATGAAGTCCAGCGTTCTAACGCTTGCCCTGCTCACTGCAGCATGCTTTTGCTTTGCACAATCGGGTGCGCCGGCAGCCAATGCCGGAAGCCAATCTACGCCGACAGCTCCGGCGGCAGCCAATCCCTCTGCCCCGAAGGCGCCGGCGGAATCCAGCGTTCCGGAAACCGCTCCGGTAATCACTATCGATGGTGTTTGCGACGTTCCCACTGGAGCTGCGAAAGCAGCGGCCGCTCCAAAGACAGGAACCTCCACTGCCGCGAAATCCGGACCCGGGGAGCCGGGCGCAAATTGCAAGACGCAGATCACGAAGGCCGAGTTTGAAAAGCTGATGAAGGCGGTGGCTCCTACGGCTCCGGCCGCGGCCCGCCGGCAAATCGCGGCCAAATACTCTCAGCTCCTGATTGCCGCCAATGAAGGTGAGAAGCTCGGCGTGGATAAGGATCCCGACTTCAAAGAGCAACTCCGGCTAATGCGTCTCCAGTTGCTAGCCCAGAATGCCGAGCGCAAGCTGCAGGCCAATGCCTCGGATATCAGCGACGCGGACGCCAAAACTTATTACGAGCAGAACCCTTCCGCTTTCGAGGAGGTGCAGCTCACCAGAATCCTGGTTCCTCGCAGTAGTGACGCCAAGATTGATGCGAAGTCTATCGCCGATAGTCTGCGCCAACAATTCGCTGCAGGCGGGGATGCCGACAAACTGCAGAAGGACGCTTACACTCAGGTCAAGAACACCGGTGAGCCGCCGAGCACGAAGTTCGGAGCCAAACGCCGCGGAACTCTGCCCCCCGCGCAGGAGCAGCAAATTTTCAACCTCAAGCAGGGCGAAGTCTCGCAGGTGATTCCCGATTCGGTAGGTTTTGTGATCTATCGCGTCGATTCCAAACGCCAACTGCCTTTCGACGATGTCAAAGCAGACGTGAAGCGGCGGCTGACGCAGCAGCGTTTGACCGATGAAGGCGAGAAGATTTTCAAATCCGCAAAAACCGATTTCAATGAGGCGTATTTCGGACCGATGAACGCTGGTTCTCCGTTAGGTGGACCAGCGCCGCCTAGCATGAAACGCCCGTCCGAACCTGCGCCTGGCGCGTCCACTCAACCGGCGGCTCCGCCGAAACATTGATGGCTTCTGTGAAGCCTTCCCTCGTGGTGACGGGCGTTGCCGGAAATCTTGGTGCTCGCCTGTTACCGCTGCTGGAGGGCTTCAACGTCATTGGTGTTGACCTGCATCCTCCCTCAACTTCGGTTCCGCTCGTCTTCGAAAGTATCGATTTGGGGCAGGAATCCTCCTGCGTACGTCTCGCGCAAATCCTGCGCGAAACGCGGGCTGTCGGCGTGGTGCATCTCGCGTTCGTTCTCGATCCTCTGAAGATGGACATTCTGGATCGGGAGCGGATGTGGCGCATCAATGTCGCCGGCACCGCCCGCGTGCTCGAAGCCATTGCGGAAGCCAATCGCATGGGCGGCAAAGCGGCAAAGTTCGTCCACCTCAGCAGCGTCGCCGTGTATGGCCCGAACCCGCGGCGGCCGGCCCTGGAAAGCGATCCTCTGGACGCGCACACGCTCACCTATGCAGTTCACAAACGCGAAGCAGATATGGCGGTGCAGTCGCGGGTGAAGGACTTGGGTGCCTGTAGCGTGTATCTTTTGCGGCCGCAAATCTTCTCCGGCCCGTCCGTACAGAATTACATGATTGATTGTCTGCGCGGAACTGCCTATGGTCGAGGCCGACTGGGCAAGAGACTGAAACAGCAAGGTAAGCGTCTGCCGTTCGTCTTTCCCTATGGCGGCAGATATCTGCAGAACAAGGTCCAGCTCGCGCATGTCGACGACGTGGCGCGCTTAATTGCCTGGACATTGGCGCGGCCAAAAGAGAAAGAGCCACTCACGATTCTGAACGTCGCCGGACGCGGCGAGCCGATGACCGTGGCCGAAGCCATTCGCCTCACGGCGGCATCGGTCAAGCGTCTGCCAACCGCAGCGCTGTGCCGGCAAATCATTCGACTGATGTGGAAACTCGGCGCAACTTCTATTCCGCCGGATGCATTTCCTTACCTCATCGGGTCCTATCCAATGGACACCGGCAAGCTCAAGAAATTTCTCGGCAACGATTACGAACAGGTGATCCAGTACAGCACCGAAGCCGCGCTCATGGACGCAATGAAAGCCGTGCCACAACCAAGTTCGAAGACGCAGACCGCGTGAAAGGCCAAAGCTTTACCGCGGATTTCACGGATGGGCACGGATTTCACGGATCTGTTTGTTTCGAAATCACTCTTTGCCTATCCGTACGATCCGCGTAGATCCCGAACATCCGCCGTAAAGCTTTTGCCCCTCTTGGCATCACTTGCGGGCACGATAAAGCCCGGCAATACCGAAACTGTATGTCTCCCAGCTTTGATTGCGAAAGCCAGCGTTACCAATCCGGCCCAGCATCTCTTCCGGAGTTGGGAATCGCGATACCGAGGCGGGCAGATATGCATATGGACCGCTCACGCCGGACAGTATTGTGCCGATTCGGGGAAGCACGTTGCGGAAATACGCGCCGTAAAGCTTGCCCAGCAATCCGCCGGGCTCGCTGAAATCGAGAATTCCGATCTCTCCACCTTCCCGCAATACACGGTAAATCTCCCGCAGACCGGCATCGTAATTAGCAAGATTACGAAATCCGAAAGCCGAAACGACGAGATCGAATGCGTTTCCCGGAAATGGGAGCTGCAAGGCATCGGCTTCGACGACGGATATCTCTAAGCGGGCAAACTTTTCCGCGCCCCTGGTCAGCATGCCTCTCGAGAAATCTGCGCCGGCTATCAGTGCCGCAGGAGACCGTCTGCGAACTGCAGCGGCCATATCCCCGGTTCCGCAGCACAGGTCAAGCACCCGCGCGTGCGGCTGCGAAAGAAGATTGCGAAAGCGCCTGGCGGTCCTCCACCACCACAGGCGGTCGACATTCATCGAGAGCACGTGGTTCAGCAGGTCATAGCGCGGCGCAATCTCATCGAACATCTTCTGGACTGCTTGTGCCGCCGAGCGCTCGTCGGCCGCGCCGGTGGGAGCGGCACCGACTACGGGTTCGTTTCCGTCTTTGAGATGTGTCGGCACAGTTCAATTTCGGGAAAGATAATGCAACTGATCGACCGCATCCACGATTACCTCGTTCGATACTTTGTCGTAGATCGCAACTTTACCGACCGAAATGGGCAGAATAAAATTCACTTTGCCGCCAATTGTCTTCTTGTCCGCCTGAAGACGCTTCACGATGTCTTCTCCCCGGCTGTTCACTTCCGGTAGAGGTGAATAGGAGAGCACAGTAGAGACGATCCGTTGCGCCACATCGGCCGGAGTTTTGCGCACAGCCGTTCCAATCATGGCCGCTGCCGCCATTCCCCAACCCACCGCTTCTCCATGTAGAAAATGCTTGTAGCCGGTGTCTGCCTCAAGGGCGTGGCCGATGGTATGTCCGAAATTCAAAATGCGGCGCAGGTCAGACTCACGCTCGTCGGCGCTGACTACCTGTGCCTTGATGCGCGCTGAAGCGAGAATCACCCGCTCCATCTGTTGCAGATCGCGACCGACAATGGCTTGCTTCTTCTGCTCCAGCGCTTCAAATAACTTGCCGTCGCGAATCACTCCGCACTTGATTACCTCGAACAAGCCTGCGCGGAGTTCGCGCTCGGGCAGCGTAACCAGCAATTCAGGATCGGAGATCACAGCGCGCGGCTGGTGAAACGTTCCCAGCAGATTCTTTCCGGTGCGTAGATTGACGCCGGTCTTGCCTCCGATAGCTGCGTCCACCTGAGCCAGCAGCGTGGTGGGGACCTGAAACAAAGCGACGCCGCGCATGTACATTGACGCCAACAGTCCGGCCAGGTCGCCGGTAACTCCGCCACCAAACGCGATTACCGCGCAGCTACGATCGGCGCCTGTGGACGCCATGCGTTCGGCAAGCTGCTCGAGGACCGTAACAGTTTTGCTGCGCTCACCGTCCGCCAGTTCGAGCAGTTTGTATTCGATGTTCGCTGCCGCCAGTGATTGCTCCAGTGCCTTTCCCCAAAGACTCCATACCGGCGCCGCTGCCACGACGTAGCAACGCGATTTGCGGCTCGGCAGCAGCTTTGCGATGATCTTTCCCGCCCGCCGCAGCAGGCCACGTTCCACAAGAATTGGATACTTCGAGGAACCGGTTTTGACCTCGATTTTCTTCACGCGCTCTCATCATATCTCACCCATTCCGACGAGCTTCTACGCGCCTTCTACCCGCGATTCGCATGCTACCATCGAAGGTTCTGCGCATGAATTCCATCCCTTCTGAGACTGATTTCATCGTTGTGGGCGGCGGGATCGCCGGGTTGCGCGCGGCCATCGGCCTAGCCGAAGCCGGACGCGTGCTGGTGGTCAGCAAGCAGGAGGTTACGGAAAGCAATACTCAGTATGCGCAGGGCGGCATCGCGGTCGCCCTCAGCGATGAAGATGAAGTCGCATTGCATCTCCATGACACGCTGGAAGCCGGCGATGGGCTAGTGAATATTGAAGCTGCGCGCGTGCTGGTGGAGGAAGGCCCACACCGAATCCAGGAACTGATCGCGTGGGGCACCGAGTTCGATCGCAGCGGCACTCGGCTGACCTTCACTCGCGAAGGCGCGCACAGCCGTTCGCGGATTCTGCACGCGCACGGCGACTCCACCGGACGCGAGATCGGTCGCGCGCTCATCGCCAGAGCGCGCACTCTGCCGAACATCGCGTTTACCGAGTTCGAGTTCACTGCCGATCTGTGTGTTACCGGGAATCGGGTTGCCGGCGCGCTTCTGCTCGCTCCCGATGGCACTCGCCAGATGGTTAGCGCGAAGGCAGTGTTGCTGGCCACCGGAGGCGCCGGACAGGTCTACTCCGACACCACCAATCCTTCAGTTGCGACCGGTGATGGAATCGCGATGGCGCATCGCGCAGGCGCGGCGATCTCTGACATGGAATTTTTTCAGTTCCATCCCACCGCATTGTCGCTGCCAGGCGCGCCACGGTTTCTGCTGTCGGAGGCGCTGCGTGGAGAGGGCGCGCTTCTCCTCAACAATTCGCAACAACGATTCATGCCTCGCTATCACCCGCTGGCCGAGCTCGCTCCTCGCGATGTGGTCGCGCGCGCTATCGTGCAGGAGATCGCCAACAGCAGCGCTCAGCCTGCGCTCGCATTCCTCGATTTGCGCCACCTCGACAGTGCTCACCTGCGCGAGCGCTTCCCCCGCATTTACACCACCTGCAAACAATATGGAGTGGACATCACCCGCAATCTGGTGCCGGTGCGTCCGGCTGCGCATTACCTGATGGGAGGGATTAAGACCGACCTCGGCGGCCGCAGCACCATCGCTGGGCTCTACGCAGCGGGCGAAGCCGCCTGCACCGGCGTGCACGGCGCCAATCGACTGGCCAGCAATTCTCTGCTCGAAGGACTGGTTTTCGGCGCCCGTGCTGCTGAGGCAATGCGGGAGGAACGACCCGGTGGCTCTGCCAAACTGGAAGCACACGGCAACGATTCAGTAGCCAATGAGAAACACGATTTACCACAGCAACTGAAAAAACTTATGTGGGAATGCGCCGGAGTGATCCGAACCAAATCGGGACTGATGCGCCTCCAGGAACAAATCGCACAGTGGAAGACGCCCACAGGTGGAGCTGCTTCGCGAGCAGCCATCGAGACCCGCAACCTTCTCGCGGTGGCAAGCTTAATCTGCGAGTCCGCGCTGGCAAGGGAAGAAAGCCGCGGCGCGCATTTCCGTACAGATTTCCCAAAGCATGACGATGCGAAGTTTCTAAAGCACTCAGTCGTGATCGGAGATCGGATCAGTTTTGGCGAGACTGGGGGCCAACTCGAAGGTCTGTAAGAATTGGGTAATTGTGAAATCGGGTAATTGAGTAATTATTGTCTCCCTGGTTTTCAATTACCCGATTACTCAATTACCAAATGTCCTACTTAGCCCAGATACTCCAACTCCACCGTCGTGCAATCGTCTGACGGCGGCGCACCTTCGGCAAAGGCACTGACAGCTCCGAACAGGTCTTGTCCGGAGACCACCGTTGATTCCAGACGCTCGTCGCCGAAGAAATCACCAGCATTGTTCTGAGCTTCATTCACGCCATCGCTCACCAGCACCATGCGGTCACCGGGCTTCAGTTGGAATTTATAGGTGGAATACTCCGCTGTGGGAATCAGTCCAAGCGGCAGATTGCCTTCTCCAGGACGAGCGACCTCCCCTTTGCAGACGCGCACGGGCGGGACGTGTCCGCAATTCAGGAACTCGCAGTCGCCGTTGGGATCCACGCGCAGCAAGTTGAGCGTCGCATATTTTTCGCCCAGCTTCTTGACACAAAGAAAACGGTTCACCGCCAGAGCAATATCGCTCAGGGGCACGCGCGCGACCAGTTGCGAGTAGATCATGCCTTGCAGAATCGATGCGAGAATCGCGGCGGAAACGCCTTTGCCGCAAATGTCAGCCAATACCAGGTAAAGCGATCCATCGGCCAGCACAGCATCATAAAAATCGCCGCCAATTTCCTGGCAGGGCAAGCTGCGCGCCCGCAATCGCGCGAACGGCACTTCGGGAATCACCACCGTCATCAAGCGCTGCTGGATGCCGGCGGCAATCGCCAGTTCCTTCTGATACAGCCTCGCATTCTCTTCCGCCTGCGCGAGTTGTGCTGTCTCAATCAGGGCGGCGGCTTCAGTCGCTACCGTATTGAGGATGTCGCGGCTCAATCCGGAAAGATCACGGGAGGCAAAGCGGCTGTCGAGGTACAACACACCAGTGATCGCGCGCGACTCCGAATCGATGGTCTGTTCCTGCGCCGAAACTGTGCGGCGATACAGCGGCATGCAGATGACGGTTCGCAGATCGTGCGCGACAATGCTCTGCCGCGCCGCCAAATCCGAATGACTGGCGGTATCCGTGATGATCACACGCGACGCCGAGTTCATCGCGTCTTTCAGGATCGAATGCGAGATGGTGCGGTCGTCCCGTAATTCATCGCCGCTCGAGTTCCTGCCCACCGCCAGTTCGAGTTCTCCGTCCTTGCGCATGAGAAAAACGAATCCACGTTCGGCTCCGGTGATTCGCAGTGTGGCTTCGACCAGCGTGTTGAGGATCTCGTGGATGGCGCCGCCGCTGTTCAGTTTGCGCGCGACCTCCAGGAAAAAAGCCAGCTTCTCCAGATCGGAGGCTTCCTCCTTGACCTGCAATCCCGAAATCTGGCTTAGCAATTCGCGCGCCGGGCTGGTCCCGCCCTGTGTGGTTGTTCCGTATAGGAAGACGATGTAATTGCGCTCATTCGTGCTGCCGAACTGCAGATGATCGTTGTTCAACAGCTTGTGGCGCTTGATCGACACGCCGTTCACGTATGTGCCATGTTTGCTGCCAAGATCGAGCAGATAGTACTCGCCGCTCATTTGCACGATCTCGGCATGGTCGCGCGAGGCCATGGGATCGGTGATGATCAGGTTCTTCTCGGCGCGTCTGCCAATGGTGAAAGGAAAACTAATCAGCGGGATCGACTGCTCTTTGTCTCCTTCGACGCGCACCAGGACCGGCACTTCCGCCGCTCCGACAATCGTGAGGTTCGCAGTTGAGGCGTGGCTGGACATGGCAGGTTTGGAATGCTCTAAGCCTAACACTACTCTGTGCAGGTTTTCTGGGTTTGCGCCGTGCCGCGGAGCGGGGTTACACTTCCGCACTCGCCCCGAGGTATGCCCATGCTAGACACTGTGAATCTCAAAAAGAGTCTCTCAAAATCGGCCTACCAGAAAGCCATGCCGGAGCTGCAGGAGCGGCTGCGCAAGCTGCAGTATGAGGCCAAGGAAGCCAAAGTCACGACTATTCTTTGCCTGGAAGGATGGGACGCCTCGGGCAAAGGCAATATCGTTCGCAAGCTTACCGAGAAGCTCGATCCGCGTGTGTTCCGCGTATATCCCGGCAGCCCGCCTACCCCCCTCGAACAGCGGTATCACTTTCTGCATCGCTATCAGATGGCATTGCCGAATTACGGAGATATGGCTGTTTTCGACCATGGCTGGTACCGTCGCGTGCTCGACGAGCGCTGCGACAAGCTGGTGAAGAAGAGCGAATGGCGCGACGCCTATCAGCAGATCAATGAATTTGAGCGCTGGCTCTCCGACGACGGTCAGGTGATCGTCAAATTCTGGCTGCATATCTCGAAAAAGAAGCAGAAGCAGCGTTTCAAGAAGTATTTAGCCGACCCGAACCTGCGATGGCGCGTGACCAAGGAATACCGGCAGCATCATGCTGACTACAACAAGTGGATCCCCGCGATTGAAGACATGCTCGCCAAAACGGAAACCAGCTATGCTCCGTGGACCGTGGTCGAAGCCAACGACCAGCGCTGGGCGGTAGTCCGTGTCTTCGAAGTGCTGGCGCAGCAGATTGAAAAGGAGCTCGCCCGACGTAAACAGGCCAACTCCCCGAGTGTCTCCGGGGCGGAGGTTCCCAAAGTAAGCGTGAAGAAGAAGATCGCTCGCAAGCGTACGGCCCGGGTCAATGGTCATTCCGATTCACGACCTGCCCAGGCGGAGGCTGCCCATGCTTGAAAAACTCGACATGAGCAAAAAGCTCAACAAGAAAGACTACGCGGACCAGATTGAAACCGCGCAGTCACGCCTGCGCAAGCTCGAATACCGCATCTACAAAAAGCAAGTGCCGGTGCTCTGTGTTTTTGAGGGCTGGGATGCCGGCGGAAAAGGCGGGGCCATCAAGCGAGTAACCGAGATGCTCGATCCTCGCGGGTTTTCCGTATCCAGCTATGCAGCGCCAATCGGTGAGGAGAAAACGCATCATTACCTCTGGCGCTTCTGGCGCAATCTGCCTCGCACCGGCCACATTGCGATTTTTGATCGCAGCTACTACGGACGGGTTCTGGTGGAGCGGGTCGAACATTTTGCCGCCGATCCGGAATGGCAGCGCGCCTATCAGGAGATCAACGAATTCGAGTCGCATCAGGCATCGTTCGGCATGGTGGTCTGCAAATTCTGGCTGCACATCACGCCGGAAGAGCAACTTCGCCGCTTCCGCGGACGCGAACTCGATCCCTTCCGCTCTTACAAGCTCACAGAAGAGGATTGGCGCAATCGAGCCAAGATTCCCGAGTACACCAGCGCAGTAGAGGACATGCTGATGCGCACCAGCACTCCGCACGCGCCCTGGACGGTAGTGGAAGCCAACGATAAGTTCTACGCCCGCGTGAAGGTGGTGGAGACCGTGGTGGATGCGATAGAGCAACGGTTAAACTAGAAAACAGGGAAAGGCGTTTCGAGTTTCAAGTTTCTAGTTTCAGGCGAAAATGTCGAGCTCCCATTTTCATTTCAGCCTTCGTTACATCTCCGGAGTCCACTCGAAACTTGAAACTCGAAACCTGAAACGCTTTTCTGCTGTTAACCTTCGCAGGAGATATCTCCCATGAACACACCAGCAGCTTCAGTCGCCGACTATGGCGCGCGCGCGATCGGTCCGATTATTCTTCTGGGCGCTCCGGGAGCGGGCAAGGGCACGCAGGCCAAGCAGATCGTGGACCGCTATGGCATTCCCCAGATCTCCACCGGCGACCTGCTGCGCGAGAATGTCAAATTAGGTACCGAGCTTGGGAAGAAGGCGAAAGCTATTATGGACCGCGGCGAACTGGTCTCGGACGAACTGGTCTGCGACATGGTCGCCGAGCGCCTCAGCCGTCCTGACTGCGCCCGCGGCTACATCCTCGACGGCTTTCCCCGCACCTGCGCACAAGCTGAGTGGCTCGACGGATATCTCTCCGCCCGGGGATCGAAGCTTCCACTGCGGGTAATCAAGATTGCCGTCGATTATGACCGGCTTCTTAAGCGACTCACCGGCCGCCGCACCTGCCCGGTTTGCGGCACGATTTATAACATCCATTTCAACCCGCCGAAGGTTGCTAATACCTGCGATCAGGATGGCGCCGCTCTCAGCCTGCGCAAGGACGATAACGAGACCTCCATCTCCGAGCGCCTGAAGGCCTATGAGAAACAAACTCTGCCCTTGACCGACTACTACCGAGCCCGCCACGCCCTGACAGAGATCAACGGCGACGCCGCCCCAGAGAAAGTCAGCGCCGACGTGCTCGCCGCCCTGGAGCAGCGGCCAGACAAGGCGTAGCTCGAATTACAACTTCCCTGAGAACAGGGAAAAATAACAGGAAATTCTGTGTTGGTGGCCTCCCAATCGCCAGATTCTGCCCAAAATTCGCGAATTTCACCAAAAGCTGAGGAAAGGAACAGGAAAGGAGCAGGAAAACTGTGGAAAAGCCTCATTGACCCGCATCAATGCTGGATCAAACTGCATTCCTCGAAAGGACTCAGGAAAATAACAGGAAAGGAACAGGAAAGAAATCCAGCCGTCTGCGCTTTTCCACAAGCGATTCTCGGCCAAGGTGGAGGGTACGCGATGTATCTCACCGCGCGCGGCCGGCATGCGGAATCGGCGGAGCAGATGAGGATCGCGCGGGAACTCGATCCGCGTTCGCCTATCATCCTCACCGCTTCCGGCTTTCTGAGTTATTTCGCGCGCGACTACAAGCAGGCAGTCGAGTTCTGCAATGCCGCGCTCGAACTGGATCCTAACTTCGCCATTGCTCATGCCGTGATGGGCCGGGCGTATGAAGGCGAGAAGCGGTACGACAAAGCCATCGCGGAGCTGCATCGCGCGATCGATTTGAGCGGTGGCAGCAATCCGGTATACCAGGCGTGGCTGGCATACGCCTACGCCCTCTCCGGAGACACGACTGAAGCGAGAAAATTTATCTCCGATTCAAAGCACGATCGCGATTCATTCTCAGATGTCGGCGCCGCCTATGCCGCGCTGAACGACACCACGGATGCTATCTCCTGGCTGCAGCGGGCCGATGATGCTTCGCTCACCTGGATGGACGTGGACCCGCATTTCGATCCGCTGCGCTCAGATCCGCGCTTCCAGAATTTGGTGCGCAAGAGCGGCCTGCCGCCTGCCCTTCCCGAATCGGGAGCGCCGGTCGAGCCGATGGTTGCGGCGTCGAAGCAAACGAGCTGACAATGTCAGTGGTCAGAAGCGCGGCTGCCCTCGGCCGGAGTTTGCTTTGCCAAATCGAAAAGCAAAGTCAAAGTCCGGCCGGGGCGACAGCGCTCCTGTTTCTATGAATTCAGCTACTCTGGATTACATCCCGCACTCCTGGGTTCGCGTCTAACTCACCTTGTGCGCTGATGTGCGCCTCCCGAATCCAACACTCCAGGGGACCTTCTTGTTTCGGCTGAAAGTGGCGCGCGGCATTGCGGAAATCGAGCGGCTGAGGCCTGCGTGGGATTCACTGTTCCACTCAGAGCTCACTCTGTTTCAGAGCCATCGCTGGAACCTGCTGGCGGCACGCTGCTTTGCCGATCGTGAAGCGCCATACTTCATCTTCTGTGAAAGCGATAACGGAGCGGCAATTGTACCCGCGGTGAGGCGGCGCGAAGCCGACGCTATGGGCCTGGCCGGCGAGCTGCTCTTTGACTATCGTGACTACCTCGCACGCGGGGATGAGAAGCCGCTGCTGGCAGCCTGGCGAAAGCTTTCAGAGTTGGGTCTTCCCCTGGACATTACTGCGGTTCGTCATCCAAACGCGGCGATTTGGAACCGTCTGCCAACACAGCATTTCAGCCGCGCTCCCCGGCTCCATTGCGCGGGATGGACTCGCGACCGCTTCACCCACAGCCATGCGCGTGCTTTCAGCCGATTGCGCAAGCTGGAGCGCATGGGACTGGCAATCTGCGAGTACCCCGGAGACTCGCGAATGGCCGCGCATATCTATCACTTGCGCGCCCGGCAATCGGCGCCGGGAGAAATCTTCCACGATCCGGTGCGAGTCGAATTCATGATTGAAGCCTGCCGCGCGGAAGAAAACGCTTGCGAGATCTTTACCCTGGAGCATGGCAGCACCGTCGCCGCCGCGCTGGTTACGTTTCGCGATGGCAACTGCCGGCGCTTTTATACGACCTACTACGATCATGCCTGGGCAAGATACTCGCCAGGCGTGACCCTGCTGTTCGAAATTTCCCGCCGCTCTATCGAGCAGGGACTCGACTTCGACTTCATGACGGGCGAGCAAGCCTACAAGCTCCGGATCGCTCCGGACGCAGAGGACCTCTATTGCGTGCGCGCCAGCAGCGAGGAATTGCGGGCTGCGCTTCCGGCGCCGGGAGTTGCGGGGCAAAAACCAAGCGCTGCGTGAGCAATTTTTTTGAGCTGTCATCCTGAGGTCCGCGGTAGCGGGCCGAAGGACCTCCAAGAACGTCGTCCGACTTAACCGAAATTTGCATGGCTCTTCAAGCACAACTAGGGCATTTTCATCGTTGCTGTAAATTACTTTTAGGGAAGGGCACGCATTTTTATGCGTGCCGGAAAACCGTCAGTTCCAATTTTAGCTTCCGGTTTTCAGCGGCTTCAGCCGCGGCTGAAGCCGCTGAAGATAAACAGGGATGACCTGTCGCCTCCCGTCGGCACGGATAAATCCGTGCCCTTCCCTCAAACGAGCGCGGTGTACACCAACTCTTAAACGACTGTAGATTTTCGCGGCGACCTCAGGATGACAACATCAGGAAATCCGCGATTGTTTTTGTTTCAGGAATCGCGCCGGTGAGAATGCCTGTATATCGACGTCCGGCTTCTTTCCCTGCATGAACTGGCTCATCAGCAGGGCGCTGATCGGAGCCAGCAGGATTCCGTTTCGAAAGTGGCCGGTGGATACGAAGGTTCCGGGCAGGCGGCCGGCTCCCATTATGGGAAGGTCATCGGGAGAGCCGGGACGCAAGCCGGCCCAGGCTTCCAAGATTCTTCCTTCGCCGATGCCTGGAACCAGATTGGCCGCGGACTGGTGCAGGCACTGGATTGTTGCAGGCTCAACAGTCTTGTCGAAACCAACGTCCTCAACGGTTGCGCCAATCAGTATTCGGCCGTCGGTTCTGGGGACGAGATAAACTTCACGCGATCGGACCACGTGTTGCAGAGGACATTCCGGCGCAATCACGGAGAGCATCTGCCCTTTGCGAGGACGAGCAGGAACTGCTGATCCGAGAACTTCGCCGGACCAGGCTCCACAACAGTTCACAAAATTTGCAGTCGTGTGCGTCGCGCGCTCGGTGCAGACCACCAGTTGATGGCCATCATCGAATCTGACTTGCTGAACTTGCGAATCGTGGTGGACAACCACTCCGCTGCGTTTGGCCGCGGCGAGCGCTGCTTGCGTGAGCATTCGCGGATCGACACAGGTTTCCTCCAGCAGGTGCACGCCATCCTGGCGCGCTAGGCCGGGCTCCAAGTCCTGAACTTCCCTGGCAGACAGCGGAACTGACGCGCAAGCTTCGTTCTCCTCTGCAATGTAAAGCGCGCCCAGTCGACTCATTCCAGTCTCCACTTCGGAAAGCAATTCCAGCTGCTGGACAAACGCTGGATACATCTGCGCCGCTGCGCCGGCCAGCGGACGCAATGCCGGATGCAGATCGGCGTCGCCGGCGGCCAGCATTCCCGCGGCGGCGTAGGAGGCTTCGCGGCCGGGCTCTCCGCGATCGAGAATTACCACCGCGGCCCCCGCTCGCCGCAGTTCCAGCGCCAGAGAGAGGCCGATGATCCCGCCGCCGGCAATGATTACGTCCGGATTCACGCGAACAATTCTAATTGCAGAGACTTATTGGCCGGAGTGCGCCGGAGTGGCAACGGATGCCTGCTGCGTTGGCGGGGACGACTGCTTTCCATTCACCAGCTTGGAAATCACAACCAGGCGTTCGGGAGCTGGTCCGATGTAGTAGGTGGGGTAGCACGTGATGAGCGTGAGTCGCGCGTCCGTTGAGTTCTTCACTACCGACAGATCGTCTGGCTGCACGATTTTCTTGCCAGTTACTTCGAAGATGTAGTCGTGTCCGTCGCGCGTGACGTCAATCCGGTCACCCTTTGCCAATTCGTAGATGTGGCGGAAGAAGGTGTCGCGGTGAGCTGAGATCACCGAGTTCCCCAATTCGCCAGGAGCGGGAGTGTTCTTCAGGTGCCCGGGTCCGAGGCGCAGGGCTTTATGGTTGGTGCCTTCGACTACGATGACATCGAGGTTGATCTTGGGAATGGAGACACGTGTGAGCCCGTCATCGACCGCTGTACTGGGAACGCTGCTGGCCGGCGCCGGTTTCTGTTGGGCCTGCCACAAACGGTGTAAATCCTGCTGCTCGCGGTACATGCTCCAGTACTCCGAGCCTACATAGCCCAGCAGGCCGAGGCCGCCCAGCATCAGCACCAGCGACAACCGCCGGCGAGCCACAATAGCGCGCAATCTGGCGGCGAGTCTGGGATCGGAAAGGTAACGCGAGAGGTTCTTCAAATCGAAGTTGGCAGGAATCTGCATGAACTCGCGCTCAGCGGGACAAATACCCGTGCAGACTTGGATGCCGAAATCCTAAGTACCGCGCTCTTACTTGTGAAGCGGCCGGGTCCTCAGGGCGGAGATCACGCCGCCGACGAGAATGCCAAACCCAATCACCGAGAGCAGAGGAAGCGAGCTGCCGCCGTTGGGTAAGTCGGGTTGCTGCAAGGGAGGAGTCGGCGGAGTCATCATTGACTGGCTACTTGTTCCTGCTGCTGTGGCTGGGCCGGCTACAACAAAATGCACTTCGCTGCGCGTTCCCGAAATCGGAACGTTGTTGGCATCGACCACCTGCACGATCAGATCGTGACTGCCGGGCGTCAGGCCATTGAACGTGTAGCTGGTATCGGTGGTTTGAACAGGATCGCGATTATCCAGGCGTAATTCGTAGGTCGGCGTGCCCGCAGCAGAAGCGGGGGACACCTGTTGATATTGCACGGTGACCGAGGTCTGCGCCAATTTCTCATTCGGCTTTGGCGCAACAATTTTTAGCGCCGACGGCTGCACCGCTTGTGCAGCAGCCGCTTGTCCAGATTGTGCCAAAGGCGCGGCCAAAACTCTGGTTTGGAGCACGTACGGAGCCGCCAGGATAAGAGCAAATATGAATATAAAAATGCGAACTTTTTTCATGATTAGTGACTTTATTACTCGATTGCTACTTATGAGAACGCCTGTACCACCTCTGATGCTGCCCGTTCCAGTGCACTTTCATCCCGGAACTGCTGACCTGAGAAGCCCAACCTGCTGAAATTCTGGTGTTTACCTTATAGTAACTATTATTACTGCCTTAATTCTAAAGCGGCAGCTACATAGTTCCTATGCAATTCCGTAGCCTAAGTTGCTCGCCGGAGAAGGAGGTTGGCGGGGAAAAAGGCGTTTCAGAAAACCGTTTCAAAAAGCGTTTCAGGTGAGACGTTTCAAAAAAACGTTCAGGCCCGGGTTGGAGGGGCGCTGGCTGAGAGCGGCAGATCATCCCCGCGGATGACTATCCTTTCGACACGATCGCTCCTACAAAGGCCATGGAAAAGCGCCTGTTACCGGTTCTCTTGAAACGGTTCTCTTGAAACGATTTTCCTGAAACGCCTCACCTGAAGCTCACCTACTTCACCAGCTTCGTCGGCAACGTCGCCTCTGCTGCTGAAGCTGCCTTCGTCGCGTCTAGCACCAATGGAGCATGATCGTAGAAGTTCACGGTAGCGACCAGCGATTTCTTGTTCTCCCAATCGTCGCGTGAAATCGGGAAACTGACCACCAGCAGCCCCTGTTGCTCGGTGTTGGCGGGGATCGTGGATTCAGATTGGAACGGCTTGATGCTTCCCATGTTGAGCTGCGGATAAGCCTGCACAATGCGCTCGTAATCGGAGGCGGGCGCGGCGTAGTCAGTCAACTCGCCTTTCTGCGTTACCAACTTTGCTTCAAGACCCTTGATATACATCGGCTTCTGGATTGCGTTTTTCACGTCGAGAGCTATGGCTATCATTACCGAATCGGACTTCTCCACGTCCTGATCGACAGTACCCGGCAGGCCCGGAGCAATCGATCCCCGCGACTCTATATGCATGGGCAGGGCGATCACTTTGCTCACCGAACCGGAAGAAGTGGGAGGCTTCTTCGATCCCACTAGATACAGTCCCAGAATCACTGCAAGCACAGCAGCGGCGATGAGCACGGGCACAACCGGCGGCAGGTTCCAGCGAGCGCTGTCCAGTTCTTCGGTCATGGGAACGTGACCGGCATCAAAACGCGGCTCTTCCGGCTTTTTCACTACCGGTGTGGGATTGGATGACATAAAACCTCCTGGACTAGCTGCTACCTTTTAGCTGCTGGCCGCTAGCAAAACCAAAATCGAAGCACAATGGCCGCGGGTACAGCTCTCATCCTGAGATGCTGATTTTCAACCTGCCGTGACTTCTACCTGCAAATGCTTGCGCATCGCGGCTGCGAAGGCCTCCGCCGGCAAGGTGTTCAACACGTCTTCCGGCGTGAGCCAGGCCCGCCGCGCCTGCACCACGCCGAAGCGCATCTTCTCCAGATGCGATGTGTGATGGGAATCGGTGTTGATCACGATCTTCACCCCACGTTCTTTGGCCATTTTCAAATGCCGATCACATAAATCGAGGCGATCGGGATAGGCGTTCAGTTCCATGGCGACATTGTGCCGGGCGGCGGCTTGCATCACCGCGTCCAGGTCGAAGTCGTATCCCTCGCGACGCAGAAGTATGCGTCCGGTCGGATGTCCCAGAATGGAAATGTGTCCGCCGTTGATGGCGCGCAGCAGGCGCTCGGTCATCTGCTGCGGCTCCTGCTGAAAATGCGAATGCACGCTGGCAATCACCAGGTCCATTTCATCGAGGACGGAAGCCGAAAGATCGAGTTCGCCGTCAGCGAGAATGTCTACTTCGATTCCGGCAAAAACTCTGATTCCCTCAGACCGCGATGCCGCTTCGCGAATGCGCCGGACGTGCTCCGCGGCGCGCGTGTCGTCCAAGCCATTGGCGAAGGCGAGGTTTTTGGAGTGGTCGGTGATCGCCATGTAGGCATAGCCGCGCTCGCGGGCGGCATCGATCATCTCCTCGATTGTGCAGCGCCCGTCCGTCTCGACAGTGTGCATGTGGACGTCGCCACGAATGTCATCCACTTCGATCAGCCTGGGCAAACGATGCTGCTCGGCAGCCTCAATCTCACCCTGGTTCTCGCGCAGTTCTGGCGGGATGTAGTCGAGCTTTAACGCGGCGTACACCTCCTGCTCAGTCGCGCCGGCGATGCGCGCGCCGTCTGCAATTCGTGTGAGCGCATATTCGCTGAGCGTGTATCCCATTTTGAGAGCGCGTTGGCGAATCGATACGTTGTGATTCTTCGATCCGGTGAAGTACTGCAGCGCCGCGCCATACGATTCCGGCTTCAAAGTACGGACATCTACCTGCATGCCGCCGCGCAATTTGAAGCTGACTTTATTGTCGCCCTTGGCAAGAATTTCGGTGATGCCGGGAAAGGTCACGATGCGATCGAGCAGCGGATCCAGCCGTTCGTCGGCACAGCAGGGGCCGGTAATAAGGATGTCGAGATCGCCAACGGTGTCACGCCCGCGACGCAGCGAGCCCGCAGCCGTGATCTGGTCCACTCCGGGCATTGCGGAGAGAAACTCGCGGAGTTTGGTTGCGGTCCGCTCCGCCGTGTCGAGCAGGAAGCGACCGGAAATGCGGCGGTACTCCTCGATGCCTTTCAAAATCTTCTGCTCATGCTTCTCACCCATCCGGGGCAGCTCGCGAATTTTGCCCTCACGCGCGAGCTTCTCCACGCCTTCGAGGTCGCAGATTTGAAACGCGTCCCAGATGAGCGCAATGGTTTTGGGGCCGAGTCCCTGGATCTTCAGCAGCTCCAACATCGATGGACGATATTTCTGCAGCAGTTCCTCGTGCAGGGTGAAGTTGCCTTCTCTCACGATTTGCTGAATGTTCGCCGCCATGCCCTTGCCGATGCCGGGAATTTCCAGCAGTTTCCTGGTATCGGCAGCCACGTCCGCAAGCCGAAAGCCGAGCCCCTCGACTGCTTCGGCCGCACGGCGGTACGAGCGGATACGAAAAGGATCGTCGCCGCGAATCTCCATCAGATCGGCAGTTTCGTAAAAAATGGCGGCGATGTTTCGGTTTTCCATGCTGGGTTGCGCAGCAAACATTCTAAATACAACGGTAAAACCCGTAGCAAAACACGACGCGGATTACGCGGATAGGACGCGGATTAAGAAAATCTGGTGATTCGGCGACTCGCGATCTTTTGACTAATCGCTTCTTCAATCGCGAGGTCGCAAATCAACAATCAAGAATCCTTGTTGATCCGCGTCGCATCAGCGAAATCCGCGTCGTGTTTTCCTCGCTTCCGCAACAAAAAACCCGGCCACCGCGGCCGGGTCTGCGAAAGGAAAAACCTAAATTAATTCAGCTTGGTTACGCTGTCGGCTTGCGGGCCTTTTTGGCCCTGTACGATCTCGAATTCCACCTGATCGCCTTCCTGCAGGCTCTTGTAGCCTTCCGACTTCACCGCGCTGTAGTGCACGAAGACGTCCGGACCGCTTTCCTGTCCTATGAACCCAAAACCTTTGGCGTTGTTAAACCACTTCACTGTTCCTCTAAGACGTGTCACTTGCATAGACCCTTTCCCTTATTTGCTAGGGGGCCGAACTTAAGAGTCGGGACCCGTTGGTTCCAGAACTTCCCTTGGGGACTGCACAAAGAGAGTTAACTGACACGCTGAAGAGGGAAGGAGGGGAACGGCGCGCCGGTAATTCTTGGGTCCTAGTGAGGTTACTGGTTAGTTATGATTATCCGTTGCTGCAGCAGTGTTGTCAACTGAGTTAACAGCCTTGCGCCCGCATTTTTATTGATTTTTTTTGAACGTCCGCTGAATGCAGCCAGAAGAGAGAAGCCAGGGTTTTTGCGTCGCGGATGCGTCCGTCCTTCGCCATCTTTAGCGCCATCGGCAAGGGGAAAAAGCGGGTCTCGATGCGTTCGTCTTCTTCTGGCTCGGCTTTCCCTTCCGTGAGGCCGGTAGCGAGAAAGACTTCCATGGTTTCGTCGAGAATTCCGGGACTCACAAAAAACTTCAGCGCCCGCTTCCACTTCTTCGCCGACAGTCCGGTTTCTTCAAGCAACTCACGTTTGGCGGCTGCCGCTCCCGACTCGCCGCGATCGATATGCCCGGCGGGCAGCTCCCACAGATAGTCGTCAGCGGCATAACGGTATTGCCGTACCAGGAGCACGCGCGCGGGCGAAACCGAATCGTCCAGCGGCAGCACGACCACCGATCCGTGATGACGAATGATTTCCCTCAATGCGCTTACTCCATCTGGCTCCCGCACCTGGTCGGCGACAACGGTGTACACCTTGCCGCGATACCCGATCTTGCGCGACACGATCTTCGCGTGTTTCGGTTGGGGAAAATCGTCGTTCAGCTTGCGCGTGCGGGATCCAGTCTTGGGCATGAAGCGATAGGGTAACATTCCCCTCGCGGACAGCTATGGCTCCCCAGCGAAAGCACAGCCCTGAGATCAGCATCATCGGCCCGGGAACACTAGGTTCGGCGCTGGCTTCGTCGCTTTCCCAAAATGGTTATCGGATTGGGGAAATCGTTTCCCGATCTGATGCGCAATCCCTGCGGCAAGCCCGATCTCTTGCGAAACAGGCCGGCGCGACTGCCGTCTCGCAGATCTCGCGCAACTCCTCCGCCGAACTGGTCTGGATCTGCGTTCCCGATGACCTGATTGCAACGGTAGCCGGCGAGATCTCTGCGCGCGCTGATTGGCGTGACAAAATGGTCCTCCACTCCAGCGGCGCTCTCGGATCTGACGTTCTGCTGCCGCTGAAAAAAGCAGGAGCGCTCATCGCCTCAGCGCATCCTCTGATGAGCTTTGTGCGCGATTTGAAGCCGGATTTCTTCGGCGTCCCTTTCGCCCTTGAAGGCGATGCCAAAGCGTTGACCATCGCCGGCGCGATCGTGCGCAGCCTGGGAGCCAAACCCTTTCGCATCGAGCGGCAGCTCAAAGCTGCATATCACGCCTTCGGATTCTTCTCGTCTCCGCTGCTGGTGGCCCTGATTGCCACCGCGCAACAGGTAGCCGGATTAGCAGGACTGGAGGAACGACAGGCGCTTGAGTTGATGGAGCCAATCGTCCGCCGGACGATCGACAACTGTTTTCGCCAGAGTCCCAATATGGCGTTCAGCGGTCCGCTGCGCCGCGGGGACATTAAGACCATTAGCAAGCACTTGAAGGTGCTTTCGCAGAGACCGGAGTTGCTGGCGGTGTATCGCGCGTTGAGCGAGATTGCGATACGGGAACTGCCAGTGGGGAATGCCGCACAAGCCAGAGAATTGCTGGGAGAAGAGTAAATCCGCACCAAGAGTCTTTTTCACCACGGAGGCACAGAGAACACGGAGAAATCAAAGGAAGCTCGTTCTGGAGTTTTCTTCTCCGTGGACTCCGTGCCTCCGCGGTGAAACTGATGTTGAAATTTGCTGAATCCAACCAGAACTGGCGAAATTCCGCACCTACCGCGTTCTTCTCGGCTCAGTCGGGGGCGGTTGCACGGGGATCGCTTTCGGCAGTGGCTTGCCTGACGGTCCTATGGTCGCGGGAGTTTTTCCGATTTGTCCATCGGCGCTGCCGCGCAGTTCTTTGAGCACGGTTTGCCGATCGCGCGAGTAATCGGCGGCAAGACGGGTGAGCGCCAGCGTCACGATATCGTGATGATGCAGTTCCTCCATCCCCGACTGCCGGCGCGCGTCCAGCCAGAGCCGATGCACCAGCATCACGTCTTCTGTTTTCAGATCGGGATTGTGCGGCCCAATGCGGAAGCTCTGCACCACCGGGCCCTCTTTCACAACCTGGAAAACGAATTGATGTTTTGGCGGGCTGGCCCCTTCCCACGCCTGTCCCATGCGGAATGCCTGTTCCTCCGAACTCATCTTGCTCGATTGTCCGGAGACGACGCGCGCCGCGCCCAATGAGTTTGCCGTCTGCACGATAGCGGAGAACACGTCACGGGCCGGCACTACCATCAGCGCGATGTGCTTGCCATAGCTCTCGGCGAGGCTCACGCACTTGGTGAACAACGTCTGCTCATGGTCGCTGAAAATCTGCTCGGTGGAGAGATCAACTTCGCCGCTTCCCGCTCCGGTCAGCCGCGCCGCCAGCACCACGACATCGTGCTCCGTGGTGTCGGTGTGCGCGAGAACCCAGCGCAGCTGCAGGAGCGTGTTGTAGTCACGGACCGTGACAATCGTCGAGTCAGGACGAACTCCGACGGTCTGCCGTTCGATGCGCTCTTCATGGAGGAGCTGGAAGTGCTCCTGCATCTCCTTTTTCGTGCTCTTGAATTTCTTTGCGTTCGTGTGCTCGGAGATGGTGAAGATCACGAAAAACGCGGCGGAAAAAATTACTCCGCTGATCGTGGCCACGCTCTTGGTGGCCAGGTTCACCAGCGCAGTGGTCAGCAGCACCAGGAAGACGGAAATCACGCCGAGAGGAAGCTCGAATTTTCCGATCCTAAGGTTGGGTGGCACCTTCCATCCACGTTCGCCCTTGTACTTGAAGCGCAGCACCAGCATGGCGAGGCTGTTGAAGGTGAAGCTCCAGATCACGCCGAAGGCGTAAGCCTCGCCCAGCATGATCACGTTGCCGCGGCTGAGCAGGATGGTAACGACCTGCAAGCCGACCACCAGATTGACGATGCGATAGCTAGTCCCGTACTTCTTCTGCGGCTTGCGGAACCAGTCGGTGAGCACTCCATCTTCGGAGATGCGGTTGAGCACGCCGTTGGAACCGATGATCGAGGTGTTGATCGCGCCGGAAAGGATCAGGAAACCGACCACGACAACGAAGGTGCGGAAGGCGAGCCGCAGAACCAGCGGTCCGCTGAACCACATCACCACCTCGGCCATGAGATTGTTCTCATAGTTAGCAATGGGAATGTGCTGCGGGATGATCATCACCGCCAGCAGCGTGCCGATTCCGGTAAAGAAGAAGCTGTAAATGGCGATGATGATAGCGGCGCGCTTCAGGTTCTTGAGCTTGGGATGGGCGATCTCGCGATTCACCTGCGCCAGCGTCTCTTCGCCGCTCATCGCCAGCACCGAATGTCCAAAAGCCATGAGGATGCCGAATAGTCCAAGCGTTTGCGCAAGGCCAGTGCCTTTGAGAAATCCCAACGCATCCTGGCTGAAGTGCAGGTTCGAGGGCACCGGCCACGGCGGAAGCGAGGCCGCGTCGCCCATCTTCATTACCGTGATTGCCGCCCATCCAAGCAGGATCACGACCATCACCGTAGTGATCTGCATTACGCGCAGGGCCTTGTCGCTCGACTCCTCGATGCCCTTGATGTTTTCCCACCAGTAGTACAACGTCACCGCGAGGCAGATCACCACCGAGGTCCAGTTCACGTTGATGTGCGGCACGCCACCGAAGTAACTGTGCATCTCTGGTGGAATCCAGCCGTGGGCGTCGGCCTTGCTCAGCAACTCATTGACGAGCGCTGCGATGTACTGACCGGCGGCCACGCCGGAGATCGGCCCCGTGAGGATGTAGTCGAACATCAGCGCGGAGACGCTGAGCTTGGCGAGCGTGCCGCCGAGCGCCTCTTTCACCACGCGGTAAACGCCGCCGCGCACGAACATCGAACAGCTCTCGACGTACACCGCGCGCACCGCGAAGGAGAACAACATCACGCCCAGGATGAACCAGGGCGCGGAACGCCCGATGGCATCTTCAGCGATGCCGCCAACGTAGTACGCCGATGACCCCAGATCGTTGAGGACAATCGCTGCAGCGCGCCAAAAAGAGATAAACGTCAGCGCAACCGAAGAGGCTACGACAATGCGGACCCGGTTCGAACTGGGTGGAAGCGTCTGGGAACCAGAGGACATTCGGTGGAAAACCTGCCCAACCCACGCTGTCCTGCAAATGCTGGACAGACCCGTGGAAGCCGTGGTGGGCTCATGCGAAGTTTAATCTACGCTCGCGTTGCAGGAGCGTCAATGCGCAGGAGAAGCTCCGGGGGTTAACACGAAGGACACTGAGGAAAGATAAGGTCACGGATTCGAAGTCTCCGTCACCTTGAGATTTTCCTCCGTGTCCTTCGTGTTAACCCCCGGGAATTTTTGCTTCCGCCTCGAAGTTCACATCTATGCGTGCCACTCTGATAAAATATCTAATTGAAATTGAAATTCATTTTCATTTTCAAAATCGCCCCCTGAGCACCCATGATCGAAGCTCTCGTCATCACTCTGCGCGAAGGAGTCGAGGCCGCCCTCATTGTCGGCATTACGCTGGCGTATCTCTCGAAGATCCAGCGACCGGAGCTGCGCCGAGTCGTTTACGCCGCGCTCGGCGCTGCCTTCGTGTGCAGCATTGGTGTCGCCGTCATCCTCTCGCGCACGCAGTTCAACCAGGACATCTTCGAAGGCATTGTGATGCTGGTAGCCGCAGTCTTCGTGGTGAGCATGATCTGGTTCATGGGACGGGCCGCCCGCAAACTGAAAGGCGAGATCGAAGGTAAGGTCGGGTCGTTGGCGAGCAGCGGCCGCAGCTTTGGTCTGTTTCTGTTTGTTTTCCTGATGGTGCTGCGAGAAGGCGTGGAGACGGTGCTGATTCTCTCCGCAGTTTCGCTGAACTCGACCGAGCTGATGAGCTTCATTGGCACCTTGATTGGCGTGCTGCTGGCGATCGTCTTTGGCGTGATGTTCGTCAAGGGCAGCGTGCGCATCAACCTGCAGCGCTTCTTTCGCGTGACGACGGTCATCCTGGTGTTTGTGGCGGCGCAGTTGGTCGTCTCCGGCCTGCATGAGCTCTCGGAAAACGGCGTGCTCCCTTCGAGCCGACAAGAGATGGCGCTCATTGGACCGATCGTCCGCAACGATCTCTTCTTCTTTGTGACCGTCATCGCCCTGGCTGCATTGATGGTCTTGTTCGATCAGCGCAGGCGGCAAAGCGGCGGTTCCGCAGGTCGAGGCGCAAGTGCTGTGGCGGAATCGCGCGCAGCGCAGCGCAAGGCGGAGTGGACTGCGCGCAAAGAGCGGCTGTGGTCCGGCGCGGTTTATGTCACGTCATTCATCTTCATCATGCTGGTCACGGCGCAATTCATTTATGCCAAGAGCACCACTTCCCTATCGCCAGCGCAGACGCTCTCGTTTGTGAACGGCGCAGTATCGATTCCGGAATCGGCGGCCTCCGACGGCGAGTTGCATCGTTACGCGGTGATGACAGACGGGAAGGAAGTTCGTTTTCTTCTGTTCAAGAAGCCTGACGGGAACATTGTCACGGTGCTCGACGCCTGCCAGATTTGTGGCCCGGTTGGCTTCTACAAGAGCGGCTCGCAGATCATTTGCAAAAACTGCTCGGCGCCGGTGAACGCGCAATCGATTGGACAGCCGGGCGGATGCAATCCTATTCCCCTGAAGTCCTCCGTCAGTGGCGATCAGATTGTCATTCAGCAGGCTGATCTCTCCTCCAGCGCTGCCCGTTTTGGGAATTAACTGTGTTCCTCCGGCTGTTGTACCAGAGTTTTCGCCGCCAGCAGCGGCGCAAGCTCCTCGCCGGAATCGCCGTGATGCTGGGCGTGGCGGTCGCCACCGCGATGATGGCGGTGGCTGTGAGCGTCGGCGACAAGATTAATCGCGAGTTGCGTAGCTATGGCGCCAATATCGTCGTCTACCCCGAAGACGCAGCTCTGAACGTGCGTATCGGTGACCAGCAGGTGAAACCCGCCTCCAGCGGCGCACATCTACAGGAATCGTCTCTGCCGAAAATTAAAGGCATCTTCTGGGGCCATAACATCCTCGCCTTTGCTCCGTTCTTGTACACGGAGGTAGAGGTGAATGGCCATCTCATTCCGGTCGCAGGAACCTATTTCGCGAAAGCACTGCATTATGGGTCCGAGGAATTTACTGCCGGAGTCGAGAAGCTCTATCCGTGGTGGAAACTCGAAGGTTCATGGCCCGACGATGAGAGCCGAAATGTGCTGCTGGGATCGCGCTTGGCCGAGAGGTGGAAGAAGAAGATCGGCGATTCGCTCTATCTGTCCGGAAATCCCGTTCACGTCACTGGGATTCTGAGCACTGGCGGAACTGAAGATAACGAAATTGTCGCGCCCTTATCACTGGCCCAGGCTTTGGCCCATGCGCCAGATGCCATTGACAAAATTTACGTCAGCGCCCTGACCAAGCCGGAAGACGCCTTCGCACGGCGGGATCCGGAGAAGCTGAGCCCCGCAGACCACGATCGCTGGTACTGCTCGCCGTACGCAAACTCCATTGCGTTTCAACTGCGCGAAGTTTTTCCCCACGCCCGCGCCGAGCAGATTCGCCAAGCCGCACAGAATGAAGGCGCGGTGCTCTCCCACATCTCCGGATTGATGCTGCTGATCTCATTCGCCGCGCTGCTGGCCGCGGCGCTGGCTGTCGCCGCAGCCATGGCTACCACCATTCTGGAGCGCCGTCACGAGGTTGGTCTGATGAAGTCGTTAGGCGCAACTGCCAGTTCCATTGCGGCGCTCTTCGTAAGCGAAGCCTCGTTGTTGGCGGTAGCTGCCGGCCTGATCGGCTTCCTTCTAGGGGACATCATTGCTCGGAGCATTGGTTCCGCAGTATTCAATTCCCCAATCAATGTCTCTCCGGTGCTGCTGCCGATTGTGCTGTTTCTTGCCTGGTTGGTGACGATCGGTGGCAGCGCCGCGGCCATTCGCCGTGCGCTCAAATTGAATCCGGTCATGGTGCTGCGCGGGGACGTGTTGCGAGGTGACGCTTGAGTCGCGACCACTCGATGTTCCTGCATCTTCTCCGGCGCGGACTTACCGCGCGCGGTAGCCGCCCGCTGATCGCGCTGATTGCGCTCACAGTTGCCGCTGCAATCATCACTGCAACTCTGACCCTCTACGGCGGACTGGAAGACAAGCTCAATCGCGAGTTCCGTTCCTATGGCGCAAATGTAACCGTCGCCGCCGCGGCCGGCCAATCTCTTCCCGAGAATGAGATCGCCAGAGCCCAGAACGCGCTGCCGTCTGGATCTCTGGTTGTCCCCTTCGCATACGTCATTGCGCATAGCGCCAATGGCGATGCTGTGGTGGTCGCCGGGACCGACATGCAGCAGGTGCAGCAACTGAACCGCTGGTGGCTGGTGACCGCATGGCCGAGCGCGGAGCACGAGGCCCTGATCGGGACCAATGCCGCTTCTCGCCTGAAACTTGGCGGGAATTTCACACTCAATTTTGGAAACAAGCCACTTGCGCTCCGCGAAGCGGGCACGCTGAAGACCGGCGCCGACGAGGATGACCGCGTGTACATTCCGCTGTCCATGTTTGAGCCCTGGACCGGAATGCGACCGTCCCTGCTCGAAGTCTACATTCCCGGATCGGCACCAGTGGTCAATACGGCGCTCCACAATTTGCAAACCGCGCTTCCCGGCATGCAGGTCAAACCGGTGCGCCAGCTCCTGTCCGCCGAAGGCGCGGTGGTCAAGAAGATGAAATCGGTGATGTTGGCATCGACGCTGCTGATCACCATCATGGTCGCGCTCTGCGTTTTTGCCACTCTGACATCTTCGGTGCTGGAGCGCCGCCGCGATTTTGCCGTGATGAAAGCCATCGGCTCATCGCAATGGACGGTGAACGCATTGTTCGCCGGCGAGGCGCTCACGCTGGCATTGGCCGCTGCGCTGGCGGGGTATCTCTGCGGGGGAGCCTTGGCGGCGTGGATTGCGGAAGCCAACTTCCATACTGCGCTCTGGCCCGTGCTAAGTTTGCTGCCCGTTGCCATTGCATGCAGTGTGGCGCTGGCGCTGATCGCATCGGTGTTACCCCTGGCGCAGTTGCAGCGTATTGAACCTGCGGGCATTCTTAAGGGAGAGTGAAGTGTTGGTAGCTGTCATTCCGAGCGCTGCGAGGAAGCCCTATGCGGCAGCAATCCTTTTATTGGGTTCCCTCGCTGCGCTCGGAACGACAGCGATTGACAGCCCATGTCCATCGAACTCATCAACGTCAGTAAGATCTACTCCGCGCAGCAGCGCGGGCAGGCGGGCGAAATCCGCGCGCTGGACCGCGTCTCGCTCTCGGTTCGTCGCGGCGAGTGGCTGGCCATTATGGGTCCTTCGGGATCGGGCAAGTCGTCGCTGGTCAACCTGATCGGCTGTCTCGATCGTCCCAGTTCGGGAGACATCTTTATCGACGGGCAGGACCTCAGCGGACTTTCCGGCTCCGAACTCAACCGCTTTCGCGCTGAGACCATCGGCTTCATTTTTCAGCAATTTCATCTGATTCCCTACCTCACCGCTCTGGAGAACGTGATGCTGGCGCAATACTTCCACTCCATGACGGACAAGAAGGAAGCGCTGAGGGCGCTGGAACGCGTCGGGCTCGAAGATCGCGCCGACCATTTGCCCGCGCAGCTCTCCGGGGGCGAGCAGCAGCGCGTCTGCATCGCTCGCGCCCTGATCAACGATCCCAAGATCGTGCTGGCCGACGAGCCCACGGGAAATCTAGACGCCAAAAACGAAGAGATCGTTTTGCGTCAGTTGCGCGAGCTGCATCAGCAGGGACGCGCGATCATCATGGTCACGCACGATCCCGTGGTGGCGCGCCTCGCCGATCGTTCGGTTGAGCTGCATCACGGGCAGATCGCGTCGCAGCAGATCTTCAACATGTCTGACGAGATGCAGTTCGACGAAGTACTCGAGGAAATCTGGACGCTGCACGAAAATGGGGAACTCGCCGAGGTTGGACGCATGCAGGTGGACGGCGCGCTGCCGGTGGCACTCGCCGTGGACCGCATGACAGAACTCGGCCTGCTGATCAAGCGCGAGCATGGAGTTCCCGACCACACCCACAAAGACGTATTGAACCGCTGCCATGAGACGGTGCATCCTGGATCCGAAGTCAGCGGCAGCAATCGCCACGGCGAATTCATCGTGGACTTCACTGCTTCAGGACGCCAGCGCGCAACCGATGTAGTCCGCCGCCACCGCCTGGCCGAGCGTCTTTTTACACAGACGCTGCAGGTGCAGAACGAAGATGAAATCGAGCAGCAAGCCTGCAAGTTCGAGCACATCCTGTCACCGGAAGTAACGGAACGAATCTGCTCGTTTCTTGGCCACCCGAAAACCTGCCCGCACGGCAGCCCCATCCCCGCCGGAGACTGCTGCGAGCGCCAGGGAGGAACTGTTCACCGCGGAGACACGGAAAGATTTCGTAATCGGGTAATTTCGTAATTGGGTAATTGGACCCCGAACTCAAATTAGAAAATTACCCGATTTCGAAATTACTAAATCCCTTCGTGCCTCCATGGTGAAGCGGTTTTTGATATCTTGTTGCGCATGAATCGTGTGCAGCTTTCATCCATCCTCGTTGTTCTGCTTTGCTCCGTTTTTTGTTTCGCGCAAGTCAATCCTTCGCTCTATGACGGGATGCGCTGGCGGCAGGTCGGGCCGTTTCGCGCTGGGCGCGTGACTGCAGTCGCCGGCATCCCCGGGGATCCCGCGGTCTATTACATGGGCACGCCTGGCGGCGGAGTGTGGCAGACCACCGACGGCGGCATGGTGTGGAAGCCAATCTTCGATCAGGAGCACATTTCCTCGATCGGCGCGCTGGTGGTAGCTCCCTCCAATCCGAAGATCATTTACGTGGGCACCGGAGACGTGAGCAACGTCGGCGGGTCTGTGAATTACGGCGACGGGATTTACAAATCCACCGACGGAGGCAAGAACTGGCAGCACATTGGGCTCGAGCGTACCGAGAAGATTGGCGCGATGTACGTCGATCCGCATAATCCCGACGTCGTCGTGGTCGCGGCCTTAGGGCAGACGTATGCGCGCAATCCCGAGCGCGGCATCTTCAAGACCGAAGATGGAGGCAAGAACTGGCGCAAAGTGCTCTACACAGATGACGCAACCGGCGCTATCGATCTGGCCTTCGATCCGACAAATCCCAAATTGGGATTCGCCGCCACCTGGGGACATTTCGTGCAGCCCGGCAACATGCGCGCCCTGATCGACTCGACCGGAGGCGGCGCGATCTACAAAACCGAAGACGGTGGCGACACCTGGACCGCGCTGGGCAATCCGCCGGGCTGGCCAACGGAGAAGTTGGGACGCATCGGCGTGGCGGTTGCCCCGGGCGGCAAGCGCCTATTTGCCATCGTTTCCGGGCGGAACGAAGGCGGGCTTTATCGCTCCGACGACGCGGGCGCAAGCTGGAAGAAAATCACCGACGACCGCCGCGTGCAGGGCAACGGCTACTTCAGCAAAGTTTTTCTCGATCCCAACAATCCCGACATCGTGTACGTCGGCCAGACCTCGCTGTACCGCTCCACCGACGGCGGCCGCACCTTCATTTCCTACAAAGGAGCACCGGGCGGTGATGACAATCACGTTCTGTGGATCGATCCCACTAATTCCGATCACATGATCCTGGGCAGCGATCAGGGCGCGACCATCAGCATGGACGGCGGCATAAGCTGGAGCTCCTGGTACAACCAGCCGACCGGCCAGATCTATCACCTTTCCACGGACAACCGCTTCCCATATTGGATCTATGGCACGCAGCAGGACAGCGGCTCGGTCGCCACCCTCAGTCGCGGCGATTATGGCGAAATCACGTTTCTTGATTGGGACCCGATCGGCGGCTATGAGTTCGGCTACATCATTCCCGATCCTACGAATCCCAATATGGTCTATGCCGGCGGCCCAGGCCGCGGGCTGGTGCGCATCGACCGCAGCAATCGCCAGGTCAAGACGGTCTCGCCCAATGTCAGCCGCGACGGCGACTTTCGCACCGCGGTGAATCCGCCGCTCGCGTTTTCTCCCCAGGATTCACACGTGCTGTACGAAGGCACGCAGTTCCTGCTGCAAACCACTGACGGAGGCCTGACCTGGAAGAAGATCAGCCCGGACTTGACCAAGCGTCCGGGCAGCGCGGCAGCCCAGGCAAAGACCGAGCAGGAACAGGCGGCGCAAGCGGCGACTCCCAAGAAGCCCAAAACTAAAGAGGAGGAAGAGACGCTCAAGCCGCCCGATCGCACCTCCATCAACACTTTTGCCGCCTCCCCCGTCCGCAAGGGAGTGATCTGGGCGGGCACCACGAACGGCATCGTTCAACTCACGCGCGATGGCGGGAGCACCTGGCATGAGGTCTCACCACGAGGTCTGTCTGAGCATTCCGAGATCAGCATGCTCGAGGCTTCCCATTTTGACCCCGCGACTGCTTACGCAGCCGTTATCAACTATCAGCTCAATGACTTTAAGCCCCACGTCTTCCGCACGCACGACTTTGGCTCGTCCTGGCAAGAGACGGATGCGGGCTTCGGTAAAACAGATTTCGTACGCGTGGTGCGCGAGGATCCCGCACGCAAGGGCCTGCTCTATGCCGGAACCGAAAATGCGGCTTACGTCTCTTTCGACGACGGCGACCACTGGAGCTCAATGCAACTCAATCTGCCGACAACCTCGGTGCGCGATCTGGTGGTACACGGCGACGAGCTCGTTGCCGCGACTTATGGACGCGCGTTCTGGATTCTCGACGACCTGGCTCCGTTGCGCCAGATCAGCGATCAGGTAGCGCAGTCGGACGTCTTCTTGTATAAGCCTGCGAAGGCCATGCGCGTGCAGCTTGACATGAACCAGGACACGCCGCTGCCGCCGGAGATGCCGGCGGGCGACAATCCACCGGATGGAGCGATCCTCGACTACTACCTCAAAGCTCCAATTTCGGGAGATGTCACGCTGGCGATCTATGACCAAAATGGGCAACTGGTTCGCGAGCTCTCCAGCCGCCCGGAGCCGCAGTCGGCCGAGCTGCCACCGCCCGTGCCCGATTATTGGGTGCTTCGTCCGGAGCCGCTGAGCAAGCGGGCCGGCATGAATCGGGTGGTGTGGGATTTGCGCTATCCCGCTCCGCCGTCGCTGCGCCACGAGTATCCCATTTCCGCACTGCTGCATGGAACCCCGGGAGAGCCGCAGGGACCGCTGGTGGTGCCGGGCAAGTACGAAGTCCGGCTCTCGGTGGACGGCAAGACTTACAAACAGCCGCTGGAAGTAACTCTCGATCCTCGGGTGAAAACTACGCAGCAGGAGCTCGTGCGTCAGCTGGATTTCGACAGGAAGATCGATGCTCTGATCGCTTCCAGCTACAAGCTGCGCGAGCAAGCCGAAGATTTCCGCGACACGCTTACCCATCGGGAAAAGGCGCTCGAAAATAATCCCTCGGGAAAAACCGCTCTCGAGTCTCTGAAGCAACTCGATGCCAAAGAGCTCAAGATCGAAGGCGAAGAGAGGCGGTCATTCACTCCCGGCAAGCCTAAACCTACATTCACCCTCCTTAACCAGGAGCTCGGCTCGCTTTCCACCATGGTAGAAGGAGCCGACGCCGCGCCGACGTCGGCGATGCAGACGGCATACGGTGATTACTGTCACGACCTGACTACCGTAGTCTCAAAATGGAACGACCTGATGACTAAGGATGTACCGGCGCTGAACGCCAAATTGGGAACAGCAAAAGGCGAGGAACTGCCGGATCCTCCGACGGCATCCGCCCCAAGCTGCCAGTAGGCGATTTGACCTTCTCCATATATTCGCCTATAATTTGCGCAAACGGCAACTTACGCCTGCGTGCCGGACCGTCGCCACTCTTGTCTTTCCGGCCTAGTGAGAGGATGCAACTCCAAACCTGCAAGTTCTGGATCTGGACTGCGAGGGCCAACCTGGGGTAACCCAGCCGATATCGTGGGTTAATCCTGTGGATATTTCGGCGTAATCCTGTGGATTTCTCTGCGTAACCCTGTGGAAATTGTTGGGTTACCGGCACGCAAAACTTGTGCTCAGGCGAGCTAAGCCACATCGTGACAATAGCTTAGGTGCAGCGCTTCACAGCCGCATGACTTGATTGAAAGCATTACTTTGCAGGGCGTCGGTCCCACTGGGTCCACAAAGACCATGCAGTCTGACTATCCAAGCTTACCGGTGAGAATAGACTATATAGAGTGAATTCTGAATCAGATACGCGTAAAGAAATGGCTCCAGATAAGACAAACATCAACGTCAGCCTGGCCGAAAGTCCGATCCAGGACATTTTTGCAGACCGCAATCCCTCCCCCTCGGAGAAGAACTGGGCGGAGACTACGCTGGCGCCAGCGCTGGTGAAGGGGCCCGAGCGCCCCATCGGCTCCGCGTCCGGAGTCAACCTGGACCAGAATGGGAATGCGCGCTTCACCACCATTTCCGGCGTTCCCGTCCGGCGACTCTACACTCCCGCCGATCTCCCGCAGGATTGGAGCGAGGACAAGTATCTCGGCTATCCCGGACAGCCGCCCTATACGCGGGGAATCCACGCCTCGGGATATCGCGGCAAGCTGTGGACCATGCGCCAGTTTTCCGGCTTCGCCTCTCCGGAAGAGACCAACGAGCGCTACCAGTACCTGCTCACGCAAGGTGGCGGCGGACTTTCCGTCGCATTCGATTTGCCTACGCTGATGGGCTTCGATTCGGATGCGCCGGAGAGTGAAGGCGAAGTCGGCAAGTGTGGCGTCGCCATCGATTCGCTCGAGGACATGGAGATTCTTTTCAGCGGCATCGACCTGGAAAAAACCACGGTGTCGATGACCATCAACTCGCCCGCTTCGGTGCTGTGGGCAATGTACCTGGTGGTCGCGGAGAAGCAAGGCGCAGACTGGAAGAAAGTTTCCGGCACCATTCAGAACGACATTCTGAAGGAATACATCGCGCAGAAGGAATACATCTATCCGCCGGCGCCTTCGATGCGGCTGGTGATCGACACCTTCGAATTCGGGACGCACTTCACCCCGAAGTTCAACAGCATCTCTGTCAGCGGATATCACATTCGCGAAGCCGGGTCGACTGCGCTGCAGGAACTGGCATTCACGATTTATGACGGTGTCGAGTACGTCGAATGGGCGCGCCGGCGCGGGTTGAATGTGGACGAGTTCGGTCCGCGGCTGAGCTTCTTCTTCAATTCCCACAATGACTTCTTCGAGGAGATCGCAAAGTTCCGGGCCTCGCGCAAGATCTGGTATCGGCTGATGAAGGACCGCTTCGGCGCGAAGAACGCGCGCACCTGGCTGATGCGCTTTCACACTCAAACTGCCGGCGTTTCGCTGACAGCACAGCAACCCCTGAACAACATCGCTCGCACTGCGATCCAGGCGTTGGCGGCGGTGCTCGGCGGCACGCAATCGCTGCACACCGACAGCTACGACGAAGCGCTTGCGTTGCCAACCGAAGATGCCGCGCGCATTGCACTGCGCACCCAGCAGGTGATCGCGTATGAATCCGGCGTGGCGGAGACCGTCGATCCATTGGCGGGATCGTATTTTGTCGAGCGCATGACACTCGATATGGAGAGCGGCGCTTTCGATTACTTCGAAAAGTTCGATGCCATGGGTGGCATGGTCAAAGCCATCGAGCGCGGATATCCGCAGAAGGAGATTGCTGAGGCTGCATATCAATACCAGCGCGCGGTCGAAAACAAAGAGAAACTCATTGTTGGCGCGAATGAATTCACGATTGAAGAGAAGCTTCCTGAGATCCTCTACATCGATCACAATGAAGTGGCGCAGCATCAGACCCGCAAGTTGAACGCGCTAAAATCGCGCCGCTCCAACGATGAAGTCCATCGCCGGCTTGACGCCTTGAAGAAGGCTGCCGCGCAGGAGCCGGTAGTCAAGCAGGATGGCAAAATGTCCGATGCCAACACCATGCCGTACATCATCGATGCCGTTCGCGCTTATGCTACCGTAGGTGAAATTTGCAACGCGCTGCGCGATGTCTATGGCACGTATGAGGAAGTCAGCGTCACATAGCTGGCTATCGGTCCTTTCTACCAGCAAGAGAAGCTCGGGTGGATTACGCGGACGCGCGCGAATTGGACGGATGCTATATTTCAAGCTTGCGTGGGGAGCTAGTAATTAACCGACGCAACACCCTCTCGATCACACCATGAACCGTCATTCCGAAGCGCTGGATCCTGCAACTACCTAAAGTATGCCGAGCTGGGAATCCCTCAAGCACGATCTCATTTTTGCCTTTCGCATGCTGCGGAAGTCGCCCGGCTTCAGCATCGGAGCAGTGTTAACGTTGGCGCTGGGTATCGGCGCGAACACGGCCATGTTCAGCATTGTGAACGCCTGGTTGCTGCGTCCGCTTCCGCTCGCAGCTCCCCAGCAACTGATAACGGTGTGGCGGAGTTCGCAACAAAATCCGGGACAGCCTGCCTATTTCGACTACTACCGCGATTATCTGGTGTGGTCGGCACAGAATGGCAGCTTCGAGCAACTGGCTGCAACATTCGAACAACGGTACGCGCTGACTGGCGCCGGGGAGGCGCAGCAACTACACGGAGCGGTTGCAAGCTCGAACTTTTTCGCGACCCTCGGAGTTCAACCCGGAATGGGGCGGCTTTTCCAGCCAAACGACGCCTCCGGGGAACCGGCCTGCGTGATCAGTCACGCGTTGTGGGCAAAGCAGTTTCAGTCATCGCCCGCCATCATTAGACAAAGCATCGCGCTGAATGGCCGGTTGTACCGAGTACTCGGAGTATTGCCTTCTGTTTTCTCATTTCGCGTGCTTGACCGGCCATTTGAGACCGATGTGTGGACGGTGATTAATGCCGCCGATCCAAACTACAATTCGCAGTCGACCGCCGCCGTGGCCGTCATCGGCAGGCTGAAGCGGGGCGTCACAATCGCGCAGGCCACAACCGATCTTTCCAATCTTCAACGCGAACTCGACCGACGGTTTTCTGACGAGCCCCAGCATTCCGGCGTACTGGTTGTGAATTTGCAGCAGGACAACACCCGCCAGTTCCGCAGTTCACTGCTCATCGTTTTTGCGGCAGTCATTGTGTTGCTGGTGATTGCCTGCGTCAATACCGGAAGTCTCATTCTGGGACGCAACGCAGAGCGGTCACGGGAGTTCGCCATTCGCGTGGCGCTAGGTTCTCGTACGGGACGATTGCTGCAGCAGCTCACTGCCGAGACTCTGGTGTTGTTTTTGCTTGGGGGAATCGCTGGGCTGGCCATTGCCTTTGTCCTAGTGCGAATCTTTGTTGTGTGGAGTCCGTTCGGCGTTTTGCCGCCTCAGGGGATTTCGCTGGATCGGACGGTACTCGGCGCCACCGCTGCGGCGGTGTGCGTCACTGCCATTTTGTTCGGTTCCATTCCGGCATGGCGTGCACTGAAAGTGCGCGAGCAAGACGCGTTGCGTTCGGCTGGCGCCAACTCGACCGCTGCAGTGCCTCAGCTTCGCGCGCGTTTCCTGTTGGTCGCAGCCGAAGTGGCGCTTTCCGTGGTGTTGCTGGTGGGGGCTGGATTGCTGATATCCACCTTCATCAAAATCGGCTCGGAGCCGCTCGGATTTCAGTTGCGGGACACTTTTGTTGCCGATGTCGCGCTTCCCTACTCGAGCTATAAAAGCGGGCCCGAGCAATTTCGCTTCGTGCGCGAGCTTCTCCAGCGACTGCAGTCGACGCCAGCAATTGACGCCGCCGGAATCGCTACCACTTGGCCATTCAACGTGAACGGACTTACGCCCGTTGAGACTGCGAACAGTCGGGGCCAAGCCCTGGATGCATTGCCGCATGTCGCGCAATTCGAGGTTAGCGACGGATACTTTGGCGCGCTTGGCATTCCTCTGATGCGGGGCAGAACCTTCAACGAGCACGACAACTCCGATGCCGAGCCGGTCGCCATCATCAGCGACGAGATGGCCCGCTTGTACTTCGCCGGGCAGGATGCAATTGGCCAGCGAATCAGGATCCGTCATTTGGATGAAAGCGATGGAGGCTCTCGTTGGATGACGATTGTGGGAATCGTAGCCACCACGCGATCCCTGCGCTATAACCAGATCCAATGGGACCGTTATCCGGCGATTTACACCTGCTTCTTCCAGCGTCGAGACACATCTACGGTCCACAATTTCAGTTCGCAGAACATCTACATGTTTCTGCAGGCGCCGCATGGAATCAGTACCGCGCTGGTGGCCAATGCCGTACATTCCATTGACGCGAACTTGCCCGTCGGCAGTCTGCGCTCGACCAGCGAAATCGTGAGCAGCCTGCGCGCACAGCCGCGCGTGCGGGCCGATTTGTTAGGCGGCTTCGGGCTGTTGACGTTGGCCCTAGCTGCAATTGGTGTAGGTGGAGTTATGGGACAGATGGTGGCCCAGCGAAGACGGGACATCGGCATTCGCATGGCCCTGGGAGCCGCCAAAGCCGATGTCCTCGGTCTGATCTTGCGGCGCGCCCTGCTCCTCATCTGTTTCGGCATCGCCGCCGGAGTCGCCGGCGCAATTGCAGTTGCCCAGTTGCTGCGCGGCTTCCTCTATGGAGTCTCAGTGCTGGACCCGTCGGTTTTCGGTGCGGTGATTCTGGTTCTCACTCTGGTCGCCCTAGCAGCCGCTTACGTTCCAGCCCGCCGGGCAGCGAAGGTGGATCCCATCGTGACACTGCGTTCTGAATGAAGTGTGCAGATTTCTGCCGAGCTCCGGAGTCATCGCCCACCTTATGTCCGCAAACTTCCGCCCAGAGCTTCTATCGCGGCAATTACTTTTTGCGACCAGGCGGCGACTTCCTCGTCGCGCAGCGTTCGTTCGATTGACTGGAAGGTCAAATGTAAGAGCATCGAGTACTTGCCTTCCGGAACAGTGCCGCCCCGGAATAGCTCGCGGGCCTGAACCTGGCGCAACTCGGGAATGTGCAACGCTTCGAGCAAGCGTTGCAGCATTTCATATTTCACCGTGCTGTCGAGCAGCAGAGAGAAGTCGCGCTCGACCTGCGGGAATCGCGAGAGCTTTTCATAGCGTGACTCGCGCAGCGGAAGAGCGAAGAGATGCTCGATATCAAATTCGGCCAGCCACACATCCTGCTTGAATTTTCTTGTGGCGGCGATCTCCGGATGCAATTGGCCGAGCTGCCCCACGACTTTTTTCCCAAGCACGATCTTCGCGGAGCGCCCCGGATGGTAGTAGTCCGCCCCAGGCGCATCGAAGCGCACCGATTCAGCGGCAAAGATCGACAGCAAGTCTTCGGCATCGCCTTTGATATCGAAGAAGTCGAGTGCGCGCGACTTCGCTTCCATACTATTCTCGGTGGCAGCGCCGGTACCTGCGAAGCACAGGCTCCCGCGCTCCCCGACGCGGTTGCGAATCGCTGAGAAGATATGGCCCATCTCAAACAGTCGCAGGTCTTTGGCGTCGCGGTTGAAATTCCAGGCGAGCATTTGTAGCATGCCGGGAACGAGGGTGGTCCGCAACACCGGCGCTTCTTCGCTGAGCGGGTTCTCCAGCGCAACGGCCGGTTCCCCGGCAAAACGTTGGGCATCCGCCGCGGAAATGAATGTCGTCGAGACCGCCTCGTCATAACCAAGCGCCAGCAGACGCGCGCGCAGGCTCGATTCTGCGCGAGCGTGCGGCAGTTCCACCACTCCGCCGGCAAATGCGGGCAGCGTATTGGCGAAGTTGTTGAAGCCGTACACCCGCGCGATCTCTTCAATCACGTCGATCTCGCGTTCGACGTCCAATCGCCAGGTGGGGACTTCAACGCTGTACGAATCCGGCGTCTCGACCACCGCGATCGGAGTCGACGCCGAAAGCGCAACCGCAGTGGCACGTTGCGCGGTGGGTTCGAAGCCCAGCCGGCGGAGAATGCGGACGATATCCGTTTCGGGAATTTCCTGGCCAAGAATTCTCTTCAGTTCCGCGCGATCAAGATGGACTGCCTCGCGCCGCAGATCGCGGGCGATAGCATCGTGATGGGCGCCGAGTTTGCCGCCGGCGATCTCGAGTACGAGTTCGGCAACCCGGTCGCAAGCCAGGCTGGTCCCGCCCCAGTCGGCTCCGCGTTCAAAACGGTGCGAAGCATCGGTATGCATTCCCAATCGACGCGAAGTTCTTCGCACCGCAGCGGGATCGAACCATGCCGACTCGATGAGTACGTTACGAGTTTTAGCAGTGATCATGGTGTCGAACCCGCCCATGATTCCCGCCAGTGCAACCGGCTTTACGGCATCGGCGATGATCAGGTCCTCGGGGTCCAGTTCGCGCATGATGCCGTCGAGCGTTTTGAGGGTTTCGCCTTTGCGAGCACGGCGCACGACAATCTTGCCCCCCTCGAGCAGATCGAGATCGAAGGCGTGCGTAGGATGTCCGAGTTCCATGAGGACGTAGTTGGTGGCATCTGCAATATTGTTGACGCCGTGATGCTCCTCTATGAGCAGCCGCTGGGCGATATGCGGCGGAGACTTTCTGATGCGTACGTCGCAGACCGCGCGAGCGGTGTAACGAGCGCACAGATCAGCATCGAGAATTTCTATGGGAAACGACGCTTCGCGAATAAATGCCGGCAGCTTCGGCTTGATTGGGATCAGGTTTATGTCGTACACAGCCGAGCATTCTCGAGCGATCCCATAATGGTTCATGGCGTCAACGCGGTTGGTGGTGATGTCCATCTCGAAGATGGTCGCGTCCCCTTCGCCGACTATGCTTTCAACCGCGATGCCGACATGCGTGAGGTCCTGGGCGAGACGAAAGTTATCGACCTCGAGATCGACGAATTCGCGGAGCCAATTGGGAGAAATGTTCATTGCGGCTATCGGCTACCGGCAACCGGCTACCGGCTAGCGGCTGCTTTTCTTAGCCGGAAGCCGGAAGCTGGTGGCCGGAAGCTGCTATGCGAACTGCTGCAAAAATCTTATGTCGCCTTCGAAAAAATGCTGGATGTCGTCGATTCCGTACTTCAGCATGGTGATGCGCTCGACACCCATTCCAAAGGCGAAACCACTGTACTTTTTTGAATCGTAATTTACGAAACCGAAGACGTTCGGATCGACCATGCCGCAGCCCAGCAGTTCGATCCAACCGCTGGCCTTGCACAGCGAGCAGCGCGCGCCTTCAATGCGTCCTCGACCGCCGCATTTGAAGCAAGAAATCTGCACATCGGCGCTCGGTTCCGTAAATGGGAAAAACGACGGATAAAAACGCGTCTTCACGCTCGCTCCGAACAGCGCCTTCATCGCGTGGTCGAGTGTGCCCTTGAGGTCACAGAAGGTGATGTTCGTATCCACTGCCAGGCCTTCTACCTGGTGAAAGATTGGCGAGTGAGTGGCATCGGCAGTCTCGGCGCGGTGCACTTTTCCCGGCACGATCACACGCAGAGGCGGCGGCTGTTTCTCCATGGCGCGAATCTGAACCGGAGAAGTATGGGTGCGCAGCACCAGCCTCTCTCGCAGTGGCTTGGATTGCTGGCCGGCAATGAACAGAGTGTCCTGAGTATCACGCGCTGGATGATTGGGCGGAAAGTTCAGCGACTCGAAATTGTAGTAGTCGGTCTCGACTTCAGGACCTTCGGCGATGGAATATCCCATGGCCTTGAAGACGCCCACAATCTCGTTCATCGTGCGAATAAGAGGATGTTCTGCCCCAAGTTTGCGCCGCGTGCCAGGAAGGGTAACATCCACGCGCTCATGATCGATGCGTGAAGCCGAAGCTGACGAGGTGATGCGCGAGAGTGCTGCTTCGATTTCTTGTTCGACGATTCGCTTCAGTTCATTCACGCGCTGGCCAACATCGCGCTTCGACGGACCGGGGGCGGCCTTGAGCCAGAAATCGTTCAGTTGCGTGAGAATGCCGCTCTTGCGTGCCATCCAGCGGTCGCGCAGGACTTTCCATTCGCTGTCGTTGGAGACCTGTCGTGACTCGCTTTCCACCGCCGACTTCAGCTCAAGCGCTGCATTGTCGAGTGCAGCGGGGGAGAAGTCGGCGAGTTGGGGCAGGGTATACACGTTGTTTGGCTCTGTTCCGCGTGGAGCTGAATTCCGCAACGCGGAAATCAGCGTAAAGAGGAACCCCTAGAGGCGCCATCCGGCAGAGTATGGATTCCTCACTTCACGTCGGAATGGAAAGCTTCAAGATCCCAACGCTGACTTGGCCTGCGCAGCCAGCGTCGCAAAGGCGGGCGCGTCATGCGCGGCGATTTCAGCCAGCACTTTGCGGTCGAGTTCGACTCCGGACTTCCTCAGCCCGTTGATGAACTGGCTGTAGCTAATGCCGTTCATTTTGGCGGCCGCATTGATGCGCACGATCCAAATCGAGCGATACTGGCGCTTCTTCTGCTTGCGCCCGGAGTAAGCGAACTTCAGTCCGCGCTCGACGCTCTCTTTTGCTGACCGGTACAGCTTGGATTTTGTGAGGAAATATCCACTCGCGCGCTCAAGTATCTTTTTCCGTTTGGCGCGCCGCTTGGTTCCGCGTTTTACGCGAGGCATAGCTGATTCTCCTTTTTGTGACCCGCCCGCTACCGCAGGCGGTACTTTTCGCCGCCTTTCGACGGCTTCGCGGCTGGAGGTAGGATTTGTACCTCTTCACACGCTTGGTTGGCCCCGGACAAGCTTGGCGCTCATCTGAGATCGAAAATGATCAACGGGGTTGCGCAATTCCCTAATAGGGAATCATGCGCTTGACTTTGGCTTCATCGGCCTTGTCCACCATAGTGTCCAGGTCGAGACGCCGCTTGCTCTTCTTCGACTTCGAGGTGAGGATGTGGCGCATAAACGCGTGTCCGCGCTTCACGCGGCCACTGGCCGTCTTCTTGAAGCGCTTTGCAGCGCCTTTATGGGTCTTCAGTTTTGGCATGAGTATTGATTTCGTGATCTGGTGATTTCGCGATTTCGTGATTTAAAAACAAAATCGCGGAACGACAATTATCGCTCACTCAAGTATAAGCGATGAAGTGGAGTTCCGGCCACAGTCCGGCGGTGTTTGCAAGCGCCGAGACAAACAATCACCCGATTGCGAAATCTCCTGATGGACTCACGCTTGCTGTGCGGCCGGCGGAGGATTGCCCTGCTGTGGTCTGGGTGGCGCAGGCTGCTTCTTGGTTTCCACCTTCTTTGGCGGAGCCAGGATTGCATGCAGGGTGTTGCCTTCCATCCGCGGACGGAACTCCACGACAGCTTTATCTCCCACCTCGCGCAGCAGGCGTTCCAGCACCTGGCGTCCGAGATTGGTATGCGTCATTTCGCGTCCCCGGAAAAAGATTGTCGCCTTGACCTTGTCGCCCTGTTCCAGGAAGCGCAGCACGTGGTTTTTCTTGAACTCGTAGTCGTGCTCGTCCACGTTGATGCGGAACTTAACTTCCTTGATGGTGATGACCTTCTGGTTCTTCTTGGCAGCGCGCTCCTGCTTCTCTTTCTCGTAAAGGAACTTGCCATAATCCTGAATGCGGCAGACAGGCGGGTTCGCGGTGGGAGAAATCTCCACCAAATCAAGGCCTTTTTCTCTGGCTAGCTTGAGTGCTTCGTAGGGTGGCATGATGCCAACCTGGGAACCGTCGTCTCCGATTACTCGGATTTCGCGGGCGCGAATGCGGTCATTGATGCGGATAAAACGCTTATCGATAGATTCCTCCGGGGAAAACGAGGGGTTGGCCCTCAGGGTGACTCAGCCGCGAGTATAGCACGAGTTCAGCGAGCGATTTCGTGCTCGGCGGGCTTGCCCATTCGTGTTTTCGTGATCGGATGACCGGGTGATTTCTTACTTCACCGCGTCAGCTACGATGGTCCGATGACCTGAAAGTCCCTGCTCGGTCGCGGAACTAACAAGTACCCTGATCCACTTATTTGGGGCATGCTCGCCCTCTATTTGGAGCTTCAGGAAATTGTCGGTGAGCGTGGATGTGGATCCGTGTTCTTGCGAAGCTAGCGTGATCGCTTCAACCGTCTTTCCGACAAAGCCTTTGCGAAATTGCAGGTTCTTTTCGGCTGCGAGTTCGCGCAGAATTCGATTGCGTTCGCGGGCAATAGTAAGTGGAACCTGCTCGGGAGAGGAAGCTGCCGGGGTGCCCGGACGCGGCGAGTATGTAAACACGTGGAGATACGTGAACGGCAGATCGGCGATAAAGCTGCGGGATTCTTCGAATAACTCATCGCTCTCGCCGGGGAAGCCAACCATAACATCGGCGCCAAAGGCTGCGTCGGGAATCAGTGTGTGAATTTTTTCGATTTTTTCCGCGTAATGCCAGGGACGGTATTTGCGATGCATGTTGCGCAGCACACGGTCGCTGCCGGACTGCAGCGGCATGTGCACGTGCTTGGCGATGCGGGGTGACGAAGCGACGAGGTGAATCAGATCATCGCTCCAGTCCATGGGCTCGATGGAGCTGAGGCGCAGCTTCTCGATGCTGGTGTGCTCCAGAATTGCGCGCAGCAGGTCAACAAAATTGTTCTGCTTGCCAAAATCTCGGCCCCAGCGGCCCAGATTGATCCCGGAGATAACGATTTCCCGATATCCCGCACGCTCGAGCTCCGTGATTTCATGCAACACCGCAGCGAGAGGCAATGACCGGCTCTGCCCACGCACTGAGGGAATCACGCAGAACGAGCAGCGATTATTACACCCGTCCTGCACCTTCAAATTGGGACGCGTCCGTTCCATTGCATCGAACACGGGAGCTGCGACGAGCTCGGTATGCGCAAAGATGTCGCTCACGTAGAGAGACGAAGAAACTTGCGTAGGCCCGGAAATATTCTTCAGAGGAACGAATCCGGGGGCGTGGTTCAAATCGCGCCCGGACGCTGGGTTGAGAGCCGTAAATTCAGCAGAAACTATCTCCGCGATGCGGTGTTTGTGCGAATTGCCGACCACCCATGTAACTCCGTCGAGTTGAGCGATTTCCGCAGGAGCGCGCTGCGCATAGCATCCCGTAACCAGAATCCTGGCTTGGGGTTGGCGGCGCCGAATGCGGCGAACCGCGGCGCGAGCATCGTGATCGGCGGCGGATGTAACTGTGCAGGTGTTGAGAACCACCAGCTGGGCTTGTTCCGCGTCCCTGACGCGCCGCATTCCCATACTGGAGAGTTGGCGCTCGATGGCCGAGCCATCTGCCTGCGCAGCACGACATCCGAAGTTCTCAATGTAGTAACCGCTCACGGTGTTATCATAACGGTTGTTGAGTGTGGCTCGAGGTTGAGTGTGGCTCGAGATAGTCTAACAACTCACTTCATGGTTAGGCGCATCTCAGCTTCTCTGGACTGCATCTCTGAATTGCCCGGTCGATTGGCCGGCTGAACTTCCCCTGGAGTCTTCGATGAAACGGCGCATCCTGCTGGTTGATGACGAACTCGCTATTCTTCTTACCCTGAAAGCGATCCTGGAAATCAACGGATTCGAGGTGGAAACCGCCGCCTCAGCCAAAGAAGCCAAAGGCAAGCTCCCGGATGGGGTGTATCACATGGTGATCACCGACATGCGTATGGAGAGCGAAACCGCCGGCTACGAAGTAATCCGCGAAGCCAAAAAGCAGGACTACGATCCTGCTGTCGCCATCCTCACCGCCTTCCCGCTCTTAGGCAGCGACTGGAAGGAAGAGGGCGCTGATTCGATGCTGGTGAAGCCAATGAACACCAATGATCTGCTTCGACAGATCGAAGCGTTGCTGATCTCGCACGAAGATAGACGCCAGGAACGGCATGCCAATAGTGGAACCCCTAAAAAAAAATCCGCGAGTCAGGGCTTTGAAAGCCGCAGCGCCGTAGCCAAACACGTGTAGTTTTCCGGAATTGGATGCAAAGGACCCGCCGAAATGGCGGGTTTTGTATTTTCGGGGACAAGCAAAATTAAGGTCATACCAGCAGATGCCCACGGATCGCACGGATCAAATATCAATCACACCAAAGGTAAATCCGTGTGATCCGTGCTCATGGTAGAGGTTTTGCCCTTACGCTGTGGCTCCTGCAGCGCGACGTTGCTGGAAGCACTCGCGGCAGAAGACCGGGCGTCCCTGCGTTGGCTTGAACGGAACCGTGGTGTCCTTGCCGCAGCCGGAACAGGTTGTGCGGGTCTCGACTTTTTGATAATTCGAGGTAGGATTTGCGCCTACTGCAGCTGCGCGCTTGGTCTTGCAAGGCTTGCAGCGCTTAGGCTCATTCTTGAATTGTTTGTCGTGGAAGAAGAGTTGTTCACCGGCTGTGAACAAGAACTCCGAACCGCAGTCCACACACTTTAACAGCCTGTCCTGGAATTCCATTGGAAAAGCCCCCGTTCTCTCCTGCGAATTACCCGGATGCTTCCCCTTAGTCGGCGTAGCAAGCCGTCGCAAGATTTGTTCCCAACATCAGGTTCGGCCCTGCCGTTCCGCGATGCCGCGGCCCGGCTTACAAAGTAGGTCTGGAAAAACTTCTTGTCCAAGATGGTGAAAAGGGCCGCTTGGTAGCGGCCCTTTTCCGGTAACTTAGTCCTGTTCCCGGCGTACCATTTTACGGGTTCGC
>JAICXB010000057.1 GCA_025980765.1 Terriglobales bacterium
CCCGCTGCGCTAAAGCGCAGCTTCCCCCGCATGAATGCGGGGGCTTCCACCCTAGTTTCGGCAGAGTACAGCTACGGCGAAACTGCACCAATTTGTAACTATGATTCTGATGCTGAGGACTGAATACTGATCGCTGACCAGCACTATCGCCGGCGCGAAGGCGAGGGTTTGGAGGCCGTGGTTGCGGCCCCCATAGTGCGCAGGCGGTCACGCGCCTGTTGCGCTTCAAGCGACTTCGGATAGCGCGCGATCAGCGCCCGTAATTCCTTTACTCCGGCGTCGCGCTGATCGAGCGAGAGCAGCGCGTAGCCCTTCTTCAATTGCGCGGCCGCCGCTTTGTTGCCGCTGGGGTATTGCTCCAGCACCTTGTCATAGTCCTGGACAGCCTGCTGATAATTCCCCTGCCGATATTCGATGTCCGCCAGGTAGTACTGCGCGTTCCCTGCCAGATCGGTGTTGCCGTAGTACTTGATGTAATCGCCGAACTCCTGCGTGGCGAGCTGATATTTGCCGCCGTTATAGTCACTGAGCGCGTTGTTGTAGAGCACGTCGGGCGGCGGCGCCTGCGCTTGTCGCTGCTGCGGCGCGCCGGGTTGTCCGGGCTGCGTCCCCTGCGGAGCGGACTGCAGGTTCTGCTGCGCGGCGGCCATATCGTCGAGCTGCTTGCTGACTTTGGCCAGGCGCGCCTTCAGCTCATCCACCGAATCGTGCAGCGACTGCACTTGCGCCGATACCTGGTCGACCTTACCTCCCTGGTCCGCGCTCTGCGCCTGCACCGAGTGCGAGATTGCGTCCAGGCTATTGGCCACGCGATTGATGGTGTCGGTATTTTGCTCCAGCAGACTGCGCATCGCGCCGAAGCGCTCGTCGTTGGTCTGCTGCAGGCGCGCAATTGCGTCCTGCAACTGCTGCACCTGCGTTTGCAGTTGCACGATGTCTTTGTTGGCGGCGAAGCTGCGCGGAGTGGCGGCCAGCCCAATGGCCAGCAACCCCGCGATAGTGAAGTGAATTGCTCGTTTCATCTTTTCTCTCGTTTGCTCGTGGACGTGATGGACGTTATGGACTTGGCGGACTTAAAGTCCACAACGTCCACTTAGTCCATAACGTCCAGCAAATGTTTACTGCGCCAGCACCATGTGCGCGCGGCGGTTCTGTTGCCAGCACTGCTCGTTTGACTCGGTGCAGAACGGCTTTTCTTTCCCGAAGCTGGTGGTGTTGATGCGGCTGGCGTTTACGCCGGCGGCCACCAACGCCTGCTTGGCCGCCTGCGCGCGGCTATCGCCCAGTGCCATGTTGTACTCGGTTGAGCCGCGCTCGTCGCAGTGGCCTTCGATCAGGAGCTTCCAGTTCGGATGCTGGTTCAAGAACTGCGCATCAGCCTGCAATTGCTGCGCGTCGGCCGGGCGAATGCCATAGCTGTCATAGTCAAAGAACGCGTCTTTCACGTTCTGATTAAACAGCTCCTGGTCCGTCATCGACGGTGGCGGCGCCTGCTGCTCGACTGGAGCGGGACGGTTCACGGTTACGCGCGTTGTTGCTTCCTGCGATCCGCCCGGACCTGTGGCAGTGAGCCGATAGGTAATCGAATCGGTCGGACTCACCGTCTGCGACCCGCTGGCCTGGACTTTGCCGATACCATCGATGGCGACGTCGGTCGCGTTCTCGGTCTGCCAACTCAGCTGCGTGCTCTGTCCGGCGTTGATGGTCGCCGGGTTGGCGGAAATGGATGCAGTCGGCGCCGGTGGCGGTGGGGGGGGTGGTGGAGGCGGCGCGGCCGGCTTCTTCTTCCCGCATCCTGCAACAATCATTAGAACCGAAAGGACAGCGATGTGCATCGCGCGTCGAGCTGTTTTTTGTCTCACTCTCTCCTCCGAAAATAAATACGTGGGGCCCTGAGAATCGGGTCATCGGGTGATCGGGTCATCGGGCGAAGTGAAATCAGATCGCCCGATCACCCGATGGCCCGATCACCCGATTCTTAATCTCATGCTTCCGTGGCCCATTGGCTCACTTCCAGCTCCAATTCGGCTGGCTGTTTTGTCCGTCGTGAGTTAGCTGATGCTGCTGGGTGCCATCGGCCAGCATGGTCCAGATTTCCGTCGAGCCGGTACGATTGGATTGAAAGACGAGGTGACGTCCGTCCGGCGACCACGAAGGAAAGTCATTATTGCCGGCATCGTGCGTCAACTGCACCCACTGTTTGCTGGCCACGTCCATTATATAAATGTCCTGGCTGCCGGGGACGCCGGGGCCATATCTGCGCGTCCAGGCAAAGGCCAGAAACTGCCCGTTGGGCGACCACGTTGGCGATACTGCGTACCCGGTATCGGTCATGCGCTGCGGATTCGTTCCGTCCGACGCCATAGTGTAGATCTGCGGCAGGCCGGTGCGCCCGCTCACCCACGCGATCTCCGCTCCCGTTTTGGGATTCCATACCGGCGACACGTCCGGACCTTTGGCGTCGGTGATGCGCTTGACCTCTCCGCCATCGGAGCTGGCTACGTAAATTTCAGGATCGCCGCTGCGGGAGGAAGAGAAGGCCAGCTTCAACCCGTCTGGCGACCACGCTGGAGACAGGTTCGTCCCTCCCATTCTGGGAAACGCCACCAGGCGATTCAAATCGAAAGAAAACATCTTGAGCTGTACGCCCTTGTCGCTCATCTCCACGAAGGCAACGCGTGAGTTGTCCGGGGAAACGCGCGGGGAAAGCGCGATGGCGCTGGCCGGGATGTTCATGGCAATGGCATGGTCTCCGTAGCCGTCGTAGTCCATCATCCAGATGCGCTTGTTCCCGTTCTTGCCCTGTTTGTTGACGAAATAGATTTTGCTCTCGGCAATTCCGGGAATGCCGCCGCCGAGCCGGAAGATGATCTCGTCGGCAAAGCGATGCGCGATCAGCCGCGCGTTGTCCTGCGTAGCGTCTTCGCGATACTGCTTGCCCAGCACCTGCGGCGAGACGTTGTTCTTCACGTCATACAGCCAGCCGAAGACGGCAAGCTGATTTCCGGTGACCCCGAGATTGCCGAACGCAAGCATGGCCGCGCTGGTCGGCGGATTCGCCCAGGCATCCAGCTTCACGTCCTGCGGACTGCCGGGCGCCTCCAGCGGATTGAAGCTCTTGGAAATCACATCAAAGATGCCGGCATTCTGCAGGTCCGAGTACAGCACCTGGTTGAAAACGTTCTGCAGAACCGGCGTATTGGGATCGACGGGGGTGTTGGGATCTTTGGAAGTTGCCTTGAAGTCGGCCACCGCGATGCGGACTTTCTCCACCCCGAGATTGGTGCCGGTGGAAAAGCGATCGTTCTGCGCGACCATTGAAATTGCGAGAGCGAATATGACGATAACGTAATTGCGAATGGTTCTCATGATTCTGTAGTTATTCAAGACCCAGTTCACGCTGCCAGCACACGACTCTTACAAATGTCATCCTGAGTCCGCCGGAGGCGGGCGAAGGACCTCCTGCGATTCGCCAATCTCAACTGCTGCGTCGCGGCTCTTCCACCAAATAATCCGGTTGAGGAGCCAAGAAACTGCAACTCAGTTCGACAGATTGCAGGAGATTCTTCGCCCAAAAGAGGGGCTCAGAATGACAGATCTAAACAGAGACACTTCAGTCTCTCTGCCCTCACCGATGCACCGGGCTGTAATCGAAATAAAACTCCGCGCCCACGCTGCTGCCGCGGTAATCCGGCGGCAGTGGCCCAAATGTGTCTATCCTCTGCAGCGCGCGCACCGCCGAACTGTCCAGCGACGGAATCCCGCTGGAACGCTCGATCCTTACGTTCATTGGCTGCCCGTTGCGGTTAATGTCAAAGGTCAGGTACACGCGTTCGTTTGGCGTGGTATGCGGGTCCACCTCGTACATCAGCCAGTTCTGCGACACAACCCGGCGCACGTTGTCGACATACCACTGGTAGCGATTGCCGAAATCGCCGCCTCCGCTGAGGCTTACTGCTCCAGTACCCGCCTGCGTGTTGAAAGTTGCGTAGTTCTGCCGTACCTGCCCGTTCTGGCCGAAGGGCACAACGTTGGTCGCCTGCTGCACCGGTTGCGGCTTCTTCTCCGTCGTCGGGTGCGGACGCTCTTTTGGCTTGGGCTTGGCTTTTACCGTTTCGGGAATTTCGATGGCCTTGGGCTCCGGTTTGGGCAGTTCTTTGGGCTCCGATTTGGTGATTCCCGTCGACTCGTTGGCAACGATGTTCTGGGTCGGCGTCTCTCGTGGTAGCGGAATCGCCGGCGCGCTGGTGAGCGTGACCGCAATCGCTCCGCCCCCGAAGCTGTCGCCTCCCCATTGGTTGCCGGAGAATCCCATCCACGCGGCGTACCCAACGATCAAGCCGAAGATCGCGGCATGGAAAATCACCGAAGCGGTCAGCGGACCGCCCCAGGGTTCGCGCGCTTCGAAGATGTCAGTGCGCGACATGCTTGGTTTGGATCGGCTCCGTCACAATGCTTACGTTGGTGATGCCCGATTGCTTCACCGCGTCCATCAGCGAGGCAAATGCGCCGAACGGCACATCCTCGTCGGCGCGCAGATAAATCGCCTGGTGCTCGGGGTCCTTCACTTTGGCGTGCAGTGTGTCAGCAATGGCGTTGATGTTGATGGGATCGCTGCCCAGGAAAACGCGCTGGTCGCGATCGATGGTGAGCACCAGCCGCGGCTCGGTGATCTGGTTCACCGTCCGCGTGTGCGGTACCGAAACCTCAATTCCCGACTGGATAATCGGCGCAGTCAGCATGAAGATGATCAGCAGCACCAGCACAACATCGACGAACGGCGTGATGTTGATGTCGGAGAGCGATGACTGCGTGCGACCCTGTTTATTCGTGAAAGCCATAGAAACCGATGAAGCGTTTCAGGTGAACCGTTTCAGGAAAAGCGTTTCAAAAAGGGCGTTTCAACCGGAAATACGACACGTTGGTTTTGACTTTGAAACGCCTTTCCTGAAACGCTCCTATAGAAACGCCTTACCATCGTTACCTTTCTTCCAGAACGACGCTTTCCCTCACTCTTGCGGGCTGCGTGACCGGCCTTTCGACGATGTTCAGCAGTTCCAGGCCGAAATCGTCCATGCGCGCGCCGAACTCGCGTATTTGCTGCATGTACTGGTTGTAGGCGATCACCGCCGGAATCGCGGCGAACAGGCCTGCGGCGGTGGTGATGAGCGCTTCGGAAATTCCCGGGGCGACTGCCCGCAACGTCGCGGCGCCGGCATTTCCCAGGCCTTGGAAGGCGTCAATGATTCCCCACACCGTTCCGAAAAGCCCGATGAACGGAGTGACCGCGCCCGTAGTGGCCAGCCAGGGCAGCCGGGCTTCCATCTGCGTCATCTCTTCCGACGCGGCAATCTGGGTGGCGCGCTGCACGGCAACCAGGCTGCGCGGAGCGCCCACTCCGCCGCTCTGTCGCCGATATTCGTCATACCCGCTTTCAAAGACCCCGACCAGCGGACTCGGCTTGAACTGCTCGGACACCGCGGACACGTCCTGCAACCGGCCATTGGCTTTGCGGAAGGCGCGCACGAAACGTCCACTCTGCGCCCGCATGCGGCGGAACTTCGACCACTTCGCCAGAATAATCGCCCAGGAAAGGATGCTGAAGAACAGAAGAATTACCAGGACGATCTTTGCGACTGGGCCGGTCTGGGCAACGAGGTTTCCGACTTCCGTGGCAAACACTGCTAAGAGGGAGGGAAAATACGTCGGCATCTTCTGTTAAAGGTAGCAAACTGCTACTCGCGAGGCAAAGAGTGTGCAGCGCTTTTCGCACCTAGAACCGGGTAAGTAACTCGCCTCAGTTCTAAGCACCGAGGTCTGGAGAAGAAGAAAGAACCCGACGCGGATTTCGCGGATGGGACGCGGATCTCGCGGTGGAAATGAAATCGAAGGCGAAGCATGACAGATTTTCAGATTCTTAGGTCCTGATCCGCGTCTCATCCGCGTAATCCGCGTCTTGTTTTCGCTTCCTCCATCTCCTCCTTGCCTCCGTGGTGAAATCAATTGCCGATGCACCGGAATGACGCTATTCTTCACCCATCTTGCTGATCGAACTTCGCGTCGAGAATTACGCCGTCATCGACCATGTGGCCGTTGAGTTCGGCGCCGGGTTGAATCTGCTGACGGGCGAAACCGGCGCGGGAAAATCCATCCTCATCGACGCTCTGGCGCTGCTGATGGGCGAAAAGGCCTCTGCCGATGTGGTGCGCCGTGGCGCGGAAAAAGCGACCATCTCCTGTGTGTTTCACAACGACCGCAAATCCATCGATAAGATCCTGGACGAGAACGGACTGGAAAGCGCCGCTGAACAGCTGATCCTCAAACGCGAAATCGCCGCTGCCGGCAAGAGCCGGGTTTGGATCAACAATCAGCCTGCGACCGTCGCTGTACTGAAGCAGCTTGCGCCGGAGTTGGTGGCCATCCATGCGCAGAACGAGACGGTGTTGGCCTTCGATCCCCCGGCGCGTTTGCACTTGCTCGACAGCTTTGCCGGGGTGCATCTCGAGGCGCTTTCCGCCGCGTATGAATGTTGGCGCGACCTGCGCGCGCGCATTGCTGAGCTTGAGCACAGCGAGCAAGACCGCTTGCGTCTGGTCGATCTCTGGAGTTTTCAGAAGAAAGAGATCGACTCCGCCCGCCTGCAGCCGCAGGAAGATCAGCGGCTGGAAACCGAGCGTCGCGTGCTGATGAACTCGGAAAAGCTGTATTCGGCGGCCATGAGCGCGCATGATCTGCTCTACGAATCGGCGGGATCGGCGGTCAGCACGCTTCGCGCCGCCGGCCGGCATTTGGAAGAGCTGGCACGCTTCGATCCGCAGTTTGCCGAATCGAGCAAACGGCTCGATTCGGCGCGCGCCGAAATTGAAGACATCAGCGCCATGGCCCGCGACTATGCCGACTGCATCGATGCTTCGCCCGAGCGTCTCGCCGAAGTGGAAGAACGGCTGGCCGTGATCGATCGCCTGAAACGCAAGTACGGCAGCAGCGCGGAAGAGATTATCGCCTTTGGCGAGGACCTCGCGCAGAAGTTGAACGAAGTCGAGAATCGCGACGAAATCTTGCGCAAGCTGCGGAGCGAAGCCGCCAATGCGGCGCAGCAGTACTTGTCGGAAGCGCGGGCAATCTCGCGGGCTCGCGCCGCAGCCGCACGAAAGCTCGAAAAGCTGGCCGAGAGCGAGATCAATGAACTGGCGATGAAGGCCGGCTTCCATGTCCAGGTGGATTCTTCCGAGGACGAAGCCGGCTGGTCGCCTGCCGGAATCGATAGCGTGGTGTACCTCATCGCCACCAACCCCGGCGAACCGCTCAGTCCCATTGAGGACATCGCCTCAGGCGGAGAACTCTCGCGTGTAATGTTGGCGCTTAAGACCAGCGTGGAATGCGGCAAGAGCACGAGCAACGGCAACGGAAAATCACGACGCTCGAGTTCGCAGCGAACCCTGGTGTTCGACGAGATCGACACTGGAATCGGCGGACGCGCCGCTGAATCGGTGGGGCGCAAGCTGAAGTCCCTGGGAGCGCATCATCAGGTGCTCTGCGTAACGCATCTGCCGCAGATCGCATCGTTCGCCGACCATCATCTGCTGATCGAAAAATGCGAGTCCCAGGGACGCACCCGCACCAGCATTCGCGCCCTCGAAGGCAAAGACCGCGCGGAGGAAGTAGCCCGCATGCTAAGCGGAGCGAAGCTGACGGAGACTTCGGTGAAACATGCGGAGCAGATGCTGAGGACAAATGCCTAACAGATCGGGTCATCGGGTGATCGGGCCATCGGGTGAAGTGAAAAAGATCACCCGATGACCCGATGGCCCGATCACCCGAGTGTTTTCTCCGTATCCTACGTGGTGCACCCGATTACGCACCGACCGTCGATGCGTCAAAATGAAAAACGGTATTCGTTTCCATTAAGGAGATGTGCTCAATGAATTTCGCAAAACCCGTCGGCCTGCTGGTTGCTTCTTTTTTTCTGCTATGCGTCGCATCTACCGCGCAAAATCCGCAGCCCAGTTCTGATGCCCCTCCGGACCAGCATCAGCCGGCGACGGCGATCAACGTCGTTCAAGGACCGACGATCCAGTATGCCGATGACGAATTTGCGGTGATTACCTGGACCAGCGATCAGCCTTCAGAAAGCCGCATCTTCTACGGAAAAACTTCCAGCAATCTGAACCAGGTGGCGGAAGACGGAAAATCGCTGAGCACGCGGCATCAGGTGGACCTGCGCAACCTGCAACCAAACACGATGTACTACTTCCGCGTGGATAATGGCACTGGACAAAACGGTGAAGCTGGCGGGCCCGCGCTGAATAGTTTTCAGACAGTAGTCGCGGGCGGCACGCCAATGCGCAATCAGCCTCCGTATAAGCCCTCGGAGCAGCCGGTCCAGAACGCGCAGACAGATTCGCAGACGCCCGACTTTGGGAAGGTGAGTGTAACTCGCGGTCCCACGATTCAGTACGTCGATGACATCTCCGCCGTGATCTCGTGGGCGACGAATGTTCCCGCCAACAACACGCTTTATTACGGACCCGACCGCAACAACTTGCTGTACACCGCCGGAAACTTCAAAGATGCTACCGAGCACCGCATTCACTTGTCTGACCTGAAGCCGAACACAACGTATTACTTCCAATTCGACGGAGCGCCGACGCAGACCGGCAGCTTCCGCACCGTGTCTACTGGAGCGCAGGCGCTCTACGATCAGCCTGCCGCCGGATTCTCAACCGGCGCAGTGCTTCAATCCGGCAACGGACCGCAGTTGAGCCATCGCGAGCGCCCCGCAACGGGCTCAAATTCCATTCCGTCCGGCACCGAGATTGATGCCACGCTGGATAGCGAGCTGTCCACTAAGAATTCCCAACCTGGGCAGCGCTTCTCCGCTACCGTTTCCGACCCAGTGCGCGATCCTGACGATCACATTGTGCTGCCGGTGGGCACGCACATTAATGGACAAGTCACTGAGTCGGAAGAAGGAAAAACCCTGCCGCAGCTCCGCGGACGCGGCAAGCTGAACCTGCGTTTCGACAGCGTCACCCTGCCGAATGGCCGCAGCTTTCCCATTTCGGCAACGCTGCTGACCGTGCATCAGAGCGGCGGCAACGGCTCGGTGAACTCTGAAGGCGAAGTGCAGTCTGGCACCAGCGCCGGCACCGCGGCAAAAGGAGTAGGCGTGGGCGCGGGAATTGGAACGATCGCCGGATTCATTCTCGGCGGCCCGCTCAAAGGCCTGGCCATCGGAGCGCTCGCCGGCGGCGGTTACATCCTCGCGACCAAAGGCAAAGACGTGGAGCTGCCGCAAGGCACAGGCATGCACATCCGCCTGGACCAGAATTTGGCTTTGCCGGGAGTTAACACGAAGGTCACGAGGGAATAAGAGAAAGTCACGGAGCTGTGACCTTGTGTTTGCCTTTTATCTCCGTGTTAACCCCGGGTAATCCGTTGTTCCCCGGAATAGATCACGAAGCGCCGGCCGCGCAGAAAGCCCACCAGCGTCATTCCCAGCTCGCGGGCCATCTGCACGGCGAGGCTGGAGGGCGCGGAAACTGATGCCAAAATGGGAATGCCTGCGACCAGGGATTTTTGGATGATCTCGAAGCCGCCGCGTCCGCTGACCATCAGCACGCATTCCGAGAGCGGAATTCGGTCCTGCATCAGCGCCCATCCGGCGACTTTATCGACGGCATTGTGGCGTCCGATGTCTTCGCGCAACACCAACAGCTCGCCTGACGAGGTAAATAAGGCGGCGGCATGCAGGCCTCCGGTGCGTCCGAAGACGGCTTGCGACTCGCGCAGGCGCTCAGGAAGGCTGCAGAGGAAATCTCCGGTGACGCGGAAGTCGGGGTTTGGAGATTTAATGCCGCGTATTCTGACTGCTTCGATGCTCGCTTTGCCGCAGATTCCGCAGCTTGAAGCCGCATAAAAGTTCCTCTTTAGGCCCTCAATGGCCGCGCTTTCGTTGCTAACAAGCTCTAAAGAGACGCTGTTTGCTGCCTCAACTCCCTGAATTTCGCTGAGGTTTTTCAGCTCAGATCGTTGAACAATAAGGCCTTCGGTGAGCAAAAAGCCTACTGCGAGCTCTAAATCGTGCCCCGGAGTGCGCATAGTGACGCTGATTGGAGCGTCTCCGATGCGGATTTCCAGCGGTTCTTCTACCGCCAAATAGTCCTGATTGCGAGTAATAGCGCCCTCTTGCCACTGCGCAACCGAGGTAAGGGCGATGCTGCGAGCGGATTTTGCTGGCTTGAGAGGCATTTGCGACATTGAGTAATTGGGTAATTTGGTAATTGAGCAATTGAAAACCTTAACACCGGCATAGCAGAGAGCTGCTCAAATTTACCCAGTTTTTCATTACCCGATTACTTCATTCATCTTGCGCCATCCCCCGAATCCCCAATAGCATTCAAAAAACAGTGCGGCTGCTGCTTGCGGCGCCAGGTTCCGATCTGCGATTCCATCTTAAAACCCGATTTGGCGCTGCCATTTTTATGGTCTGCGCATTATTTTGCGTGGTTTTGCCGTCAGCGCTGGCACAAACGCGGGAAACTTTGGAATATGTTGGCACTTCGCGCCTTGATTCCAAGCCTTCGACTGGCATTGTCTACGATGATTTGCGCATAACTCCGCATCCCGAGAACGATGCCGAGCTTGCCGGCACACGTTCTGGGCCGGTGAGCGCGCAAATTCCCTTCATACCTGCCGCTTCCGCGCAGCAAATTCGGCCGGCCGCAGGTGGAATCGCGACTGGATTTGCCGGGCTCACGCATCGCGATCAGCGCCTTGCCGGCACTGAAACATACGCAAATACGCAGTTCAGCACCGAGCCTCCTGACCAGGGATTGGCCGTCGGCAATGGATTTGTGCTGCAAACCGTGAATGCAGCGCTGGCAATTTACGACGAATCGGGGACATTGCGCCAGGGCCCGACCGCGTTAAACCAGTTTCTGCACCTCAAACCTGAGGTCAATCGCAACACTGGAGCTTATGGAGACCTCACCAGCGATCCTCGCGCTTACTATGACGCCCAGTTACAACGCTGGTTCCTGACCGTTGCCGCGGTCGCAACCGACGCGAAATCGGGCCAGTTTGCCGCGCCCACGCGCATTCTGATTGCGGTTTCGCAGAGCAACGATCCCACCGGAGACTGGCGAATCTACAGCATTGATACCACCAACGACGGTCGCGAAGGCTGTCCGTGCTTCGCCGATCAGCCTCTGATTGGCGCAGATGCGTACGGATTTTTCATCTCGACCAACGCTTTCAGTCTGCGGGAAGGCTTTGCCGGAGCGCAGATCTATGCAATTTCCAAGCAATTGCTGGCCAGTGGCGCGGCTCCAGCAGTAGCACATTGGAACTCCCCGCACGTTGCCGGAGGCCTGGCGTTCAGCATTCAGCCGTCGTTTGGGGGTTTGGCGAGCGCGGAAAATGAGCCTTCCGCCGGCGTGGAGTACATGATGAGCATCGCCGACATCCGCAATGTGCTCGACAATCGCGTCGCCGTGTGGGCCATGAGCAACACAGAGTCGCTGAATGATGCGTCTCCAGCCCCTAAGTTGCATTCGGTGATTGTGAAAACCGAGTCTTTCGGCATGCCTCCAGACGCGCTGCAGAAAGTTGGCGAGACGGAATTGGGAAGCCTGACCGGCGAAAAAAGCCAGCGAATTGAGACCAACGACCAGCGTTTGCAGCAGACATTCTTTGCTGGTGGCACGCTATGGTCGGCTTTAACCACGATGGTTGCATTCCCGAAAGACCCCAGTCCACACGCCGGCATTGCGTATTTCGCGATTAAACCGACACTTGGGGCCGCAGGAACGCTGACAGCGCAAGTCCTGCGCCAGGGCTATGTGGCAGTGAGCGGCAACGATCTTCTGTATCCTGCGATCGCCGCGCACGAAAACGGCAATGCTGCAGTCGCATTTACCGTCGCCGGAGCCGATTATTTCCCCAGCGCAGCGTTCACACTGATCGGCGAAAAAGGCGCTGGCGAAGTGCAAATCGTGGCTGCGGGAGCGTCTGCGCAGGATGGCTTCAGCGGTTACGACTTCTTCGGCGGCTCGGGATCGGGCCGATCGGGCGATTATTCCGCGGCAACCGTCGATGCAAATGGCGCGATTTGGAGTGCGGTGGAGTTCATTCCGTCCGGCGCGAGAACGCTGCTGGCCAACTGGGGCACGTATATCGCGAAAATAGCTGCTGGTTACTAGCTGCTGGCTGCTGGCTAAAATCAACAGCAACACCACGAACGGATGAGAGGATTCAACGGATCGCACGGATTTTTTTATTCAAGCGTGGAATAACCAGAGGCTAAAGCAATCCGTCCAATCCGTTAAATCCGTTCGAGTTTTTTGATTTTGATGTTGCTTTTGGCTAGCAGCTAGCAGCCAGAAGCTAGCAGCTAGTCTTCGCCACGCTGGCGCGTAGCTCCGAAACTATCTCTTGCGCGGCTTCCAGGGCGCGTTCTTCCTGGTTCGGCTCGAAGGAAATTGCGCCTACGCGCGCATGTCCGCCGCCTCCGTAGCGTTCGCAGATCACTGCGAGGTTCACCATGTCCTGCGGACGCATCCTCGTCCATGGGTTTGAGCCCACGGAAACCTTCGTGCGAAACGAACTTTTGCTCAATCCGACGCTATAAGTTGAGTCCGGATGCAGATAATAGGGCACAAATTTGTTGTAACCCTCGAGCTCGTGGTCCATCACATTGAAGAAAATCGTGCCCTGCTTGCATTCGGAGCGCTCGCGCATGACGTCGATGGAGCGTTCGTGGCGCTCCATCAGCGGCGGAATCAGCGGCGCAACCAGCGGATTTTCGATGATTTTCTTGAGCGGTTCTCGGGCGAGCAGCGGAATCAGACGCGCTGTGAATGTTTTGTCCTGCGTGGATTCGATCACCATCGTCAGTTTCATCGCCGGTTCGCGCATCTCGACTGCGGTTTTCGCGTCCTTATATTGCGCGCCATCGACGATATCCGCCCACTCGATGAGTTCGGAAACCGGCTCAGGATGGAATCCAAACTGGTTTTCGGCGATAGTCGCCAGGAATTTCGTGCAGGATTTGAAGTCAGGATCGTAGAACTTCTTGTTGCTCTGGTTGTGCAGGAAGTGTTCGTGATCTTCCGGAGTAAGAAACGCGCTCTGATGATGGTCAAACCACCAGGTAATTTTCGGTGATGGCGAATATTTGAAGTCGACGATCGCGTTCTCGTCCCCGGTGAAATCGCGCTCATCGAAGAGTGATCCGGCGCGATGTACCAGGCCAAAGAAGGTGAAATTGGCGTTATCGCGGATGCGTTCGGAATAGAAACGCGAGAACAACGCCGCCGATGCGGCGCCGTCGAAACACTTGTCGTGAAAGAAGACCCGGACGTTCAGAGATAGCTCCTTGGCTACTGCTGCTAGCTTTTGGCGCTTAGATGTGAGATTTCAGGACGTTGTTCCCAACAAGTGAATAGTCCATTCGAGCCTGAGCGGAGAAGCTGAAGGTGCGAACCAAAGCAATCCGGGAGGCGGAATGGACCTTCACCAGAATGCCCGACTTACGTTTCGCAGTCGAGA
>JAICXB010000056.1 GCA_025980765.1 Terriglobales bacterium
CTCGCCCAGCGCGTCGATAATCTCGAACGCAACCAGATGCGCACTCTGGTGGACAACATGCGCAACAAGCTCGGCTCCGGAGTGGTGGTGCTGGGCTCGGTGCAGGACGGGAAGGTTGCACTGATCGTCGGCGTCACCAAAGATCTCACCACACGCGTGCAGGCAGGCAAAATCATTGCCGAAGTCGCAAAGAAAGTTGGGGGCTCGGGTGGCGGGCGTCCCGATATGGCCGAAGCCGGCGGCAAGGACCCCGGTGCGCTGGACTCGGCGTTGAAGAGTTCGGTGGACGTGGTGAGAGGGCTCGTGGGCTAGCTCCCGTTCCATCAAACCAGACGCGGATTCCGCGGATGTGACGCGGATCAATAAATCTGGAATGTGCTCATCTGGAATTGGCGTGGCGGTCACGAGCTTAATCCTATAACTCTCATCCGATTCGATCCGCGAGATCCGCGTTACATCCGCGGAATCCGCGTCTGGTTCTTAGACCGGTTGCAAACAAGAGATGCGCCCGGCGTTTGGCTCTACTTTGCAGCTTTCAACAGCCGGTCGCGCAAGGCCAGCCCAAGGCTCTCGGCAGGCGGCAGGGGCGCGAGGATCACGCTGACGCCGGGCTTATCCAGATAGCGCAAGCCGGAGAAAAGATTGTGAGCGAGTTGCGTCCAGTCGCCCCACTTCCCCCAATCGAAGATCACCAGACCGCCGCCGGCTAAGACCGACTCATCGAGCCAGCCCTCCGGGGCGAGCACTCCTACGTAATTCCCAGATTGGGCTTGTTTCTCTGCGCGCTGGCGGGCAGCGGCGAGCAGCGCATCGCGCTCGCCCTCGACGATTTCCACGCGCGCTTCCGGCGCGTAGTGACGTCCCGCGAGGCCGGGTGAGGCAAGCGCCTTGGGCGGTTGGTCTGGCGGGGCGACATACAACTCCACAGCGCCAATGACGGTTTCAATCTGCTCGCGGGTGATGCCGCCCGGACGCAGCAACAGCGGCGGCGTGTGCAGCGGATCGAGCACCGTGGACTCCACGCCGAGATTGGTTGGCCCGGCATCGAGCACCGCATCGATGCGGCCGTCGAGATCGTGCAGCACGTGCTCGGCGGTGGTGGGGCTGGTGCGGCCAAAGCGGTTGGCGCTGGGCGCAGCCAGCGGAGTGCCCGCGGCCGTGATCACATCTCTGGCCACCACATGCGCAGGAAAGCGCACCGCGACCAGATCGCGTCCGGCAGTGACTTCTCGCGGCACAGCGCCAGACTTCTTTAATAGCATCGTCAACGGTCCCGGCCAGAACGCTTTGGCCAGATCGCGCGCCTGGGGCGGAAACTCCGTTGCGACCTGCGACACCATCGAGAGCGCCGCGATGTGTACGATCAGCGGGTCCCAGGCCGGCCGTTCTTTGGCGGCAAAGATTCGTTCCAGCGCGAGCGGCCGCAGCGCATCCCCGGCGAGTCCGTAAACCGTTTCTGTGGGGATCGCTACGAGCCCGCCGGCCTTGATGATCTCCGCGCACTGCAGAATTGCGGGATGTGTGGGCTCGGCTTCTTCGAGGCGAATGCGAAGATGGAGGGTTTTCATTTGAACGTTCACTCGGAAGCACCGTAGCAGATCGGGTCATCGGATCATCAGGCCATCGGGTGAAGTTAAATCACCCGATCACCCGATGGCCCGATCACCCGATCCGCCGTACTCGTCTCGAATCGAGGATCGTTTCAAGAATGCCCTATAAACGATCCGAATGCGAGAACCGTGTCTGACCTCACCTTTTCTGTTGAAATCGCTCAGAGCGAATGTGCGCGATGCGCACAACCCTCATAAGCCGACATTGACAACCTCGCCACCACTCCTCTAGCATCTGCGTTCATTCCCCAGCGCCCTGGGACTTCGCGGGAGACAATCGTGATCAAACTGGACATCATCAACGAAGTCGTGACCAAGACCGGGATTACAAAGACCAAGGCCGAAATGGCCGTGGAGACGGTCTTTGAGAGCATGAAGAAGGCGCTCACGCAGGGCGATCGCATCGAACTGCGCGGCTTTGGCGTTTTCAACGTGCGCCCGCGCAAGACCGGCATCGGTCGCAATCCGCGCACCGGAGCGGAAGTCAGCATCCCGCCAGGAAAAGCCGTCCGCTTCAAGCCAGGCAAAGAACTTCAGTCAATCGAATAGCCGATTCCCGTAGAAAACTGCGTTTCGAGTTTCAGGTTTCGAGTTTCAGGTGAGACCCGAAACTTGAAACTCGAAACCCGAAACGCCGTTCTTCCATAGCCGATCTCGCCGCGAGATGGGACAATAGGATTTTGGGTATTGCCCTCGATGTCTGATCCTGTCTTCCCGACTGAAATCCTCGAACCCTCTCCGCTGCCGCAGGATGTTTATGTCGTTTATCCATTGCGACGGAGATACTGGCTGCATTTGCTGCTGTTTGCCGCGACGGTGTTTACAACCCTGATTGTCGGCGCGCGCCTGCAGTACAACTTCGATCTGGGACTGCCGCAGTTTCGTTCCGATGCCGACCTGTTTCCCTTACGATGGGCGCTGGAGCAGCCGAGCCGATTGTTGTTGGGAGTGCCGTTCAGCGTGGCGCTGCTCGGCATTCTGCTGGCGCACGAGATGGGACACTTTGTTTACGCGCAGCGCAACCGCGTTTGGGCGACGTTGCCGTTCTTCCTGCCTGCGCCCACTCTGATTGGAACTTTGGGAGCGTTCATTCGCATCCGCTCGCCGATCCGCACTCGCGCCGCATTGTTTGATATCGGCATCGCCGGTCCGATTGCGGGGTTCGTCGTTGCCGTGCCAGTGCTGTTATTGGCGCTGGCGCTTTCCAAGCCCGCTCCGGCCAACGCGAATGATTCCCTGCTGACGCTTGGCTATCCCTTGATTTTTCCTCTCTGCTGGAAGCTGCTGCATGCGCACGGTGCGGCTTCTCTTTCCCAGCTTAATCTTTCTCCCGTAGGAATTGCCGCCTGGGTAGGAATGTTCGCCACATCGCTTAATTTACTTCCCGGCGGGCAGCTCGATGGCGGCCATATCGTCTATGCGCTGTGGCCGCGCGCGCACAAGATGATCTCGCGCTTAACCGTGCTGGCGCTGGTCCCCTTGGGCATCTTCTTCTGGATGGGCTGGCTGGTATGGGCAGCCCTGTTGCTGATGACCATCATGCGCCATCCCGCAGTGCCGGAGTATCCGCCGCTGGATATGAAACGCAAACTCCTGGCTGTGTTTGCGCTCGTGATGTTCGTGCTAACGCTGATCCCTGCGCCGTTTCTCGGCGCAGGACTGTGGAACTTGTGGCGATGAATCAGCCGCGCAGCTCCTGGCGGTAAGAGCAATTCTCTTGAAATGTCATCCTGAGCGCGCTCTTTGCGCGAAAGATCTTCTGCGGTATCTCGTTCTGAACTGCCGTGTCGCGGCTCCTCAATTTTTTCGCGGTCAAAGAGCCAGTTGCAGCATTCTCGTCCGAGACGTCACGCGAGGTTCTTCGCCCAAAAGATGGGCGCAGAATGACATTGTCAATTTTTCATTTCTATTTCGGCTTCGAAGCTGCGCGGCTTCGTGGCTTCGAGGCTCCTACATCAACGACTGCGGATCCACATCCACAATAATGTTCGTACGCGGAACGTCTTCCTGCGTAGCATGGGCCACCAACGTGCGCAGGGTGCTGTTCAGCTTCTCGCGGCTGGCGGACTTCAGAATGAAGTGATAGCGATAATCGCGCTTCAATCTTGAAAGCGGCGCGGCTGCCGGTCCCATAATGCGAATGCTTTCCAGACGCGTTCGTTCCACCCAGCGTCCGACGATGCCGGCGTAGCGCATCGCGAGGTCAAGCTTGTCGCTGCGCAGCAGGACGTTGGCCACGCTGGTAAACGGGGGATAGTGCATCCAGCGACGATAGCGAAGCTCCTGCTCGAAAAAGCCTGTGTAATCGTGGCGCGCGGCGTACTGAATCGCGTAATGCTCCGGGAAATATGTTTGCAGGATTACCATTCCCGGCGCATCTCCGCGTCCGGCGCGGCCGGCGACCTGAGTGAGAAGTTGAAATGTGCGCTCGGCGGCGCGGAAATCTGGCATTCCCAGCGCGAAGTCCGCGCCCACGACTCCGACCAGCGTCACTCCATGAATGTCGTGACCTTTGGCGATCATCTGCGTTCCCACCAGCAGATCGAGTTCTCCCGCGTGAAGCTGATTGAGGACGCGCTCGAAATCGTGGCGTCCGCGAACGGTGTCGCGGTCAAGACGCCCGATGCGCGCGCCGGAAAAGGACTCCTGCATGGCTTCTTCGATTTTTTCCGAGCCGGCGCCGAGGAAGAACAGGTAATCGCTTCCGCATTTGGGACAGACCTTCGGAACTGACGCGCGATACGCGCAGTAGTGGCACTCCATGCGCTGTCCGGCGGGAACGCGCTGCGCCAGCGCCGCCGCCGAGATCGCGGGTTTATGGTGGGTGAGCGCGACTGCGCAGTTCACGCATTGCAGTTTTTCACCGCAAGCACGGCAGAGCACGACCGAAGAATATCCGCGCCGATTCAGCAGCACCATCACCTGCTCTTTCCATTCCAGCCGCTTGCGGACTTGCTCGATCAGCGCGCGGGAGAAAGAGCGTTCTTCGCCAGTGGAGTGGAACTCCTCGCGCATGTCGATGACTTCGACTTCGGGCAATGGCCTCTGCTGCACGCGCTCGCGCAATTCAATGAGCTGATATTTTCCTGATCGCGCGTTGTGGTAGCTCTCGAGCGACGGAGTCGCCGAAGCCAGCACCACTGCCGCCCCACTCAGCTTGCCGCGCATCACGGCCACGTCGCGCCCGTTGTAACGCGGATTTTCCTCCTGTTTGTAAGAAGAGTCGTGTTCCTCATCGATCACCAGCAGCGCCAGATCTTTTACCGGAGCGAAAACCGCCGAGCGCGTGCCTACCACGATGCGCGCGTCCCCGCGATGGATTCGGTGCCACTGTTCGGCGCGTTCGGCGTCGCTGAGCCCGGAATGCAGAATTGCGACCGCGCCGCCAAAGATGCGATAAAGGTTGGCGGCGGCGGCGGGGGTTAGCCCGATCTCCGGGACCAGCAGAATGGCCGAGCGGCCCTGATCGAGGACTGCCTGCATGGCGGCGAGATAGACGGCGGTTTTCCCCGATCCTGTAACCCCATGCATCAGCGCCACGGAAAAACGCTTCTCGCGCACGATCGCGTCGATGGTGTCGAGCGCCTGGAGTTGCGATGGATTGAGGTGCTCGCGGGCGATGTGCGAGCTCGCCTTCATGCTGCTGACCTGAAAGTCGGCGGGCCTGTCTTCGATCCGCACCAGACCGCGGCGGACCAGAGTTTCCAGCGTGCTGCGAGGCACATCCAGCTCTCGCAATTCATCCACCAGCGCGCTACCGCCGGCCATTTCCAATTTGGAAATGATGGTCTGCTGGTTGGCATTGAGCTTGCGCACCGGCACCTCCGAAGCCGCGGAGGTGAGATGCGCCACCTTGATGGTGCGCCGGGCGTCGCGCGCCGATGAAAGGTCTTGCCTGGTGATCCAGCGTTTGCTCTGCAAGCCGCGCAGGATGCCGCGAGTGGCGCCCGTAGCGCTGCGCAGGCTCTGCTCGTGAGCATTGTCTATTTGGGAAAGATGATCGAGGACGTGGTATTCGATCATCTGCTCGGCGACCGGCTTTTGCGAACGCGCCGAATTGCCCGATTGCGCGGATTCATACAAAGCCTTCAGGCCTGCATCGGTGATGCTGTAGGCCCAGTCTCGCTTGATCTCAGCCTTCAGCGGCAGCATGGAGCGCAAGACTTCTCCAATAGGCGCCAGGTAGTAATGGGAGATCCACTGTGCCAGTTCCATCAGCCGGGAATCGATCAGCGGTTCCGCATCGAGCACCGAGAAGACAGTCCTGGCTTGCATGCTTGGAGGTTGATCGTGCAAGGCGGTGACCACGCCGGGCAATCGCGAGGTGCGAAATGGAACCAGAACCCGCCCGCCGATTACCGGGAGTTGCCCGTTCACCTTGTAGGTGAAGGTCATCTCCAGCGGCACGGGAAGGGCGACGTCGCAGAATTCGGGCATGGTGGACGGAGTGGACTTTGTGGACTTGGCGGACTGAATGGACCCAGTAGAGTCCACTTCGTCCACAAAGTCCATTCTTAGTCTTTGTTGGGCAGCGGCATGCCCAGATGCTTCATCACCATCTGCAGATCTTTCCAGGCTTCCTTTTTCTGCCGTGGATCACGCAGCAGGTATGCGGGGTGGTAAGTGACTGCCAGCTTTGTATTTCTGAAATCGTAGATGCGGCCTCGAAGGTTGGCCATCGCGTCATTCACGCCCAGCAGCGTTTTCGCCGCGACGGCACCGAGGGCGACGATGATCTTTGGCTTGATCGTCTCGATTTGGCGCATCAGAAATGGCGAGCAGGTTTCGCACTCGTCGCGCTCCGGCGTTCGATTTCCCGGCGGCCGGCATTTGATGATGTTCGCGATGTAAACGTCTTCGCGGCGAATGCCCATGGCGGTGATCATGTTGTTCAGCAGTTGACCGGCGCGGCCGACAAACGGTACGCCCTGCTCGTCTTCATCGGCGCCGGGAGCCTCGCCGATGAACATAATGTCGGCCTCAGGATTCCCGGTGCCAAAGACGATTTGCTTGCGTCCCTGCTTGTGCAGGACGCAGCGAGTGCAGTCGCCGATGTCTTCGCGAATCATTTGTAGCGCGGGGCTGTGATCGGGGGCTTCCGCACGAGTTGGCATGGGAATGGATTGTTCCGTAAGCACGAACTCCTCGTTGTTGGCGGCAACTGCGCCTGCTGAAGATTGGCCTTCTCGCCGGTAAAGATCGTAAATGCCGAGATCGCGGTAGAAGCGCAGGCGAGCGGCGAGTTCCTCTTGAAAGCTTAAACTTTCTGGCATTAAGTTAGAGCCCAACTGCTTATGTTTTCGGCGACAACACCCGGATCAACCGTCATTTGGCTGGAGCCAATCTTCCCGTTTTGGTCTTCAATGTCAGCGCTGCGTCCAAAATTCGCTGGGCGATCTTGCTCTTCGAATCTTCCGGTACTTCGATTTTTTCATCGGCAGTGATGATCGTCACTTCGTTGCGGTCGGAATCGAAGCCAATATCGGGTCGCGAGACATCATTGATGACGATCGCATCGAGATTCTTTCTCTTGAGTTTAGCGCGACCGTTTTCGACAGCATCTTCGGTTTCCGCGGCAAAGCCCACCAGCACCTGCTCCGGTCTGCGATTCTCCGAGAGTTCCTGAAGGATGTCCGCAGTCGGCTCCAGCTCCAGGCTGATTGCTCCATTGCGCTTGATCTTCTGCTCAGCGGCTTTGCGCACGCGGAAATCAGCTACGGCAGCGGCGGCGATGATGATGCTGGCCTCTGCGGCCCGGGAGACAACCGCGCTGCGCATCTGCTCGGCGGTTTCTACGCGAACCAATTCCACTCCCGCAGGAGCTTCGAGCGCCACCGGACCGGAAACCAGAACCACGCGGGCGCCGCGACGCTGCGCGGCTTCGGCCAACGCGTATCCCATTTTCCCGCTGGAGCGATTACCGAGAAAGCGCACCGGATCGACCGGTTCGCGCGTGGGGCCGGCAGTGATGAGCACCGTCTCCACGGCGAGATCGCGAACGATTCCGAGCTTCGCCAATATTGTCGCGACGATCTGTTCGGGTTCCGCCATCCGGCCCGCGCCCACCATTCCGCAGGCCAGGTATCCGCTGCCCGGCTCTACAACTTGAACTCCGCGTTTTCGCAGGATATCCAGATTGGACTGGGTGGCCTCGTGTTGCCACATCTGTACGTTCATGGTCGGAGCAATTACGACCGGAGCCGGTGTCGCCAGGTAAAGCGTGGACAAAAAGTCATCGGCCTGACCGTGCGCGAATTTGGCCAAGGTGTCGGCCGTGCAGGGCGCTACCAGCAGCGCGTCAATCGATTGCGCCACGGCGATGTGCTCGATCGCCGAATCGAGGTTTGCGGGCTCGCCTGCCGGTCCCCACAGTCCGGCAATCACTTTCTCTCCGGAAAGCGCCGCAAACGTCAGCGGACGAATGAACTCCTGGGCAGCCGCGGTCATCACCACCTGCACGCGGATTCCGTGCTCCTGCAGCAGGCGCACGATCTCGCAAGCCTTGTAGGCTGCGATTCCACCGCAGACGCCGAGAGCAACCTTCATATTGGCAATTGTAGTTGTATAGCTCCGAAGCCGCGAAGCTTCGCAGCCACGGAGCAAAAGAGCACTACTCTTCGCTGCTTTCAGAGGGCGCAGCGGGCGGTTGCGCGGGCGCCTCGGCTTCCGGCACCACGTACTGCACTTTGCCGGCCTTAATTTCGTCGCGCGCAATGCGGCAGGCTTTCTGCGAAGCGGACGGAACCAGCGCACTGGCTCCGCCTTGGAGCTGCCGCGCCCGGCGGGCGGCGACAAGGATATAGCGATATTTGCTGTCGAACTCTTTGGTGGGTTCCATCGGCTTCCTTAAAGGTTGGTCGGGGTGACTGTGTTGATTTCGAATGAGTCTAAAACCGGTTGAACTTTTCTGTGACTATTGGCCAACAGACATCGGTCGGCAACGCGAAGCAATTCGCGCTGCTCGCCTGCCACGGTCTCTCCTGAACGCCGGATGCGCTCGGAAAGAACAATGGCCTGCAGTTCGTACACAGCATGTTCCAGAATTTCGTTGACCAGAATATAACCGTAATCGGGGTAATTCACAATCTCATTTCTTGCATTCTCCAGCCGCCGCTGGATCACCTCCGGCTTCACGTTTTCCGCCTGGCTGCGGTTGCGCAGGCGCCGCTCCAGCGTATCGCGATTGGGTGGCATCACGAAGATACTCACCGCATCGGGCACCTTCTTGCGCACCTGCTCCGCGCCTTGAACATCGATATCGAGTAGCAGGTCCCTGCCTGTCACTTTGGCTTCATCGAAGAACCGGCAAGCGGTCCCGTAGTAATTTCCGAAGACTTCGGCGTGTTCGAGAAATTGGTCGGCGGCGATCATCTTCTCGAACTCGGGACGGGTGACGAAGTAATATTCCCGGCCATTCTGCTCGCTGCCGCGCGGCAGACGCGTGGTGTACGACACGGAAAATTCGAGCTTGTCCACATTTGTCCGCAATTCATTTACCAGCGTGGATTTGCCAGATCCAGAAGGCGCCGAAATGATGTAGAGAATGCCAGGCATGTGAATTTTGTAATTGCGAAATTTCGTAATAGCGAAATTTGTAAATCGATGGGTTCAGATTGCTCTGTTCAAATTACCCGATTACGAAATTTCGAAATTACTCAATGTTCTGTACCTGCTCCCTCGATTTCTCGATTTCCGATTTTATGAGCAGGCCCAGTTCGGTGATGCGCAAGCCTTCGCCGGCCACTCCTGACGTTTTCGACAACAGAGTATTGGCCTCGCGATTAAATTCCTGTAACAGGAAATCGAGCTTCTTGCCGGCTTCTCCACCGGCGTTCAGCAGTGAGTTGAAATGTTCGATGTGGTTTTCGAGGCGCACGACCTCTTCCTGAATATCGCTGCGCTCGGCCAGCATGGCCGCTTCCTGCAGAATGCGTTCGGCATCGGCGTGAGCGCCGATCAACTCACTCATCCGCGATTGGACTTTTTCGAGATACGCCCGCGAAACCGCGGCACGCAGTTTCCCGATTTCGGCAACCGCACGCGAGAGGTTCTGCATGCGTTCCCGCAGCTCGCGTTCCAGCCCTCGGCCTTCCTCCGCGCGCATGGAGTTCAAGCGGTCCACCAATTCCTCAACTCTCGCCAATACAGTAGCTTCTGTGGACTCGTCAAACGATGTCGACTCTGCACTAAATGCCCCGGGCATACGCAGGATTGCATTGAGGTCGGGTTGCGCATTGATGGCCAATTGTGCAGCGGCCGCGCGGAAAGCGCTTACGTATCCTTCCAGCAGAGCTTGATTCAGGCGAAAGCCTCCGCTGTCACCGTGCTGAAAAGAAAGCGAGACTTCGACGTGACCCCGCGCGATTTTTTCCTTCAGTATCTTTCGGATCTTGATTTCCAGACCGTTGGCGTCTGACGGCATGCGGAAATGAAGGTCGAGAAAACGATGATTCACCGCCTTCAGGCTCAGTGAAAACTGCAGCGATTCGTTGACTTGCGAGCTGAGTTGAGCGTACCCGGTCATGGATCGGATCGGCATCGGGCCTCTAGAAAAAGTCTTCTGGTGGACCTTTTGGACGTAGTGGACTTGATGGACAGAATAAAGACACTGAAAGTTCACTCTGTCCATCAAGTCCACTTCGTCCACAGAGTCCACTTTATCGAAACTACTTCACCGCCACACCGTTCTCCACCTCGATGAATTGCAGATTGTACAGGCGTTGATACGTTCCCTCTCGCTGCAGCAATTCCTGATGCGATCCAATATCGCTGATTACGCCGTTTTCCAGCACCACAATGCGATCGGCGCTGCGGACCGTGGAAAGACGATGCGCAATGACAAAAGCGGTCCGATTCGCCATCAGGTTCTGCAGCGCGGCCTGCACCAGGGACTCGGATTCGGCGTCGAGCGCCGAAGTGGCCTCGTCAAGAATAAGAATCGGTGAGTTCTTCAGCAACGCCCGTGCAATTGAGATGCGCTGACGCTCTCCGCCGGAGAGCCGCATTCCACGCTCTCCGATCACCGTGTCATAGCCCGCCGGCATGCGCATGATGAAGTCGTGCGCCAGCGCCGCCTGCGCCGCCGATTCCACATCTTCCAAAGGAATATTGGGCTGTCCGTAGGCGATGTTATTTCTGACTGTGTCATTGAAGAGCACAGTCTCCTGTGTCACCAATCCAATTTGCCGGCGAAGGGAGCGCACGGTGACGTCGCGAATGTCGTGTCCGTCAATCAGAATAGCGCCGGAGCTTGGATCGAAAAATCGCGGAAGCAAGCGCAGCAGAGTCGATTTTCCCGCGCCGCTCGGGCCTACAATCGCGATGATCTCCCCGGCTCTGACATCCAGATTGATGTCACTCAAAACGGGGTGCTCGCCATCCTCATTTTGATAGGAAAAATTCACGCGCTCGAAACGAATATCTCTCTGAAACGATGGCAGAGGAAGAGCATTCGCTTTGTCTTTCACATCGTCTTCCACCTCCATGAAGCTGAAGATGGCCGACGAAGCGCCGAGCGCCTGCTGGAAGTTGTTGTAGAACTGGGCGAACTTCCGCACTGGATCGTAGAGCTTGAAAACCGCGATGATGAACGCGACGAAGGCGCCCTCGCTAAGCGCGTGCGCGCGGATGCGGTCTCGTCCCACCAGCAGCAATAGGGCGATCGCGATTGCCCCAATCACATCCATCAAAGGCGAGCTGATGGCTTGCGCACTCACCGAGCGAAGATTGGCGCGGAACAGCCGACGCGATGCGCCGCGGAAGCGGGTGGCTTCCCAGAGCTCCATGTTGAAGGCTTTGACAATGCGATTTCCAGCGATAGTTTCGTGCAGCAGGTGCTGGATCTCGGCCAGCTTGTCCTGTCCTTTGCGGGTGGTATGCCGGACCGTGCGTCCAATTCTTCGCGACGAAGAGATGACTACGGGAACGAAAACAAGCAGGATCCAGGCAAGCTTTCCCCCATAGACGATGGCAACACCCGCGGTGAAAAGCAATGTGAACAGTTGCTGCAGAAATTCCGCCAGCACTGCCGACATGGCGTATTGCACGCGTTCCACGTCATTGACAATCGTCGAAAGCAGAGTCCCCGTGGAGTGCCTTTGAAAAAAGCCGACCGACCGGCGAAGGATGGAATCGAACAGATCGTTGCGCAGATCGGTAATCATTCCGAATCCGGCATAGTTCACCAGATAGGTGCCGGAATAGTCGCAAATGGCCTTCAGTATTGTCGCGCCAACCAGCGCGACCGCCACCATCGTCCAGGCATTGTGAAAGCGCGAGGGCAACAATGAGTTCAGATAAAGCGGGCCGTGGCCGGGTATCTGAAACAGCAGTACATCGCGCGATACCGATTCGGGTCTGAGGACGCCATCGAAGATCGGCTTTACCAGCACGATGCGAAACGCGTCCAGCAAACCAACCGCTGCCAGCAAAATTACGGATGCCAGCACCCCCAGCGCATAAGGACGGACGTACCGCAATAGCCGAAGCAGACGATGAGCGTGGGTGCCGGATTGGGGAGGAGTATTCAAAAACTTAATTTAACCACCAACATACCGGAATTTCGTGATTTGGTGATTTTGCGATCGATTTTGAAATCACCCGATCACCCGATTACTTGGGGCTGTCTCGATGCACGGTCTTAACGTGATAACCGCCTTCCGCAAGGCACTTGGCTACGTCTTCCGCTATCATCACCGATCGATGCTGGCCGCCGGTGCACCCAAAAGCGATAGTCAAATAGCTCTTGCCTTCGCGGATGTAGTGGGGCATCAGGTAGAGCAGCAACTCGGAGATACGATCAATGAACTCCTGCGTCTGGGGAAATTGCCGGATGTAGGCCGCGACTTTCGGATGCCTGCCGGTCAGAGGGCGAAACTCTGGAATGAAGTGCGGATTGGGCAAAAAACGCACATCGAATACCAGATCGGCATCGTTGGGCACTCCGTTCTTAAAACCAAAGCTGACGCAGGATACGAGGACGCTCTGTTCCTTGTTGCCATCCTGAAACTTATCGATGATATGCGCGCGCAGTTCGTGAACATTGAATTTCGAAGTGTCAATGATCACGTCGGCGAGATTGCGGAGCGAATCAAGGCGCTTGCGCTCTGCTGTGATCGCGCTCGAAACTGACGATGTTTTTCCCAGGGGATGCGGGCGTCGTGTCTCGCTGAACCGCCGCACCAGCGATTCATCGGTGGAATCGAGAAACACCACTTGCGTGCTGATATTTTTCCGAACCTGCTTCAAAATGCGCGGCAGCTTAGTGAGCGCCTGCCCCTCGCGCACATCGACTACCAAGGCGGTACGCTCGATTTCCGGCGACTGTCGCGCGAGATCGGCAAAGCGCGGAATCAGGCCCATCGGCAGGTTATCGACGCAGTAGTAGCCCAGGTCTTCGAAGGCCTTGAGCACCGAGCCTTTTCCCGAACCGCTCATGCCGGTGATGATCAGGAGTTCGGTGGGTCCGCGTTTGCGAATGGGCTTCATAGGTCTCTCAGGCGTCCTCCAAGAAAGGCGTTTCAAAAAAAGCATTTCGGGAGAAGTCGTTTCAACAAGAGCGTTTCAAAAGCACGATAACAGCGCCTTTGAAACGCTCTCTTTTGAAACACTTCTTCTGAAACGCCCTTCTTGAAACGCTTCTTGCCGAAACGCCTTACTTCAGTCACGGCGCTTCGATCAACTCCATCTTGCCGTCCTTCTTGCGGTGCAGGACCTTCACTTTGCCTTCGGGATCGCGGAACACAAACACATCGCGATCGCGGAATTCCGCTTCTTTTACGGCTTCTTCGAGGGTCATGGGACGCAGCGCCACTGAGTCCGCGGACTTCACCACATGAGCTTCAGTCATCTTGGCGCTTGCGGGAAACGAATGGACCACAACGGGAACGGCAGTCGCAGCGTTGGAGCCTACCGCCATCTGCTTGGCCTCTTCGGTTGGGTTCCCCTTTTGCCACTCGGTTTTTCGCGGTTGTCGCTTCTTAGTGCGCCAGCGGCCCTTGTACTTGACGGCCTGACGATCGATTTTATCGAGCGCTTCGCCCACAGCAGCCGACATTTCGGTGGCTTCGGCAATTCCAACGATGGGTTTGTTGCGAAGATTGATGGTGATTTCGGCGATGTGCCGGTGCTTGTCGAGGGTGAGGATCACGTGCGATTCAAAGCTGCTGCCGAAGAGTTTTTCCAGTTTGCCCAAGCCGTGTTCCACCTGCTTGCGCACTGCGGGAGTAATTTCGTACTGCCTTCCGGTGTACTCGACGTTCATGAACTCGCTCCTCAA
>JAICXB010000011.1 GCA_025980765.1 Terriglobales bacterium
AAACTTTAGAAGCGACTTTGGACACGCTGAAGCAGAGTGCAGCAATCGTGCAGCAGATGAATTAACTGCAAAACAGAGCAGCCGTAGTAAAATGTTGAAAGCCCGCCAGTTATACCTCAACGGAGAGGTGGCCGAGTGGCTGAAGGCGGCGGTTTGCTAAACCGTTATAGGGTCAAAAGCTCTATCGGGGGTTCGAATCCCCCCCTCTCCGCCAGAGTTCCGATTCCAATCCCATCCCCGCTGCCTCCGCGTACTTGAGTCGCGAATGCCTGGGGAAATCCGGGCGAGCTGTTCCGTGATTTCAGAATCCACGCGAGTTCTATGCAAACTTTTGCGATTTTGTTGCGCCTTATTTCGTGCTATCGAATTAGCGCGGAATGTGATTGACAGCGGACTCCAAGCTGCAGAGAATTCTATGACTCTGCTTTTCTTCATTCCTTTCTGCGCACGGCATACCGCCGGGAGCAGATCTCTCCCCAAGCAGGGCTGAGAACAAAATCAATCCTGTACCGATTTACCTGGCAGTGCCTTTTCCGGAGGGTGCACGTGAAAAGTTTTTTCCGCGTCGGATTTTTGTCGGCGATGTTATTGCTGACGTTGCAAGCGTTCTCGCAAGTGCCGGGAACCAATATCAATATGGTTTCGGGCACGCAGTTTCCTGCGGGAGACCCCTACCTGCAGCGGCAGAATGAGCCGTCGATTGCTGTCTCCAGCCGAAATTCTCAGCACTTGCTGGCGGGAGCCAATGACTACCGCAGCGTCGATATTCCATTCCCTCCCGATTCGGGAAAGGAGACCGGAGACGCATGGTTGGGCGTCTTCACTTCGCTCGACGGCGGCCAGACCTGGAGCAGCACTCTGCTGCCGGGTTTTCCCCAGGACCAATCGTCGGTGGGGACGAGCTCAGTGCTGCACGGATTCGCGGCGGCCACCGATCCCACGGTGCGCGCCGGAACTCACGGCCTCTTCTATTTCAGCGGCCTGGTATTCGACCGCGGCAACAACGCCCCTAGCGGCGTATTCGTTGCAACGCTGCAGGACCAGAACAACAAGGGAAATGGCGCCGGAGCCATCGAGCAGAAGAGCAATGGACAGGGCAGCCCTTTCCTGTATCTCGGGGCCACGCTGGTCGATACCGGCACCAGCGGACAATTCAATGACAAGCCATGGATCGCAGTGGATGTGCCGCGTCCTGGACGAACCGCGACCTGCAAGCTGAACGGCCAAACGATCAAGAGCGGCTACGTCTATGTCTTTTACACGGTTTTCCTGGGCAGCCAAAGCAATCCGCATTCGCAAATCCGCGTCGTGACTTCGACAGATTGCGGTGTCACATGGAGCCATCCGCAGAAGATCAGCGAGAGCGTCCACCTGAACCAGGGCACCTTCGCCACCATCGATCCTACCAACGGGACGGTGTACGTCTTCTGGCGGCAGCTTGCCAGTAACAATCAGGGCGATGCCATCATGGCGGCGTTCTCGGCGGATGGCGGTTCTACGTTCAACTCAGGCACCGTGTATAACTTTCCCCCCGGGCAAAACTTCGATGAGAACGTGGACGGGGCGACCTTCCGCGAAGAAGATCTGCCCACCGCGGCAGTGGACGGAAGCGGGCGCGTGTGGCTGGCGTTCTCCCAACGAGGATTGGGGCTGCTGGGCACGTCGCGCATCGTGATGATGTCCTCGGCAGGCCCTGGAAAAACGTGGACCGGCCCGTGGGTTGCCGATCCCACTGCAACCGGTGTTCCCGGACACCAACTCATGCCCTCGCTGGCGTTTGCCTATGGCAAGCTGGCGCTGATCTTCCTGGATACTCGTGACGACAACACCAAAGGCATTCTGCAGTGCTCGCAGGGCTCTCCCTGCAGTGCCGACAAGCTGGTGGAATCGCGAGTTCCCATTCCGGGAAGCGATCTCGCTGATGGAAACCTCACAAAGGTCTTCAGTCCGACGATCAGCGATGCCGGCCTGAAAATCCGGCACACCATTGACGTGCGCGGCACTATGGTGGATCCCTCGCAATTCAATGCGGCTCTGACGACGCCGCTGGCTTTTCCTACGGTGCGCATTTCTCAGTACAAGTACGGCAGCCGTCCGGGATCGAAGGTGATTGAGCAGATGCAGTTCAATCCGCCAAATTTCCCCATGTTCTCGCAGGGGACCAAACCGTTTATCGGCGATTACATCGATCTCACCGGTCTGACCATGCTGCCCGGGCCGAACAATACCTGGGTTTTCAACACTCAGCCCTCAAATGCGGCAGTGTTCCACGCCACCTGGACCGACAATCGCGATGTGCGCCCTCCGCCGGTAGTCTCCATCAACGGCGTACCCACGCAGGATTGGACGCAATACACGCCCGTTGCTTCCACTGGCGGAACCAGCATCTATGACCCGACGCAGAGCAAGCCGGTATGCGCGGTCGGGGAAACCGGTTCACGCAACCAGAACGTGTACACGTCGCGGATCACGCAGGGGCTGCTGGCGGCCTTTAAGGAAAATTCCAAACAGTTGGTAGATGGCTCGGGAGCGCCGCTGCAGCGCGTGTTCTCCGTGTTCGCGCGCAACACCACCAACCAGACTGCCTTTTACCGCATGACCATCAATACCCCGTTACCGGCGGGCACTCTGGCTTCATTCTCGCAGACGCTTTCATTGCTGACTCTGGATTTGACGATTCCGCCGCGCACAACCGCCTCACGCAGCGTGTTTATCAACTCATCGGCGCGTAATCCTAATGTCACGGTCACGGTTGCGCAGATCACAGGAGTGGGTGGCGGAGTTGTAAACGGAGGCCTGCAGAGCACCGTCGCAACCAATCCTGACATCACCAATCCCGATATTACCAATCCGGACATTACTAATCCCGACATCACCAATCCGGACATCACTAATCCTTACAGCACGAACCCGGACATCACGAACGCTGAAGTTTACGACCCGACAGTCACAAATCCGGACATTACCAACCCGGACATCACGAATCCGGACATTACGAATCCCGATATAACGAATCCTGACATCACCAATCCCGACATTACGAATCCCGATATCACTAACGTCGCATCGACGAATCCGGACATCACGAATCCGGACATTACGAATCCCGATATCACGAATCCCGATATCACCAATCCGGACATCACCAACCCCGACATCACCAACCTCTCTGACGGAGCCACCGACTTCACCTATAAAGTGGCGAATCGCGGAAACACCAGTTCGTCGTACAACGCCAAGGAATTTGCCAAGCAGGTCGGAGTAATGTGCTGTCCGGCAGGATGCACGGCGGGCGGAGGCGGCACCGACGCGAACGGAAACGCATGTCCGGCGCAATGCAACAAGTGCCAGCTGATCGCGCGCAAGACCTACGGCTCACCGGTGGCGATTCCGAACTCCTGCCAACTGGGCGTGCAGTTGCAGAACATTCCCATTTCCAGCATTCCCAATCCGGCATTCACCGACGCTGGAACTGTAGGAAGTCCTGATAACAGCAGCGATCCCAGCAATTCAACGCTGTCCCTCGGTCCAGGAGAAGGCGCGCGCTTCACCCTGCGCGTCTTCGGCATGACCACTACGCAGTTGCCCAGCAACAGCATCAAGACTGTTGCTGTAGCCGGCGGCGCAGATACCGGCCAGAACACGCCGGCAGCTTCCCTCACCATCATCACAACCGAACTGCCGGTCGCGGTTGTGGGCACGAACTACAACACCACGCTGATGTCGGTCGGCGGCATTGGCGCTACCAGTTGGTTCAGCACCGCAGGAGTCTTCCCGCAGCAGCTCATGTTGACTTCAGCTACGGGAAATATCACAGGACTGGTCACCGACACGCCATCGGCATATCCGCTCACATTCAAGGTGCAGGACTCGGCGACTTCGCTGGTGAATAACGTGGTCACGCCCGCTCCCAATGCCGATTTCCAGAACCTCACCATTGACGTTAACAAGTTCAGCATCAGCAGCGTGGGCGTAGCCAACAGCAATGGATCGCTGTTCCTGAAGGCTGGCGATGTGGCCACGGTGCGCGCGACAGTCTCCAATGAAGGACCAGCTACCGCAACCAACGTGAAGGCAGCGGCGCTGGTGGTGAATGCCAGCGCGGCGGGCACGCCGTCCGGACCAACTCCAGTGGTGAACTGCCAGCCGGCGCAGCCTGCAATTGCAACCCTCATTGGCAACTCCACTCAGGAGTTTGACTACACCTGCACGGCAATCAGCGGGAATGGTTTTGTCACATTCAGTGCCGGAGCGACGGCGGACTATGCCAATACTGCCGCCATCGTGCACGCAAACGCAGCCGCAGTGACCTCGAACCAGATCACGGTGGACACCGCGCCTCCAGCGCTGGTGGTCACGTCTGTGACTGTTCCCGGAGCGCAGCCGAATACTGTGCAAACCTACACACCGGGAAGCTGGACCAACCAGCCAGTCACGGTGACGTATAGCTGCGTGGACAATCTCTCCGGAGTTGCAGCGGGCACGCCACTCATCACAGTGCTCAATCCCGCCGGTCCGATGGGAACCATCGTTGTCACTGATCCGCTGAATGCAACCGCGAGTGTCACGTTGACGGCAGAAAGTTCCAACAGCAGCGTCTCAGCTACTTGTGCCGATGTTGCCGGAAACCCTGCGGCGCCTCCGCCGGCCGTGGCTCCTATCATGATCGACAAGACCGCGCCGCAGATCTCAGTCGCCGCAACCACTCCAAATGGCGCTTATCTGCCGAATACGTGGACGAACCAGTCTGTCACCGTGGTGTACACCTGCAACGACACGTTCTCGCCGGTGAATGCCAACTCGGGCGCGGTGTCGCCGGCGTTTCCTCTAGTCGCTAACGTTCCGGATGGAGCACAGGTCACCCACACCCAGGTGAGTCCGAACTCGGCGACGACAACCGTGCTGTTGGGTGCCGAAACTGCGGGCACAACACTGAGCGCGAGTTGCTCGGATGTGGCCGCCAATCCCGCCACAGCGCTGCCATTCGGCCCTATCATGATTGACAAGACGCCGCCCACAGTCGTCGGCTCGGCGACCACGCCGAACGGGCCGTACACGCCGGGTGTGTTTACCAATCAGCCGGTAACGGTGACGTTCGCTTGTCAGGACGCGCTCTCCGGCCCGGTTCCCACTTCCATTATGGGAAATGCGGTCATCTCCGGTGAGACCAACACCAACGTGCAGGGCAGTTGCCAGGACGTCGCTGGAAATACCGGCACAACTTCATTCGGTCCAGTGGAAGTGGACATGATTGGGCCGGCGATCTCCATCAGCTCTCCCGGACCGAATCAGGTATTTCTTCTGAACCAGCCGATCACACCGAATGTCTCCTGCACGGAAGGCGCAGGTGGAATCGACCAGATCACGAGTTGCATTTCGAATCCGCCGGGTGCATTCGTCGCCTCATCTGTTGGCCCGGCAACATTCACCGTGAACTCGGCCGATCAAGCCGGCAACACCGCGCAACAGAGCACGAATTATCTGGTCACCTACAATTTCCTCGGCTTCCAGTCGCCGCTGCAGCTTGCAGGAACGGCTGCGCAACCGAGCAACTCCGGAGCCTTCGTGCAGGGAACAGCAATTCCCGTGCAGTGGCAATTGCAGGACTTCAATCAGGCGCCGATCATCGATCCCGCTGCGTTGGTCAGCGTGCAGGCATTCCCAAATCCGGCCTGCAGCGGGTCAGCACCGGGTAACGCGGTCGCTCTCACGTTGTTCAGCAATGGCTTGCCGACGGGAACGAACACCTTCCAGGTGAACAATACCGGTCAGTTCGTCTTCACTTGGGACACAACCAATGTCGCCTTCGGCTGCTACAACCTGGCGGTCACGCTGAATGACACAGTATCGTATGTGACGATCGTGGACATCACCTCGGTGCTGGTGAACATCGCGCCAGTGCCGGGAGGCGACGACATCTTCCGCGGATTCTATTTACCGAGCTATCCCGGAAGCAGTCTGAGCCAGGCTATTCTCTCCTTCTCGTCGGGAACGGCGGGCACATACACGTTCTCATTGACGGCCCATGCTGGAACCTACGACGGCCCGGTGATTGGCAGCAGCCAGGCCACGGCCGCGCTGGACGGCGTGCAAAATGACGACGTCGCTACAAGCTTTAACTTCCCTGAACTGCCAATCGCTCCAGGTAGCACTGTGGCGTTTGTGATTCAGCAGGTGAGCGGGCCCAGCATTGGCGATGTCTTCTACAGCGTGAGCAGCTGCGATTTCACAACGTCGTGCGCGATTCCTGGCCCGCAGGTGATCGAGACCAACGGCACGACTCCGCCGCTGGATACGTTCCGCAGAAATGGAGTGGGATTGAAATTGCTCGGAGCGCAGTAGGATTTTCCTGGATGCGGGGCGCCCGCATCCACGCAGCCAGATTAAATCAATGCGCCCGTTGACGCGCCTCTTGAACCATCGGGTCCTGCGCGTCCGACGCTTTGAGCGAGAGGAAATTGCGATAAGCTTCGGTGGCGCCGCTGCTCTTCAGTCCTTCCAGATCTTTGCCCATGTAGTAATAGGTTGCGGGGAAGTAGTGGAAGGTCTGTACTTCGTCCCAGTAAACGTCAGTGGCTTCGCCACGGCGCTTGAGACAATTCCCCAATTCGGTATCGGCATCGGTGAAGGCCCCGGCCGCAATGTAGGCGCGGGCCAAGTCGAAGCGTCCCAGCCACGTGTCGGAGATTTTTTCCGCCTGCTGAAAGTCGTCGATCGCTTCCTTGGCGTTTCCGTGGCGCAGCGCAATGTCTCCGCCAATGACCTTGGCGTAAGCCTGCGGTACCGGCTCAAGCTGCTTGCTCAGATCGTCGGCCATTGCAGCGGCCTTGCCGTCCTGCCCGGCGGCGACGTAGATACGCGCTGCAGAGAAAAGCACGTTGGTTTTGCTGAGCGCCACCGATTTATCCAGTGAAGCGATGGCATCGGCGCTCTTGCCCGACATCAGCTCGGCTTCGGCGAGCATCGTGTACTTCTTCGCCGCAGCCGAAATGTTCTTCTGCGAAATGTCGTCGGCGATTCCTTTTTGCAGAATCGTTTCAGCTTCCGCAGGACGGCTCTGAAACAGCGCCAAATCTGCCAGTCCGTTCGCGGCGAATGACGCACCCAGCGCATTGATGGTCGCGAGCTTCTGATACGTCTGCACCGCCTCTGCGGGCCGTCCTTGCGCGATCTGCGACAAGGCCACCGAGATGTATGCCTTGGCGTATGACGGGTTCAACTCCATCGCTGCCCGGCCTTCCTTCTCCGCAGTGGCGAAATCGCCGGCATAGCTGGCGTAGAGCGCGACGTTGTTGTGATAGGGCACGTTTTTGGGGTAGATCGCCAGCGCTTTGCGCGCTTCTTCCAGTGCCCGCGTAAGATCGTGCTGCAGATAATAGGCGTAGGCCAGCGAGCTGTGTCCCATAGTATCTGCCGGATACTGCTGCACCAGCGTGCTGAATTCCTCGACGGACTTTTGCGGATCCATGGTCGCCAGATAGTAGCCGCCACGCGTGCGGTACTTCTCGCGGTCGGTCATGCGATCAACGTGCTCCATGCCGAGCTTGTAGTATTTGGTCGCTTCTTCACGATGACCTTGATTGGCGTACATCGCTGCCAAACCCGCGTACGCGCTGCCAAAGTCGTTGTCGAACTGGATCGCCTTGAGAAATGCATCGATGGCGGCATCGCTCTTGCCTGCATAACGTAGATCCTGGGCGACGCTGTATTCGTGCGCTGCTTCGAGAGAGCTGGAAGTAAAGGTCTCAGCCTGCGCCAGCTTCACCGAGGCGGGCGTCGTGTCTCCGAGCTTGTCGCGCATCTTGCCCGCCAGGGTTCCAATGGCGTTGAGCACGCCGGCTTTGTTTGCCGATTCCACACTGCTGCTGCCAATCTCCTTGCCGGTGAGCGCATCGACGGCTTTGCAGGAGATGCGATAGCTGTCGCCCTCTTGAGCTACCGCGCCGCTGATCACCACGCTAATGCCTTCGCGCTGCGCCACTAATCGTGCGTTGGCTTCATCGAGAGCTGTTGCTCCCGGCTTCACCTGGCCCACAATCTTGTGAGCCTGCGCGCGATTGTAGGCGTTGATGAATGGCGCGCCTTCAATCGCCAGACCAAAGCTGGATTCCAGCGTTCCATCGAACACCGGATCTGAGGTGGAGTTCGCAAAATCCGCAAGCAGGACAGTGACGGTTTTGTGTGCCGTCGGCGCTATTCGGCTGCGCAGCAGCCAGAAGCTGCCGACTGCAGATAATGCCAGGAGCGCGACAATGGCAACCGACATCCAGACGCGCTGCGAGATGCGCGAAGCCGCGACCGCCGGCTGAGCATACACCGATGGAGGACGCTTGCCTTGGACTTCGTCGAGCGCAGCAATCAGTTCGTCGATGCTCTGATAGCGATCGTTCGGGTTAGGCTCCAGACATTTCGCCACGACGGCGCTCAGGGAACGCGAGATCGAGCCGTCGACTTCAACCATCGGCGTCGCCCGTTCCTGGGTACGCTTGAGCAGGCTGGCGACCGCGCTCTCCGCCTGGTATGGAGTCTTGCCGGTCATCAACTCGTAGAGAATGAGCCCGACGGTAAACAGGTCAGAGCGGACGTCGAGCCTCTCCGCCTTCGCCTGCTCCGGCGACATGTACTCCATGGTGCCCAGCATGGCTCCGGTCCGGGTCATCCCGGGAGTGTCCATGGTGCGCGCCAGGCCAAAGTCCATGACCACGACCCGGCCATTGGGGTCGCGCATGATGTTGCCGGGCTTCAGGTCGCGATGGATCACGCCTTCCGCGTGCGCCGCAGCCAGTCCGGCGCACACCTGCTGCATGATTTCCAGCGCTTCGCTCGCCGGCAGCTTTCCCCGTTCCTCGAGCAGGCTGCGCAGGTCGCGCCCCTCGATGTACTCCATGGTGATGAACTTGATGCCGGCCGATTCGCGCACGTCGAAGATGCGAACCACGTTCTTGTGCGCGATTTGCCGCGCCAGCAGCAGTTCCTGCTTGAAGCGCTGCAGCAGCTCAGGGTTCGCTGCCAAATCGGGACGAATGACTTTTAATGCAATCAGGCGTTCAATGTCGCGGTCGTGAGCTTTGTACACCGCGCCCATGCCGCCGATACCCAGGATTTCGAGAATTTCGTAGCGGCCCCCGAGCAGAGTTCCAATTTCAAGAATGGCTTGGGAATTGAGCGCAGCGCGCGCGGCGGTTGCTCTGCCGCCACCGCTGATTCCCGAACCGGCTGCAAAAGGACTGGGTATGCCCGAGCCTGAGGATGAGTCTTTAATGGCCGAGCTGCCGCCGGCAAGAGTTTGATCGTCGAAATGCCGCTCGGGTGAGTCCATTTCGTGCCTTATAACAGGAGTACGTGCGCAGCTTGGGGAGCAGTGTTGTCAAAGTATACATCTCTTCCGGCAATGGGGACGTGGGAGAGCCGAGATTGATTCCGCCGGTCGCGGGTCCAGAGTACTGCTGCGCGAGGGATCGGCTTCAAGTAAGTCGCCCGCGCATGGAGCATCTTGGTTCACCAAGGCGTGTCCGCTTTCGCGACAATGTTTGCGGGCTCAAACAATCCTCTTGACCGCCTGCTACATTCCCGCGCGTCGTGCCATGCGGCTGAATCCAACGACCGCATTGCGATGTGAATAAGAAGCAAGGGAGCGCCGGGCGACCTCGCCGGGCCGCCCTTTGGTCTGCATGCCTAGTTTCCCAAATCAAAAAACGTCTTGCATTGATCCAGGTTAGCCGGACGAACGGGCGCGATTACAGGCTTGCGCCAAAGGCAAGAAGACGGCCGTCGCAGTCCTTCACTACAAACTCCCGACAGTGCCATGGCATATCGCTAAGTTCTCGCGTGAACTCCACGCCCTGGGCGGCGTACTCGGCATAAAGAGCGTCTGCGTCTTCGACATGCACATATGCGTCGAGCAGTTCGTCCGCGTATTTGTCCGGATTGGCTGTCGGCGGCACGGCGCAGCGAAAGTGAATCGCGTGCTGATCGCGCGCGACGATCGCATAGACTGGAGGATCCTGCCACGTTCCCAAACAATCGAAGCCAAGCTTGGCTTTGTAGTAGGCGAGAGTGCGGGGAATATCCGTGGTGAAGAACAGAGGTACGATCTGGCGGATCATGGGGCAAGTGTACCGCCCCGGCGCCGGTGCACAGCCGGCGAACTGGCCGTCATTTTTTGCAACTTCGTCCCACAAAATCCATTCCTTAAGCTCCGAAAGCGGAGTAGACTCCTCCGCACCTTTTTAAGGGGGACTCTCAACTTCACTCCGAGGAGAGCGACAAAGATGAAGCGAATTGAGCATTTTGCTAAGCCAGGTTTTCTGGCGATGCTTACCGTTGCGGCATTGATGATTCCCACAACCATCGCCGCGCAAGAAAGAATGCAAATCAAGAGCTCGGGCAGCACACAAATTCAAAATACCCAAACGGGTGTTGCCGGCATGCAACAGAACGAAATCGACGAGGCCTTCAGCGAAGACGAAGACGACATTGGCTTTGACATCGACATAGGAGGCGGCACAACCAAATTGGATCGGACGATCGGCTCTGGCCAGGCCGGCGTGGGACCGACGGTAGCAGGAAAGAATCGCGCCAAATCCAATCCCGAGGTCGTCACCAGTTTCGACGGATTGAATTTTTTCAACCAGCGTTTTGCCAACAACGGCAATCAGTTCTCAGTCGAGCCTCCCGATCAGGCGCTTTGCGCAGGAAATGGCTTTGTACTGGAGTCGGTGAATGATGTCCTGGCCATTTACAGCGGGGGCAGTTCGACGCCTTCAGCGATTACCGATCTGAACACTTTCTATGGCTATGCCCGGGCGATCGATCGCACAAAGAGCCCCCTCACCTTTGGTCCGTCGATCACCGACCCATCGTGCCACTTCGATCAGGACACGCAGCGCTGGTTTCACGTTGTCTTGACGCTGGACCGCGCCGCGCCAACAACACAGACGTTAAGCGGCGCGAATCACCTCGATATCGCTGTGAGCGACACTGCTAGTCCGCTGGGTTCGTGGACGGTCTTCAGAATCCCTGTGCAGAACGACGGCACGCAGGGAACGCCGAATCACGGGTGCGTGGCTCGCGTCAGGGTTGGAAGTCCCCCAAAGACGGTTCTGGTTCCTGGCCCATGCCTGGGAGACTATCCCCACATCGGCATGGATAAGAATGGTCTCTACATCACCACCAATGAGTTCAATTTGAATGCTCCCGGCTTCCGCGGCGCGCAGGTGTATGCAATCTCGAAGCAGGGGCTTGTGAGTGGAGGTCCAGTCAACGTAGTCCTATTTGACACAGCGGCCCTGGCGCCGAATCTGCCGCTTCAGCTTCCTGGATTCACGGTTTGGGGAGCGCTCTCCCCAGCCGCGATCTTTGACGGAGCGGACGGCGGGACTGAGTACTTCCTGAGCTCGATCGCCGTTTTCAGCGACCACGGCACTGCCAACCAACTGGTTCTTTGGAACCTGAGCAACACCCAGTCCATCGACGCGCCGACTCCCGCCGTCAACCTGAATGCATCGCTGGTGAATGTTGAGACCTACGCTGTACCACCGAACTCCGAGCAGGAGGTTGGCGATTTCCCACAGGGGCAGTGTCTGGCGGACAACACCATCAACACGCCATTCGGGGTTGGCTGCTGGCGCTTCTTCTTTGCCTTGGGTGGTCCATTCATCAATCCGGAAATCAAGCTCCCCAGCAATGACTCCCGCATGCAGCAGGTTTCGTTGGCGAACGGGAAGCTCTGGGCCGCGCTGGATACGGCCGTCACGGTAAACGGAGCCACTAAGGCGGGTGCAGCCTTCTTCGTCTTGCATCCTGAAGGGCCCGCTTCCGCCAAAACGGCTTCCGTCGTTCAGCAGGGCATCATCGCAGTAGCCGACAACAACGTGACCTATCCGGCGGTCGGGGTGAATCCGAGTGGCAGAGGCGTAATCGGCATGACGCTGCTCGGAAGCGATAATTATCCCAGCGCCGCCTATGCGTCACTCGATGCCAAGATCGGCGCGGGAGACGTGCATTCCGCGGCCGCTGGCGCGGGTCCAGACGATGGCTTCACCGGCTACTTCCCGCAAGTGAACCCCATACGTCCACGCTGGGGCGACTACGGAGCTGTGGCCGTAGATGGCGACGGCTCACTCTGGTTCGCCAGCGAGTACATTGCCCAGACTTGCACGTTGGCACAATACGTACAAACCAACTTCACCTGCGGCAACACCCGCGGTTCCCTTGGTAATTGGGCAACCCGCATTACCCATGCGAACGTGCAGTAGCAGTTTGGGTTTCAGTTCAGGGCCGCAGATCAATGCGGCCCTTTTTTTTTTGGTTTTTGAGGTCTCACTTGTCCGCTGCCTACAGCAGGGCTCCGTAGCTTAGCAGCTCGTTTCCCGCTGCCAAATCGCGATCCACATTCGTTCCACGCCATCGGGCGCGGTCTCGGGAGTAGCAGGATCAGGTGATCCCCGAAAAACTCAAAATAGCGCTCCTGCGGTCCTCCACTCCAATTCGGGAACAGGCGCAACTCCACATGGTGAATGATCCTGTCGTCTTCACCTCATACTTGCCGCAATACGAGTTGTAGGAGTCGAAGGCGCCAGCTTCTCCTCCGGGCTGAGCGACGAAATGTATTCCGCGCTGAAATGAACGCGGTCCCCGTGCATCAGCGAGACAGCCCCCGGTTTTTGATATCGTGCGACTCGGATGGAGACGGGAGATGCCCGTCTTCATCCGAGTTGAAAACAGAATTTCTGCTAAGGCAGACTAATAACCGAAACGGCATTTCCTCTGCTGTCGCCGACATAGAGCAAGCGATGCAAAGGATCGATGGCCGAATTGGTTGGTCCGCTCCCTACCGGGACCGTGTTGATCACGCTGTTCGTGGAGCCGTCGATCACATCCACCGTGTTCAGGCCCACATTGTTTACGTACGCGCGATTGGCGAATGGATCAGTAACCAGTCCCGCCGGCTGACCAGCATCGGGAATCGAGGTGAGGAGAGTATTGGTATTTCCGTCAATCACTCCCACGGTTCCAAATTGATTGCCGGCATAGATCCTGTTCGTTACCGGATTCACCGCCACACCAAACGTGAGGAACCCGCCGGCAGAAACAGTGGCGATGGGCAGGTTGGTGGCTGCATCCAGCACGGTTACCATTCCGGGAAACCCGTCCTGCGCCACGTAGATGCGATTAGTGAGAGAGTTAATGGCAATTTCATGGGCGGCATCTATGGGTACAAAGGCAATCACCTGGTTCAAAGTGCCATCCACTACGTCAACCCCTGTTTCAAAATCGGAAACGTAGACTCGGTTAGTCAGAAAATCGATTGCTGTAAATCCGCCCTGGATGCCCAGCGGAATGGTGGCAATGACCTGATTGTTGCGAGTGTTGATCACGTACAGCAATTCCTGGCTGCCGTCGGCCACGTACAAGCGCGAGGTGAACGGGTTCACCGCTACTCCCTCCACGTCCCCGCCTAAGGAGATCGCGTTCACGACGGTATTGGTTCTTTCGTCGATGATATCCACCGTGCCGGCGCCGCTATTGCCAACATATACCAGCCGGGTAAATGGGTTGAGATCAAGTTGCGTCGGTGAAGCCGCCGGAACGGTAGCAATCACCGTCTGCGCAACGCAAGCTGTGCATAGAACGAGCAGGACAGCAAACCGTTTGATATGAGTGAAACGGACATTGAGGGGGGAGCGGGCTCTGGACATATCTTCTCCTTGGTTATCTCACGTGCATCACGAGCAATCGCCGCTTTCATAGCGATTGCAATAAAAACGTTTGGGGAACGTGTGTTCGCAAAAGATTCCAGAGTCGCTGCGCAAGTTGTCCCGCAGCTCACGTCAGCAACGACTTCGTCCCAACTACTTTCGCGTAGTTGGGATGAACGTGAAGCACGCCTGTGAAAGCTCTTAGGCCAGCACTAAGATTCGAAGGGAAGCAATGCTGCGCGAGAGAGGAAGGATGCAGCATCGCAGGATTAGTGATCCGGTGCCAGGTATTCTCAGTCAGCATTCAGCGATCAGCCTAAGAATATTGGCTGCCACCCCTCTGTGCCCCAGAGGTCAGCCTTGTTATCCGGCGTTTGTGGTGTTTCCCGAAGCAATGAGTCTGTTGCTTTTTCGGCTACGCGGGTCGCCGACCGTCGAACGCTCTTTAGGTCAGCCGTATCCTTCCTGATACATTGAATGTTTTCGCGTGTCTTCCACATACATGAACTCCGCCATCGCTTTCCTCTTTCCCGGACAAGGCTCGCAAGCCGTCGGCATGGGCAAGGAGCTTGCCGAGCATTATCCTGTCGCCCGCGAAACCTTCGCTGAGGCTGACGCTGCGTTGGGCTATGCGCTCTCGCAGCTATGCTTTGCAGGTCCGGAAGACAAGCTGAAGCTCACCGAAATTACCCAGCCGGCGATCCTGACGGTTTCCGTTGCTGCCGAGCGGGTGCTGGCGCAGCACGGAATCAAGCCGGCGTTTGTTGCCGGGCACAGCCTGGGAGAGTACTCGGCGCATGTGGCTGCGCGAACACTCAACTTTGCCGACGCCGTTCGCACCGTGGCGAAGCGTGGCAGGTACATGCAGGAGGCGGTTCCGGTGGGCGTTGGGGCCATGGCGGCCGTGCTTGCGCTTGGCCTTGAGCCCATCGAGGAAGCCTGCCGGCAGGCGCAGCAGGAGACCGGCGGCACAGTGTCGGCCGCCAACATCAACTCTCCCGATCAGATCGTCATATCTGGCAGCAAAGCCGCAGTCGAACGCGCTGCCGAACTGACCAAAGAAAGAGGCGCGAAACGTGCAGTCATGCTTCCAGTGAGCGCGCCATTCCATTGCGCGCTGATGCGGCCCGCGCAAGACCGTCTGGCCGAGGACCTGCGTGCGCTGACGTTTTCCCGGCCGGGAATTCCGGTGGTAACCAATGTGGATGCGAAGTTGATATCCGAAGCCGAGCAAGCGCGGGATGCGCTCATCCGGCAGGTCACCGGAGCGGTGCAGTGGGTACGTTCAATTCAGGAGCTGATCGCCGCCGGGGTGCAGACGTTTGTCGAGGTAGGTCCAGGGAAGGTGCTAACCGGCCTACTGCGCCAGATCGACCGCTCAAAGACAGGCTTGAATGTCGAGAATGAAGAATCGCTGCAGAAAATGCTGGCAGCAGAAAAGCGTTTCAGATAATGCGTTTCAGTAAAATCGTTTCAAGACCTAAATCGGCAACAAGTTCTCTGATTCTGAAACGGTTCACCAGAAACGCATTTTGCTGAAACGCTCTTTTTGAAACGCTTTTCTTGCTTGATTACACGTGCTTATCTAGCGCCTTCTGGATCGTGTCTTTCGGGACGTAGCCGACGATCTGTTCCTGCACCTTGCCGCCCTTGAAGATCAGCAGCGTGGGGATGCCGCGTACGCCATAGCGCATGGGCGTTGCATTGTTGCGGTCCACATCCATCTTGTACACCTTGGCTTTGCCGGTATAAGCGTGCGCCACTTCGTCGACGATTGGCGACAGGGCTTTGCAGGGCCCGCACCACGTCGCCCAGAAGTCCACGATTACCGGCTGCTCAGACTTCAGTACGCTCTGCTCAAAATTGGCATCGGTTACTTCCTGCACTGCGGCGCCTGCACTTTGTGCAACGTCACCTGCAACTGGATTTCTTACCGCATCGCCTGCCATCAGATCGTCTCCCGTTGGAATTTAGGTCGAAAAGTCGCCAAGCGGCTTCTACTCTCAATCCTAGCAGCTTTGAGCCTGGGTCAAGAGCCGACTGAAGATATAGATGACGAAAACAAGAAAAAGGCGCGGGGGGTGGGGGGACAGGAGCGCCCGCCCTCGACCGGATTTTCCCTGGGAATTTAGGACAAGAAAATCAAAGTCCGGCGGAGGGCCGCCGCGCTCCTGTCCGGAAAGAGCCTGCCGGGAGCAGCCGGCATTGGCTTTAAGATCCCTGAAAAATGGTACCCTTCATTCCATGTCGGCCCCAGACTCACGCTTTATTCGCGCCTGTCGCAGGCAGCCGGTGGACCTTACTCCGGTGTGGCTGATGCGCCAGGCGGGACGCTATATGCCCGAGTACCGCCAGGTACGCAAATACCATTCCATCCTGGAAATTTGTAAGCAGCCGAACCTGGCTGCGGAGGTCACCATCACCGCCGCCCAACGATTGAATGTGGATGCCGCCATTATTTTTGCCGACCTGCTGCTGCCTCTGGAAGCGATGGGAGTCGATTTCGAATTCCAGGAGGGGGAAGGCCCGGTGATTCGCACCCCGGTACGCGATGCTGACGCCATCGCGCAAATCAAGACCGATCGCGCCGGTGATCTGGGATTCGTTTCGGAAGCCTTGCAGTTGGTGGTGCGTCATTTTGGCGATCGCCTGCCGGTCATCGGCTTCTGCGGCGCGCCCTTTACCCTGGCCAGCTACATGATCGAGGGCGGCAGTTCGCGGAACTTCGTCGAAACCAAGCGGCTGATGTACCGCCATTCGGAAGCCTGGGGCGAACTCATGCGCCGCATCGTGCGCGTGCTGGGACAATATGCGGCTGCCCAGGTGGCCGCGGGCGCTGACGCTCTGCAGGTCTTCGACAGTTGGGTAGGATGCCTCGCGCCGGAAGACTATGAGCGCTACGTGCTGCCCCACACCAAGATATTGATTGCTGAACTCAAGGCCGCGGGAGTGCCCATCATTTATTTTGGGACGGAGACCTCGACTCTGCTTCCCGCAATGAAACAGACCCGCGCCGAGGTGATTGGCGTGGACTGGCGAATTCCGCTGGAGGACGCTTTCGCGGTGCTGGGCGGCAACTTCGCTGTGCAGGGAAATCTAGATCCGGCGGTGCTGTTTGCCGGCGAAGCCGAGGTGCGACAGCGGGTGCGCGAGGTACTGGACCGCGCCGGCGGACGCGCCGGTCATATTTTCAATTTGGGACATGGCATCCTGCCCGAAACTCCGGTGGAGAATGTGATTGCTCTGGTGGACGAGGTCCATAGTTACAGCGCAACACGGCAAAGCACACCTTCGCAAACCGTGGCCTTCTGATATGAGTGGCCACGGCACCGCCGTCCTGCTGCTGGCGCACGGGACCCCTGCCCGCCTCGAAGATATTCCCGAGTACATGCGCAATGTGACCGGCGGCCGCGCAATTCCCGATTCCGTCATCGAAGAGGTCCAGCACCGCTACGGTCTCATCGGACGCTCTCCGTTGACCGACATCACCCTTCGCCAGGGGGAGCTGCTGGCTGAGCAGCTCGGTCTTCCTGTCTATGTGGGCATGCGCAACTGGAAGCCATATATCTCCGAGACCGTGAAGCGGATGCGGGAGAATGGCGTGGAGCGCATGATCGCCATCTGCCTGGCGCCGCAGAATTCACGCACCAGTGTTGGTCTCTACCGCAGTGCCACTCTGGCGCAGGCAAACGGCGTCGCAACGGATTTTGTTGAATCCTGGCACGACCATCCGCTGCTGATCGATGCCTTTTCACAGAAGCTGCGGATCGCGCTCGAGGTTGCAGGCGGCGAGGCGGCGGTCGTTTTTACCGCCCACAGCGTGCCCTCCCACACCATTGCTGCCGGCGATCCTTACGAAAAGCAGACTCGCGAGACAGCCGCGCTGGTGGCGCGAAAGATCGCGCTGTCCGACTCACAATGGGCATTCGCATTTCAGAGCCAGGGAATGTCCGGTGGGCCCTGGCTTGGTCCTACCGTGGAGGAAACGTTGCGCAGGTTGAGAGATGCAGGCCGCACGCAGGTGATCATTCAGCCCGTAGGATTCGTCTGCGACCACGTAGAGGTGCTTTACGACATCGACATCGCATTTCATGAGCTGGGGAGGCAGATAGGACTGGAAGTCTCGCGGCCAGAGTCGCTCAACGATTCGCCAAAGTTGATTGCAGCCCTGGCCGATCTGGCGCGCTCGCGGCTCGAAAATGAAAGCAACCGCAAAACCAAAAGCTTTACCACGGATTTCACGGATGTACACGGATCCCACGGATAAAGCAATTTCAGGCGTAGGGCTTGGGCTAAGGAATCCATCAAATTAAATAGAATCCGTGTAATCCGTGCTCATCCGTGTAATCCGTGGTAAAGCTTTTGCTCTTGTTTTCAGGGTTTCGCATGATTCGCGTAGCCATTATCGGCGGCGGCATTTCCGGCCTCACCACCGCGTTCTATCTCGAGCAAGAGCGTCGCCGTGGCGCGCCAGTGAGCTACATTGTCTTCGAGGCCGAGCCGCGATTCGGCGGCGTGATCCGCACCGAGCGCGTGGAGGGGTGCCTGGTGGAAGCCGGTCCGGACTCGTTTCTTACCTCCAAGCCGTGGGCGCGAGAGCTGTGTGAAGATCTGCGGCTCACCTCGCAGCTTATGGGCTCCCGCGATTCCGCGCGCAAGACTTTTATCGTCGTCAATGGCAAGCTGCAGCCGATTCCTGCCGGCATGCAGATGATGGTGCCCACGCGCTTCGCCTCGGTAGTTTCATCCAGCCTGTTTTCCCTCAACTCGAAGTTGGCGATGATGCGGGAGTATCTCTGGCCGCCGGAACCTCTGGCCGCCGACGATGATGAGAGCGTTGCAGGCTTTGTCTCCCGTCACTTCACCGCCGAAGTGGTGGAGCGCCTGGCGGAGCCGTTGCTCGCGGGGGTCTATGGCGGGGATGCGTCAACCTTGAGCGTGCGCGCCACCCTGCCGCAGATGGTCGATTCCGAATGCCGCTTTCGCAGCCTGGTGCGCGGCGCACTGATCGCGCGCAAGCCGCAGAAGGCCAAAGAACCCCCGCCACCGTTATTTACGACCATGCGCGACGGGATGCAGCGCCTGGTGGATGCCATCGTGCGGCAAGTCCCCCGAGAGATGCTGCGCTGCTCGCGACCAGCCGAACGCTTGGCGCAAAATTCCTCCGGCTGGCAAGTGAGTTCCGCGGGAGTGAGCGAGGAATTCGACCAGGTGATTCTTGCCCTGCCCGCTCATGCCTGCGCAAGGCTTCTCGCGACCGCTTCAGGAACCGAGCGCACCGTCGAATTGCTCAACCAGATCGGCTACAGCTCTGCGCTGACCGTGGCTTTGGCATATAAAGCGACAGCTCTTGCCGCACTGCAAGGCTTTGGTTTTCTGGTGCCCCGCAACGAGGCGCGGCGCACGATGGCGTGCACCTTTGTCCACAATAAATTCGAGAACCGAACGCCCGAGGGAATGGGCCTGCTGCGCGTGTTTGTGGGCGGAACCCGCGATCCCGAGGCGCTGGCTTTGAGCGACGATCAGATCATCGAGATCGTGCGCCGGGAGCTGCGCGAGATTACCGGAATCGCCGCCGAGCCACAGTTCACTCGCATCTACCGCTGGCCGCATGCAATGCCGCAGTATGAGGTCGGGCATCTGGTGCGGGTCGCGCGCCTCGAGATGCACATGCAGCGGATTGCCGGTTTGCAACTTTCAGGGAATGCCTATCACGGCATCGGCATTCCGGATTGCGTGCGCATCGGCCGCTCCGCCGCGGATGGCGTGATGCGCAAAATCCGCGCACAGCAGGCGCCCGTGGGGTGATAGCTACCTACTTTCTTTGATCTGCCTAACTTTACAGTTGTCATCCTGAGCGCCGGGAGGCGCGAAGGACCTCCTGCCGACGCGTCGGTCTGAAACACAGCATCGCGGCTCTTCGAGCACGAAATTGCTTGAAGCGCCGCGACGCAGCAGTTCAGCCCGAAGCTCTGCAGGAGGTTCTTCGTCCGCCTGATGCGGACTCAGAATGACACCTCTTATGAGGTACAACTCATAGAGGTCCGAAGGCAAGAGCAAGAGCAGGAGCAACATCAAAAGCAAACACAAGGTCCTTCACTCCGGGCTTGCGCCCTCCGTTCAGGAGGACAACAATTTTAGTGACGCTCACAATATTTCCGTATGGCCTCCGCAGCTTCCATAAATGCGCATACCCGCTATGAAGCGGTAATTGGGCTCGAAGTTCACGTTCAGCTCCTCACTGCAACTAAGATCTTCTGTGGGTGTCCCACCAGCTTTGGCGCGCCGCCGAATACCAATATTTGTCCGGTGTGCCTGGGACTTCCCGGCGCCCTTCCGGTGCTCAACCGGAAGGCGGTCGAGTTCGCCGCGCGCGCGGCGCTGGCGCTGAATTGCCGGGTGAACGAAACCTCGATTTTTGCCCGCAAGAACTACTTCTACCCCGATTTGCCCAAGGGATATCAGATTTCCCAATACGACAAGCCATTGGCGGAAGACGGCTCGATTGAGATCAGCACAGAAAAAGGCGCGGCCCGAACAATTGGCATCACTCGTCTGCATCTGGAAGAAGATGCCGGCAAGAGCCTGCACGACGGATTTCCCGATTCGGACCAGTACACCTACATCGACCTCAACCGCGCCGGCGTGCCGCTGATTGAGATCGTCAGCGAACCGGATATGCGCTCTCCGGAAGAAGCGTTCGAATATCTGACGCGGCTTAAGGAAATCATCCTCTACACCGGGGTGAGCGACTGCAACATGGAAGAAGGCTCACTCAGGTGCGACGCCAACGTCAGCGTGCGCCCTCGCGGGCAGACTGCGTTGGGCCGCAAGGTAGAAGTCAAGAACGTCAATTCCTTCCGCTTCATTCGCCAAGCGCTCGAGTTTGAGATCGAGCGCCAGATCGAAGTGCTGGAATCGGGCGGCAACGTCGTGCAGGAAACTCGTCTTTATGACCCGGGCGCAGGCAAAACATCGTCAATGCGGTCGAAGGAAGAGGCGCACGATTATCGCTATTTCCCCGATCCGGACCTGCCTGCGCTGCTGGTGAATGCGGCGTGGCAGCAGGAAATCCGTGCAGCGCTGCCGGATTTGCCACAGGCGCGGCGCGCACGCATGGTATCCGAGTATGGCATCACCGAGTACGATGCGCATGTCCTGACCTCAACTCGCGCATTGGCCGATCAGTTTGAAAGCGCAGCCCGCGCGGCCAAGAACCCCAAACGAGTTGCCAATCTGCTGCAGAGCGAACTTCTGGGGCGGCTCAAAGCTCGCAACCTCGAGATCGACCAGTCGCCGATCAGCATGGCCGGTTTGTCGATCTCTGCCGATCTGGTGGAAAGTGGCGCCATTTCCAGCAAGATGCTGAAGGACCTCTACGATCTGGCATTCGAACGCAACCAGGACTTTCCCGCGGTGTATGAACAGGAAAAGCCGCAGCAGATCACCGACAGCGCTGTAATCGAGAAGATGATCGATGAGGTAATTGCCGCGAATCCCAAACAGGTGGAGCAGTACCGCGCGGGCAAGAGGACAGTAATCGGCTTCTTTGTCGGCCAGGTAATGAAGGCCTCGAAAGGTCAGGCCAATCCGGGCCTGGTGAACCAACTGCTGGAGCGCAAGTTGGGTTCTTGACTGACGATTCAGCACGGAGACACGGAGTCACGGAGAAAAGCGTTTCGGGTTTCGAGTTTCTGGTTTCAAGTTTCCGTCCGACGTACTGCCCACAAATTGCTTTTCTCGAAACTCGAAACCTGAAACTTGAAACGCTTTTTGTTCTTTCTCCGTGTTCTCCGTGTCTCCGTGGTGAAAAAATCCGAACGTTTTCTGAAATTTCCGTTCTTCACTCATGAGACGTAGCATGAGTGGCTTTCCCGCTTCCATCTCGCCAACTGTGGCCCTTGGCTTGTCGCAGGGCGCCGCGAACTCTATGACCCTATCGGTTGAGACCGGGGTTGAGTCGCTGGTGCGCGAGCACGCCCGGCTGGCGTATCGCATTGGCTACTCCGTGCTGCGCAACCATGCTGACGCGGAAGATGTTGTCCAGGAGGTGTTTCTGCGGGTTTCCAAGCACGGCGCTCGCGGCATTGAGGACGCCAAAGCCTGGATCTCGCGCATCGCCTGGCGAGTGGCGGTGGACCGTTATCGCGCAGCGCGGCGCTCGGAGCAGGAGGAATTCGATGAACGCATCCATGCTCCGATTTCACGCGCGGCTGGAACCGAGCAGGCCGCCATATCGCGGGAGACGCTGGCCGTACTGGAGAAGATGATTGCCGCGCTTCCCAAAAAGGAACGCGAGGCCCTGCTGCTGACCTCGGTCGAGGAGTTGAGCAGCGCCGAAGCGGCGGCCGTGCTGGGCACCTCCGAAACTTCGGTGCGGGCGCGGGTGTTTCGCGCGCGCCAGCGCTTGATGGAGAAGTTGGCGAAAGCCACAGGTGGGACTTATGGACGATAACAACGCGAAAAATCCCGATCGCAACACGGAACGATGGCTGGACGCCGCATTGAGCGCCCGCATGGGCGCGCAAGCGGAGCCGCAGCAGGGACTAGAAGAGCGGATCCTGGCGCGATTGGCGGCTGAACCAAAGCGCAATCCGGTGCTGACATGGCGATTGGCATTTGCCGCCGTCGCCGCGGCGGTGCTCATTTCTGCCGCGCTGCTGTTAATGCGCACTGGCGCTCCGGAGAAACCGTCTTCAGCGCGGACGAGCCGGCCACAGCCGAATCCTGAGCAGATTGCGACAGTTCAACCGCAGGTCGTGCCTCGCCGGCCCGAACGCGTCAACCGGAGACGGCTGATCGTCGCGGCAAGGCGATCCAACGCGCGTGGACAGAAGGAAGTCATGCCGAAGCTGGTTACATTCCCGGCGCCCGCTCCTGAGACTGACCAGGAGCGAATGCTGGCGCGATTGGCGGCGAGGCGCGAAGCGTTCGAATTAGCCAGCGAGTCTCCCGATGCAGGAATTAAGGATTTGCAGGTGAAAGAACTCGCGGTGGAACCGATGGAGGGAACTCCACCGGATGCGAGATGGCAAAGGTAATACATTCAGGAGGAAATAATGAATCTCTCAATTCGCAATCTGGCAATCATTCCCATGCTGGCTACAGCCTTCGTGGCGGCCCAGGCGCAAGAGGCGGCTGCTCTCAAACCGGAACGACCAAGCGGAGTCTACAAAGTGGACTACGTCTTTTCGGAGGTGCAGGGCGGCAAGCGCGTCAACGTTCGCAACTACAGCACTCTGGTGCGGGTCGGAGAGCGAGGCAGCATCCGGTTGGGCGACCGAGTACCCATTCTCTTTGGCGATCCAAAGGAACCTCGCACCCAGCTTCAGTATCTGGATCTCGGTGTCAACATTGACTGCCGTGTTGAGCAGGAACTGGAAGCCGGCGTCGGTCTGTACACCAATATCGACATCAGTAGTGTGGCGCCGCAGCAACCTGGTGAGAATCGCACTGGCACTCCCACGGTGCGGCAAATGAAATTTCAGTTTGATGAGATCGTGCCCGTGGGCAAGCAAACTCTGATCGGAAGCGCCGATGAGGTCGATGGCACACGCAAAATTGAGATCGAAGTGACGGCAGCCAAGGTCCGCTGATCCGCCCCAAGGTGGAAAGTGGAGGAGCAGGCCCAAGGCGGTCGAGATTTGCAAAATGGGAGCGCCATGCGCTCCCCAATTCGGCCAGGCTGTGGAAATCTGGCGGCTCCCCCGGCTCCCCTGTTCCTTTCCTGTTCGTTTCCTGTTATTTTCGTGAATTTCCGCGCGATTTGCCTGTAACTTTCAGATTCAGAAGAGCTTAGGTTGCGTTCTCCCGGCTTTCCTGTTCCTATCCTGTTCCTTTCCTCAGCAAATCGCGAAAATCGCGTTTTTTGGGCAGAATCTGAAGATCCAGAAAACCGACCTAAATTTTCCCTGTTATTTTTCCCTGTTCTCAGGAAACCAAGCCGGCAAAAGGTCCGAAATCGGCTCGACTGGAGCAGAGTGCAGACCCAGCTACCGTCGCTCGTCTCTCACCAGCGCCTTCAGACCGATATCCACTAAGGTCAGCAGGATGGCCCCAATCAACGCGGCCAAAAACGAGCGGATGAAGAATCCCGGAACCAGGGTGGAGGTAATTTCCAAGATGACCGCATTGATCACGAACCAGAAGAGCCCGAACGTCAGAATGGTGAACGGGAAGGTCAGAATTTTGAGCACAAGACCCAAAGTGGCGTTCAGAAATCCAAATACTGCGGCGGCGATGAGCGCGGCGGCGATGCCGGTGACAAAGAATCCCGGCACAACATAGGAAACGATTAGCAGGCTGAGGGACATCAGCAGCCAGCGCACTAGGATGTTCATTGATGCTAAGCTCCTGAGCTTCTAAGCTGCTAAGCTTCTCAGCGATGCCAATGTGAGCGGCTCGCATTTCGAAAGGAACGTGATCACGTCTAAAGTGCCTTTCCAACGTGGTCTGAATCGTAAGAAAATTGGAAGAGATCCCAATTAGCTTAGAAGCTGAGCGGCTCAGGAGCTTAGAAGCTTGAACGTCAGGCGATCTCGGTTTCGAGCAGATGGAGATCGACCAGCAGCCCGTAAGTCCTCAGCAGGTTATATATCATGAAGCCCCGCGACACGAGCGCCGGGGAAATCAAAATGATGCCGATGCCGCCGATCGCCGCATTCACCGCCATGAAAACGGTGCTGCAGGTGTAAAGGGCCACTGCCACCAGCAGCGCCTTCAGGTTCATTTTGAGGGTATAGAAGCCCACCACTACGAAGGTCACAAACATCAAGGCTGAGCTCACGAAAACGGCGATGTGGTCACGGCAGAATGACATTTCTATCAGCGACAGAGCGGCCACGGCAAAAAAGCGTACCGAAGCCCGCTGCGCCAGGCGGGTGACCAGCGCGCGCGAAGCGGTGGTGTCGATAGCCTTCGCCTTGAATGTAGTTTCGTCGAAGATCGTCTCCGTCTTTTGCTGCCCGTTATCCGAATTCTCAAAATGACTGACATCGACGGCGCTGCGGACTTTGACATCGGGGCCATCGTAGATGGTTTCCTTATCCGGCATGACGATGTCCTGAGCGATGTGTCCGAGTTTGGACAAGAAGGCCGGGAATCCGCCCTCATGGACGGTTTCTGTCTTTGCAGGAGCGGTTGGCTCACTGGGTTTGAAGCGCCGAGTGAGGAAATCGGGGACTTCTCCGTCATGAACGGTCTCCTGGTCGGTGGGGAATTTCTGCTCTGTGCGTAGATGTCGTGGCTTGAAGAGATCGACTTCCGGACCATCGTAGATGGTCTCTTTTTGAGGCGAGATGAGGTGTCTGCTCATGGCTGGCGCTGTTGAACCATAGCAGTGGACTCGCCAAAAGTTGAGCAGAATCTGGCCGGAGACAGTTACCTTAGGAATCGCTGGTTACATTGCTAAATAGGCCGGGGAACGTGTGGGGCCGACGCCAGGTTGTTCTCTCTCCAGTAACAGTAAGCATCAACTCCAGATCAGCGTGCGATCGATGCTGGCTATGGTAGGACGACCGCTGAGGGCCATTGTCAATTCGAGCTCCGATCGCAAGATCTTTACGATCCGCTCGACTCCGCGCTCCCCGCCGGTACCGAGTCCATAGAGCACCGGACGTCCAAGCAGGACCGCGACCGCGCCGAGGGCCAATGCTTTCAGGATGTCAGTTCCCCGGCGAATGCCTCCATCCATCAATACCGGAATGCGGCCAGCAATCCGGTCGGCGACTCGGGGCAAGGCGTCGATAGTCGCCGGCAACGTGTCCAGATCGCGTGCGCCATGGTTCGACACGATGATTCCCGCCACTCCGAGCTTCGCGGCTTGATCGGCGTCCTCGGGATTGAGAATTCCCTTCAGGACGATTGGAAGTTTACTGAACGATTGCAGCCACTCGATGTCCTTCCAGGTCATGCTTTCCGGTATTACTCCAGTGAATGCGCCGGTGCCGCCGTGGCGAGCGCGCTTTACCTCAATCTCGTGCAGGTTGGCGAATTCGATTTCGGGTGGAACCACGAAGCGCGCGCGCTGCAGCCGGTTGCGGACCCCAAGAATGGGAGTATCGACGGTGACGCAGAGTCCCGCGAACTTTGCCGCTTCTGCGCGCTGGACGAGAGAGCGAGTGAGTTCGCGGTCGCGTTGAATATAGAGCTGGAACCAAAGCGGAACTGTGGCTTGCGCGGCGACGTCTTCGATGCTCACGCTGGAAAGCGTGCTCAAGGTGAAAGGCACGCCGGCAGCGTTGGCTCCACGCACTGTAGCCAACTCGCCCTCCGCATGGACCAGTTTGTGCAGCGCGGTTGGCGCGATCATCAGTGGAAATGGCAGCTCCATGCCCAGCACTGACGTGCGGGTGTCAAGCAGGCTGACGTCGCGCAGCACGCGCGGGCAAAGACGAATCGCATCCAGGCGCTCGCGGTTAGCGCGCAGTGTGATCTCGTCAGCAGCGCCGCTATGGATGTACTCCCAGGCAATCGAGGAGACCAGTCCCCTGGCGCAGCCCTCAAAATCCTGAAGGCAGACTAGATCCTCAAGCGAGCTTGAAAGTTCGGAATTGGCGGAAGAACTAACTCGGGTGCTGGTCAAGCGATCACCGCGGGCAAAGTACGTTGTAGTTTGCCGCGATTATATCGTTGCGCCAACGTGAAAAGGCGCCGCGAGGGTGCCCGTATCCACGCGTGTTGATTGTTTACGAAATCGCCAGCTTGCGCGGCTCTTCCGCAGGACGGCGATTCTGCGCAACTGTCGCTTGGCCCTTGAGCTCGCGTTCGGTGAGTGGTTTGGTCTGCTGGTAGGTGTACCAGATGCGATGAATTACGGTGATTGTCGAGAGCACGGCGATGACCCAGAGCACAGCCGCCATGCGATTGAAGAGTGCGCCGATAATCACCAGCACGATGCGCTCTGGCCGCTCCAGAAATCCCACTTTACAGCTTGGAATCAGCGATTCCGCCCTGGCGCGCGTGTAGCTGACCATGACGGAGGTAGTCATCACGATCCCTACGAGCACCACGTAGAAGAAGTGATTAGCGCGCGCGTAATACACCAGAAGTCCGAAGAAGAGAGCGATGTCGCTGTAACGATCGATCACCGAATCGAAGAACGCGCCGAAGGTAGTGACCTGGTTCGTGGCGCGGGCCACGCGTCCATCCACCATATCGAAAATACCGGCCCCGACGATTACCAAGCCGGCATAAAAGAACATGCGCGGCTGCCGGTCGCCGCTGGCATATCCGAAAAGCACGGCCGCAATAATGTTGATCACCAGTCCCATGAACGTGAGCACGTTGGGAGAAATATGGGTGAGCGCCAGGCCGCGGACGATGGCATAGAGCAGCTTGCCACACGCCCGTCCGAACGCTCCCGTCCAGCTCATCAGCGTGCGCCCGATGCGCCGTTTTCAGCGCCTTCCAGATCATGGATTGTGGTGAGCTTCAGAATTTCAAGCTCGCGTTTGCCGGTAGGAGTCACAACCGTTGCCGTGTCTCCCACTTGCTTGCCCATCAGACTTTTGCCGATAGGAGAAGTGGTGGAGATTTTGCCTTTGCTGACGTCGGATTCCTCGCTGGTCACCAGCGTGTATTCAATCTTCTCGTCTTTCGTGTTGTCATAAACCTCGATTACAGATCCGAAGGCGACGCGGTCCTTGGGTATGTTGCTGAGGTTCACCAGCGAGAGATCGCCCATGCGCTTCTTGAGCTGACCAAGACGGGCATTCACAAACTCCTGCCGCTGCTTGGCCATGTGATACTCGGCGTTTTCGCTCAAGTCTCCCAGCGCGACTGCTTTTTTGATTTCCTTGGGGAGTTCGTGAGTAAGCTCGTGCTCGAGCGCCTTGATTTCTTCCAAAAGCTTGCGTTTTACGTGTTCTGGCAATGGACCTCGGCATTCCTCGGCGCCAGAAAAGGGGGAGCCTCGGATTGGCTAAAACAAACAGTGAGATGCGAGACGTAAACGAACTGCGCTTACTTCTGGTGACCACACATCGATCACGTCACATTCAGGGCGATTATACTCCGCGACACTCGCCTTGCCTTCAGCTTCGAGCCGAAGCAACTGAGCAGCCAGCTGTCCGAAGTTGGCGCGGACAACCATACACTTTCACCGCCTGCGCACACCAGTAAACCCGTGGAAAACATTGACTTAATTGTAATTTTTCACTACAATTTGTTGTGAACTTCGCTCCACTTCTCCCCCGCCAAGGTGCCCAATGAACCACGATTTCCACATCGGCGACAAGGTTGTTTACCCCAATCATGGAGTCGGCGTCGTCGAGCAGATCAGCAGCAGAACAATCGGGAGCATGGTGGAAAAGTTCTACATGCTGCACATTAAGTCCAGTAATTTGAAGGTAACGGTTCCTTTCCACAATGTGGAAGCTGTGGGGCTGCGCCGGGTAATTCGGAGCGCCGATATTATCCAGATTCTGGAGATCCTCACCGACGGTAAATGTGAGAGCCACACCGACTGGAAGTTCCGCTTCAAAGAGAACTCTGAGAAAATGCGCACCGGTTCACTGCTGGAAGTCGCCGCGGTTCTCAAGAGCTTGCTGGTTCTCAATCAGACCAAATCTCTCTCCTTCAGAGAGAAGAAGATGCTGGAACGTGCCCGCTACTTGTTGGTCAGCGAAATGGCCATGGCCAAGAACGTAGAAGAGAATGAAGTCGAAGGCCTGCTTACCCGCGCTTTGGCCAAAGCCAAGCTCAAGTTCCCCGAAGTCACCGCCGACGCGTAGTTTGCCGGCATTCCCGCCAACCAACAGCAGTTCTAATTTTTTGGCGAAGCTCCGCATCCCACTACGGCGTATATGCCTCAAAATTCAAGCAGCAATGTCTGGCCCTGCTGGAAGATCTTGATTCTCAGGGAATCGTCATCACCAAGCATGGGAAGCTGGTGGCTCGCCTTTTGCCTGCGGGCTCGGAGTGTGCCGAGTTAATCGGTAGCATGAAGGGCAAGATTCGGGTTCATGGCGACATCATGTCTACCGGCCTGGACTGGAATGCTCAATATTGATGATACCCACAGTTCTGATCGAGGCTCTGAAGGGGGCCTTGGCGGCTTCAGAACGCCGCCTGCTCAGCGAACATTCTTGTCGAGTCGAAGAGCGCTTCCTGCTCAAGACTTTTGGCCCCCAGTATCAGAAGAATAGCCGCTCAACCGGCCCCGCATTGATTGATCGGTTTTGGCTTCCAGGCTCAGTTATCTAGGCAGCCGCTTTTGCTCGCTTCTCCTTTTCTCCTTCGCCGAGCCATTGACCAAAGCCTTCTAAGCCTTCGATATTGTCGCAAATGATTTTGATCGTGCCCACCACCGGCACGGCAAGAATTAGGCCCATAGCACCCCAAATCCATCCCCAAATCAGCAACGCCAGAGTCACGGCCAGCGGGTTCAACTCCAATCGCCCGCCAATCACTTTCGGATAAAGCACATTGAGAGAGAAGATGTGCAACCCGAAAATTGTAAGCACAATGATCAGAATTCCCGAACTGTGAAGCACTCCCACACCTGAAGCAAGCGGTGGCACCAGAGCCAGGACCACACCGAGATAGGGAATCAGGCTGAGAAATCCGCTGATCAGGCCAAGAAAATAGAAGTAGGGGAGATGCAATAGCGCAAAGACGACGCCACTGGCGATCGACATAAATATGCCAATGGCGAAGTTTCCCACAATGAAGCCTTTCACCATCTCGGAAATTTTGCCCAGGGTGATGTAAGCCTTGGCCCGGCTCTGCGCAGGAAAAAGGCGAACCGTGGATTTCCGCGTGTGCTCCTGCCAGGTGAGCATGAAGTAAACCAGGAAAGGTATAAATGCGACGGTGAGAACGATTTCTCCGATGTTGGAGACCTGTGAGCCCAGCATGCCGCGGATACCGGTAGGTTGCTCCACTTTGACCTTGACGGCGTTTTTGTCCTGCGGTGGCTCCGGAATCACATTCTGCGTAGTCTGCTGGATCTTTTCTGCATTGTTCTCATATTTGCCGATCACCTGCCGGATTTTTCCCTGCATCTTCGGGAGCTGGTGGGCAAAATCGATTGCGCGCTGAAAGAAGAAATAGCCTAATCCGCAGAGTAAGCCGATCGCCAATAACACGGCGATGGCCGATCCTATTCCTCGCGGAACGTGCATGCGCTTGAGTAGTCGTACCAGTGGCTCGAGTATGTACGCGATCAGGATTGAAGTGAAAATCGTGACCAGCAACAGCTTGGCGAAGTAGCAGATGGCCAGCACGGCTAGAGTAGTCAGGGTGATCTGCGTCACCGTCGCTTTGCGCAGTTCCTCATGGACCTCCTGTACGCCCTCTTCCAGGTTTTCTACAGCCTCGGTGGAACCGGGGAGCTCTTCCCCGCGCTCGACCGGAATTGGCCCAGAGCCTGGTTTCTGTGCTCCCGATTTCGCGGGCGTAAGCGGTTTAGAAGCCATTCATAGTTCTCCGTCTTTCCCAGCTAAGATGCTGGGCCGCCTATAATCGCAGCATGAACAGCGGCGAAAATCCCGATCCGGGGCGCATTTTGGGCTTGGATGTGGGTTCTCGCCGAATGGGAATCGCGGTTTCCGATCCTCTAGGAATCACCGCTCAGGGACTCACCACGCTGCATCGTCGAAACCGCCGGCAAGACTTCCAGGCATTACGCCAGCTGCTGCGGGAGCATAAGGTGCGGGAGATCGTAGTGGGCAATCCGCTGCGCATGAGCGGCGAGAGTGGCGCCCAGTCAGAGAAGATGACCGAGTTCGTCAGCCAACTGCGACACGCGTTTGATATTCCGGTGCATCTTTGGGACGAGCGCTTAAGCACCGCCGAAGCTCATCGCCTGCTGGACGAAACCGCAATGTCTGACCGGCGTCGCACCGAAGTCATCGACAAAATGGCAGCGGTGCTGATCCTGCAGTCGTTCCTCAACGCAAGACACGTTTCGTCACCTACACAGCAGGCAGATCGAGAGATTTCGTGATCGGTGGTTTTAAACTCACAAATGTACGCGGACCTGGGTCCGCCTGCTCCGTTTGTCGCTCTTGGATAAGTATTACTGGGCGTGCCCGGTCTTCGGAGCGGCTGGCGCTACGCTGGCCGGTTGCGGGGCTGCATCCTCGTCACTGACGAAAGAGGCGAGAATTTGTTCGAGTTGCTGCTGTGACGGCTGTGCCACCCCGCCCGGGTCGGTGTTGGAGCCGTCCTTGCCAGCGGCCGGTTTGGCATCGGCATTCATCGCCTGGCGATTTTGCTGCTCGCGCCGAGCCCGCTGCAACATGGCGTTGACTTGCTTTTCCTGCTCAGGAGTAAGCATTGCAAGAAACTTTTGGCGAACTTGCTTCTGAATCTGCTGCGCCTGCTGTTTCTTTTCCAGGTCCGAAAGGCTGGCGTCTCTCTTCAAAGCCATGAACTGCTGTCGCTGCGTGTGCATCAGTGCTTTGAATTGGATCTGCTGCTCGGGCGAAAGGTGTAACTGCTGCACGAAATCCATAAAACGGCGTCGCTGGTTTTGCCCTGCCGCGCGAGACTGATGCCGCAGGGGCACCGATGTGGAATTTTGAGGGGACGCTTGGTCCGCTTGCCCAAAGAGCGCAGACGGGACCAGCAATGCCGCTCCTACCAGAATGGCTGAAGGCTTGCTCAGTTTCATGGCCATACCTCCACAACCTCGCTGCACACAATTCCTGACCCAATTGGTGATTTGAGTTCCTTGAGATTATGCGATTTTCGAGATGCCGACGACAGTAACTTTGGTCATTTGCGGCGGGAGAACCTCCTCAGACAAGTCCACTGGATACGCAGCATGCCGCGTCTATTGATGCACAAACAAAACGCCCGGCCGAAGCCGGGCGCGCAGATAAAAACTATGCCCAAGTTTATTTCCCGTATGCCAGCGAGCCTCCATTCTGACGAATGAAAACTGCCAGTGGACTGGAGTTGTTGAAGTCGTCAGAGTAGACGATCATCTCCGAACCATCCAGATACAAACCGGGAGCGAAGTACTCCGCAAGATTGCGCGTGCCGCTGGCACATCCGGTTCCATTGGTGCAGATTGCCCCCTGATGCATGATTCCGGTGGCAGTGCTTTGAGCAAACGTAGGAATGCTCGCCAAAGCATTCTGCGATTGCGCGAAGAACACGTGCCACTGTGCCGCCGCGTCATTGTTGCTCAGATCGGTGGTGCCCCACCAGGTGATGTCTACCCGCCCGGAGTCACCCGCCGTGATCCAGGGCCCAATGGCGCTCTTCGTCGCCGTGCCATTACTCACGCGCACCGGCACGCTCCAGCTTGCGCCCTGGTCCTTTGACGATGTGAGGAACACGTTGTGGCTGTCAGAAAAAACAATGTACAGATTGCCGGCTCGGTCGATCGCCAAAGAGGGAAACACGTTCACCAGTGACGTTCCTGCGGCGGCAGCATAGACCTGCTTGACAATGAACGTGCTTCCGCCATCGGTTGAGCGGGCGATGTACAGCGTGTGCCCATCCTGTCCGAAGAACACTGTGTAGAAGTTGCCGTTATTCGGATCCACTTCGGCATTCCCCTGATCGCCAGGCTGCACTCCGGTTTGCGGCATGGTGACTGGAACAATCTGTGGCCAGGTCACGCCGCCATCGAAGGACTTGGCGACAAACATGGTTTCTGTTCCGCCCAGCAAAGCGCCAAGCTGCTTGTAGGTGAGATAAAGAACGCTGTTCCCTTGCGACGCCAGCCATTGACGGTCAATGATCGGCACATCCGAAGAGAACGGGTTCACCAGCCAGGTTGCTCCGCCATTCGGCGAGGTGCTCTGAGTTGCGGACCCAATCCACAAGGAATTGACATAGACAAGGCCAGAGTCGCCTACTGCCAGGTCTTCGTCGCCACCTCCCAATCCCGCACCGCGAGCCAGGGCTGACGCCGCCTGGGCTCCGTCCGGTTCTCCCAAATATGACCAGGTCTTGCCTCCATCCATCGACTTCCAGGTGTCAGTGCCGGCGGGAACGCCCTGGATGCCCGCGGCATAAATATTCCCAACAGCGTCAGCGCGGACGCGAGGTTCGATGTCTTGCGTGCCGGCTACCGCATCCGTCGGACCGGGTAGCAGAATCGGGTTAGTAAAAGAGAATTTCCCCGATTTATAACGTGCTTTTCCCTGCGGACTCGCGGGCTCGGGGCCGAGACTGGCATTGCCATTATAAGTAGCGTTCACCGTCGCGAACGCGACGATCTGCACGGTGTAAGTGCCTGCGGGAAGTTGACCGCAGTCGGCTAATTCAAATGTCGTCATGCTTTGACCGGAAGAGCAGACGGTATTCCCGCTGCCATCATTGACGTATAAATCGAAGTCATTCGTATTGCTTGCCCACGTGATGCCGACCTGGATTGAGTAGTTCGGATTTGCCGAGTAGAACGTGCTGGGCACGTTCACGGTCAGCGTGTAGCTATCGCAAGTCACGCTGCTACACACGGAAGGATCGGCGGTAGCGCCAGTGTAGGGGCCGCCACTCCAATTTACCGAGGCGCTGGTTGTTCCCGAAGCTGGAGGGTTCAGAGTTCCGGCATTCGGTGTGGCGGCAATGAGAGGAAGTGAAGCTGCGAGCAGGACTGCAGGCAGCAATCTGGAAAGTCGCATGGGGCAATCTCCTGGTGAGCTGCTACGCACGTATAAAGCGAATACTAGCCGTGTTAGTAGTCTTCACTGGAGATGAGAGATATGCACTGCTTGTTGCCCAACGACAACAATCAATCGGCAGGAACTCAGGATTACAGAAGAATTACAGTTTCTACTCTACGGGTACTGGCGCAGGTTCGATGTCCTCTAAATCGACCCATTCCGTCGGATAATGGCCGGTGTAGCAAGCAGTGCAGTAGGTTGTCTTCTCGCCTTCGGCGCAGGCGCGCTTCAGGCCTTCGAGCGAGAGATACGCCAGCGAATCCGCGCCGATATAGTCGCGGATTTCTTCGATCGATTTGTTGGCGGCGATCAGGCCTTTTTTCGACGGAGTGTCCACGCCGTAGAAGCACGGAGAAATCGTTGGCGGGCCGGAGATGCGCATGTGGACTTCCGTGGCGCCGGCGTCGCGCACCATGCGGACGATCTTGCGGCTGGTGGTGCCGCGCACGATCGAATCGTCGATGAGAACTACGCGTTTGCCCTGCAGCAGATGGCGCACGGGATTCAACTTCAAACGCACGCCGAAATCGCGAACCCGTTGCTCGGGCTCGATGAATGTCCGGCCTACGTAATGGTTGCGGATCAGGCCAAAGCTGAAGGGAATACCGCTTTCGTTGGAGAAGCCGATGGCGGCAGTCACTCCCGAATCGGGAACTGGGACCACCAGATCGACATTGACCGGAGCTTCGCGCGCGAGCTCGCGGCCTAGCGCCTCGCGGCTCTCCTGTACCGGACGGCCAAAGATCAGGCTGTCAGGACGCGAGAAGTACACGTGTTCGAAGATGCAGCTCGCCGATTTCCGCGCTGGAGCGTAAAAAAGCGATTGCACCCCCTCATTCCCCACTACTACCAGCTCACCCGGTTTCACATCGCGCTCGAACCGGGCATTGATCAGGTCGAAGGCGCAGCTCTCGGAGGCGAAAATCACCGCGCTGGATCGATCGGCTTTTGGCAGAATGCCCATGGAGAGCGGACGGAAGCCATAGGGATCGCGAGTGGCGAAGATGCGGTCGCGGGTCATCAGCACCAGCGAGAATGCGCCTTCGATCTGACGCAGCGCATCGCAAATCGCATCGGGCAATGTCTGTTCCTTTGATTGCGCGATCAGATGCACCACTACCTCGGTGTCGCTGGTGGTTTGGAAGATCGACCCGTTCTGCTCGAGCTGCCGCCGCAGATGATTGGCGTTTACCAGGTTCCCATTGTGGGCCAGGGCGATCGCGCCCTTGTTGCACTCCACGCGAATCGGTTGCGCGTTGAGCAGCGCGGAGTCCCCAGTGGTCGAGTAGCGCGTGTGCCCGATGGCCAGCGAGCCAGGTAGCTTCGCCAGCACTTCTTCCGTGAAGATGTCAGAGACCAGTCCCATGGCCTTGATGTTGTGCAGGCGCCCGTAGTCGGAACTGGCGATTCCCGCAGACTCCTGCCCGCGATGCTGCAGCGCGTACAGCCCAAGGTAAGCAAGGGTCGAAGCCTCAGGATGGCCATGGACGGCAACGACACCGCACTCGTCTTTGAATTTGTCGGTCATAAAGAAGCTTCGAAGCCTCGCAGCTTCGTAGCTGGTGTCTCGGCCGCTAGGGGGCTTTACCTGTTGCAAGATTGTTGATGGCTCTGCGACGCGAGTTCCCTGACGCGAATGCTGTTCATGTGTTACCGAAAAAGCAGATCCCTCGCTGCGTTCGGGATGACAATTGCTATAACACGCAGTTCGTTCCCGCGATTGACACCTTGTGAGCTTAACGACCAGCTTCGAAGCTGCGTGGCCTCGAAGCTTCGGAGCTACTTTTCCAGCAGCTCGGGAATCAGTTTGTCGGGCAAATCAGAGTGTAAGGCCGATTCCAGGGCGTGCGCCCATACATTTTTCAAATCACCGGTATAAGCGGAAACGAGAGTAGACGCCGATCGCCGTATTACCAGTTTGTCTCCTCCACTTCTGCCCAGGAACTCTGCTCCGATTGCATACTTCTCCGCTGCTTGTTCGATGATCGAGCGTTGGCCGGGGACGCAGGAAACCAGGATTCTGCCGGCTTGTTCGCCAAAAAGCGCGATTTCCGCGTACTCGGAGGTGTCTGGCAAATCCAGCTCCGCGCCGATCTCGTGGCGAAAGCACGATTCCGCCACTGCGACAGCGAGTCCGCCGTCAGAGCAGTCGTGCGCCGATTCGGCTTGGCCTCCCGCAATCAACTCCAGCACGCATTTTTGCAGGGCAGCCTCGCCGTTAAGATCCAGCGCCGGCGGCTGTCCCCAGGTGCCGCCCAGACACTCGCGGGCGTACTCGGAAGAACCGAGCTGCAGCTCGTCATACTCCTTGCCTTTGCACGAGAGCAGGATGATCTCGCGACCGGGTGCTTGAAAATGTGGGGTACAAACGTGTGCAACGTCTTCGACGATCCCCACCACCCCGACGACCGGCGTCGGATAGATACCCTCGCCGAGCGTCTCGTTGTACAGGCTCACATTGCCGCCGGTGATGGGCGTGCCCAGCGCGGTGCAGGCTTCCGCCAGCCCATCGATGACTTCGGAGAACTGCCACATGATGTGCGGCTTTTCCGGATTGCCGAAATTTAAACAGTTGGTTGCCGCAACCGGCAGCGCGCCGACGCAGGCGACTTTGCGCGCGGCTTCGGCAACCGCGTGCATCGCGCCCAGCTTTGGATTCAGATAGCACCAGCGGCCATTCCCGTCGAGCGACATTGCCAGGCCCCGACGCGTGCCCTTGATGCGCATGACCCCGGCATCGCCGCCCGGGCCTTCTACTGTGTTGGTCTGCACCATGCTGTCGTACTGCTGGTGGATCCAGCGCGTGGAGCAGATGTTCGACGCGGCCAGCAGCCGCTTGAGTTGCGGCGTGGAATCGCGGTCGGCGCGGAGCTGAATGTTTGCCGGCTTCTCGCGAGGGACCGGCGCCTTCCACTCCTGCATGGGCCGGCGGTAGAACGGGGCATCGTCGGTCAGCGAAGTGTTGGGAATGTCGGCAACCAAAGTCCCGTGCTCAAGAACCCGGAGACGCGGCTCGGCGATGACGCGTCCCACGGTCACCGCGTCGAGTCCCCATTTTTCGAAAACTTTAAAGATCTCACGCTCACGTCCGCGCTCCGCGACCAGCAGCATGCGCTCCTGCGACTCGCTGAGCATGATCTCGTAAGCGTTCATGCATTCTTCCCGCTGTGGAACGCGGTCGAGTTCGATCTCGACGCCGACATTCCCGCGCGCGCCCATTTCGCAGGTGGAGCAGGTGAGGCCGGCAGCGCCCATGTCCTGGATTCCGACGATGGCGCCAGTCTGCATGGCTTCGAGGCACGCCTCGAGCAGAAGCTTCTCGAGGAAAGGATCTCCGACTTGTACGTTGGGCCGTTTCTGCTCCGATCCTTCTTTGAATTCCTCGCTGGCCATGGTGGCGCCGTGAATGCCGTCGCGGCCGGTCTTGGCGCCGACGTAAATCACCGGATTGCCCTCGCCGGCGGCCCGGGCGTAGAAGATCTGGTCTTTGCGCACCAGGCCGAGCGCGAAGGCATTTACCAGAGGATTGCCGGAGTAGCATTCCTCGAATTTTGTCTCGCCGCCCAAATTGGGAACGCCAAAACAGTTCCCATACGATGCAATGCCGCTGACCACTCCCTCAAGAATGGAGTGGTTCTTGTGCAGCAGCTGGTTCTGTTGTTTGCCGTTTTCCGGCGCAGAAACACCGTGCACAGCTCCGGGTGGACTGAGCTGCGCAGCTTCGCGGCCGCGTGGCTTCGTGGCTGTAATTGGCCCAAAGCGCAACGAATCCATCACCGCCAGCGGGCGCGCGCCCATGGTGAAGATGTCGCGCAGGATTCCGCCCACGCCGGTGGCGGCGCCCTGAAACGGCTCGATATAAGAAGGATGGTTATGTGACTCGATTTTGAAGGCGCAGGCCCAGCCGTCGCCGATGTCGATGATGCCGGCGTTCTCTCCCGGCCCCTGCACTACCCGGCTGCTCCGGGTCGGCAGCCGCTTCAGATGGATCTTGGAAGATTTGTAGGAGCAGTGCTCGCTCCACATCACGCTGTAGATTCCCAGTTCGGTAAGCGACGGCTCGCGTCCCAACGCCTGTACGATGCGCTCGTACTCTTCCGGCGTAAGAGCATGCAATTTCAGCAGTTCAGAGGTCGCCCGGCAAGGGACGGGAGCGTGCAAGGGTTCTGTAGCCATGGGGAAGCTTCATTTTCTCATGCTTTCGCGCGGGGACTCGGCCGGCAGTTCGCAGGTTTTATCATCACCGGCAGGTTTGGCGTGAAGTACAATAGCGACATGGCCAGGCGAGATTCCCAAAGGCGGTTGACCTCAACCTCCAAGTCGACCCCAACAATTCGCGGGCAAAAAAATAGGCCTTCTGCGGCCGCCCAGAAGATAGCTTCGTTGATTGAAGAACACATGTCAGAAAAGGGCTGGACAGGGCAAGAAAAGAAGCGGCGTATTGCCAGCTTCAGCCGCCGCGTCGATGCTCTTCGCGCCAGACCTTCAGGATTGCTCTAAAGCGATCGTCCGACTTCTCGATCTCGAACTCCTCCTCTAATGCATCAATAAATTCCGCTTCATCGCCGATTTCCATGAGTTCTTGCAGTTTTCGCGCCAGTTGCTTCTCGCGCTGAATGGTGCTGGCACGGTGAGTTCGCGGCTTGTGCTCGTCAAAGAGGCTCATCCAGAGTTCCCGGATTGTAGCCTACGTACGAATCTCTTACCTAACATTTGCGTTCCTCTGTTTCTTCATGACTTGCATTCCCTGGAAGAGCGTGTGTAATCTCTATGCACTGTCTTAACGTGAGGCTTTTGTCCAACTCGTCCCACCGCGCCGCATGCGCTTGTCATTCCATAGCTATGTGTATGTGTACCCATGTGCGCGAGCGGCGTGGAGGAGAAGACGGGACTTAGCAGCTTCTAAATCCACAGAGTTTCAAGGCCGCTCACGTCGAGCGGCCTTTTCGTTTTTTGCGCAGAGGTTCAAGGAGAGTTGAGAATGCCCAAACTGGAACTTCCGATCGCCATCTATCACGAGCACCCGGAGTGGTTCTCGCGTCTGTTCGCCGAACTTGAGCGCCGCAGCACGCCTTATGAACGCATCGATGCAACGCGACATCACTTCGACATCGAGGAAAACGGCAACCGCAGGTACTCGCTGTTTTTCAACCGCATGAGCCCGTCGGCGTACACGCGCGGGCACGGAAACGGCATTTACTACACCGCCAGCTATCTCGAGCATCTCGAAAAGCTCGGCACGCGGGTAATCAACGGCTCGCGCAGCTTTCGTTACGAGATCTCGAAGGCATTGCAGCTTTCATTGCTGCACTCTCTGGGACTGCCTTATCCGCGAGCGCGCGTGATCAACGATGCGGCAGAGGCGCCCGCGGCGGCTGAGGGCTTTCGCTTTCCGGTCATTCTGAAGCCGAATGTCGGCGGTAGCGGCAAGGGCATCGTCCGCTTCGATACACCCGAAGCTCTGGCGCAGGCTTCCCGTTCTGGAACTCTGTCTCTGGGCCTGGATTCCACCGCCCTGGTGCAGGAGTTCATTCCCGCGCGTAACGGACGCATCACTCGCGTGGAGGTGGTGGGCGACAAGTTCCTTTATGGAATTCATGTGTACATCACCGGCGAGACCTTCGACCTTTGCCCTGCGGACATCTGCAAAACTTCCGGCGGAGTCGACCTCGATCGCGCCAGTTGCGCGGTTGAAGCGGCAAAGTCCGGACTGCGCGTCGAGGGCTACACGCCGCCGCTGCAGGTGATCGTCGATGTGGAGCGCATCATGCATAATGCCGGCACCGACGTGGGCGGCGTCGAGTATGTAATCGACGACCGCGATGGCCAGCTCTACTACTACGACATCAACGCCTTATCGAACTTTGTCGCCGACGGGCCGCGCGTGGTCGGCTTCGACCCCTTTGTGAAGCTTGTCGATTATCTCGAGCAGGAAGCCGCGCAATTTCAGGAAAAAGGAGCAGCAGCGTAATGCGATACGGATATTGGTTACCGGTATTTGGCGGATGGTTGCGCAATGTGGAAGACGAAGGCATGGCGCCGACCTGGGACTACGTCAGCCGCCTGGCGCGACGCAGCGAGCAGATTGGCTACGGCCTCACGCTCATCGCCGAACTCAATCTTAACGACATTAAGGGCGTTGACGCGCCCGCGCTCGACGCCTGGTCCACCGCCGCCGCACTGGCCGCGGTTACGCAGGAACTCGAGCTGATGGTTGCGGTGCGCCCAACTTTCCATCTTCCCGCGCTTTTGGCCAAGCAGGCGGCGAACATCGACCGCATCAGCAATGGGCGGCTTTCGCTGAACGTGGTTTCGTCCTGGTGGGCGGAAGAGGCGAAGAAATTCGGCGTCCATTTCGAGCAGCACGATGACCGTTACGCCCGCACCTCCGAGTGGCTCGACGTGGTCGACGCCGCCTGGAAGCGCGATCATTTCTCCTACACCGGCAAGTACTACACCGTGCATGACACCGTGGTGCAGCCCAAGCCGGTAGCTTCGCCGCGTCCGACCATCTACGCCGGAGGTGAGTCGGAAGCGGCGAAGAACTTGATTGCCTCGAAATGTGACGCTTACGTGATGCATGGCGATCCGCCGCAACGCATTCGCGAGAAGATCGCAGATCTATCGGAACGCCGCGCCCGCTTCGGCCTGCAGCGGATGACGTTCGGAGTGGCTGCCTATGCCGTAGTCCGCGACAGCGAAGCCGAAGCTAAACGCGAACTCGCACGCATTACGGACGTGAAGCAGAGCGCTGCGGGTTATGGAAATTACCAGCAGTGGCTTGCGAATACCCAGCTCGAACAGCGCGTCTCACTGGAGGACTACTCAGTTTCAAACCGGGGATTGCGCTCTGGCCTGGTGGGCACGCCAGAACAGGTCAGGGATCGCGTTGCCGAATTCGAAGATGCCGGAGTCGATCTGCTGCTGTTGCAGTTCAGTCCACAGCTCGAAGAGATGGAGCGCTTCGCCGCGCAGGTGATGAAGCCGGCTGCCGGCTATCGACTGCCGACTTCCGGCGAACGCATCGTGGCGGCCGCGAGCTAACGGAACCCGCGGCGTAGCGGCGGGTGCTCTCCGCTATCTCGCTGCGGACCTGAGTATCGCGCCATGTAAGCTTCGACTTCCGCCGCGAGCTCTCTTTGATCTATAGGCTCTCGGATGCTATAGACTACATTTCGTGCGGCTTCGCTTTTACTTAGATCCCGCGACGGGCGAGCCTCACATTCACCAACACTCAGTGACTGAAGATGAGGTTGAAGAGGCGCTGGCAAAGGCAATTGAAGATCGGCCAGGGCGAGATTTGTCACGTGTTGCAATCGGGCAAACGGATGGTGGGCGATATCTCAGAGTCATCTATGTTCCCGATCCTCTGCCCGACTCGATGTTCATTGTGACGGCTTACGATCTCGGGCCAAAGGCACTCAGAGCCCTGCGACGTCGCCGCCGGAGGAAACTATGAAATCCGCAGGATTTCCGGAGGGATGGAACGAGGAACGCGTGCGTAAACTTCTTGAGCACTACGAAACACAATCGGAAGAAGAAGCGGTAGCTGAGGACGAGGCCGCGCATGAATCGGTCACGCATACCCTGATGGAGGTCCCCGTTGACCTCGTTCCCAAGGTCCGCGAACTGATCGCCAAGCGCCACACTCGATGAAGTCCAATACCGCCGCATCCTACCGCGCCCACCCCCACATCCAGCCAATCCGGAAACAGCGGTCCAGCACTGGGGCCAGTTGCAGCGGGTTCTGTTTCAAGCACTTAGCCGTCTTCTGCGGCCCCGCTTCCCGTATAATCACCGCTTACCTTTCTTCTCCTCCCCCGTCTATCGGAATGTAAAGCAAGGGATTTAGCCGAATCGCGCAGGCCGATAAACTCAGGAGCTCGAATGCCGAATCTAGCCGCGGTGGCGTGTGGCATGGCCGCCCTCGGCTGTGATGCTCATATGGCGAGTCCGGGGCAGGCGCGGCGAGTGGAAGGCAGAACGGAGATTGGGTCCACAGCGCCCAATGGCATGATGGGGACTCAGACCTTGAGCCACTCCCTCAACCGCGTCAACGATGCCGACCTTATCCGCGAAGCGCAGCGAGGCTCTCGCAGCGCCTTCGAGGAACTCGTACGCCAGTACGATCAGGCGGTGCTGCGTCTGGCGCTGCACCTCACCGGCTCAGAAGCCGAGGCGCAGGACATCTATCAGGAAGCTTTCCTCAAGGCCTATCGCCATCTCGGTAATTTCCGCTTCGAATGCTCCTTCTATACGTGGATGTATCGCATCGTCACTAATCTGTGCCTCGATCATTTGCGGAAGAAGAAGACGCGGCGCGAAGATTCTCCGGTGATGGTGGATTCGAGCGGAGAAGAGCACAGCCTGCTCGATCAGGTAGCCGACGATCGCGCCGGCGCCAATCCCGAGCGCGACCTTATGCGGCGCGAACTCGGAGGCAAGATCAATCAGGCGCTGGAAGGATTGACTCCTCGCGAGCGCATGGTCTTTGAGCTGAAGCACTATCAGGGACTCAAATTGCGCACAATCGGCGAGATGTTGAACACCACGGAAGAAACCGCGAAGAACACGCTCTTCCGCGCCACGCAAAAATTGCGTGGGACTTTGGCGAGTATGCGATGAAAAGCTGCTAAGCCGCTAAGCTTCTAAGCTGCTGAGCAAGCTGCTTAGGAGCTTAGAAGCTCAGAAGCTCAGGAGCTAGTTATGAACTGCGAATGGACACGGGCGAATGCGGCCCTTTACGTTTACGACGAATTGAAGGACGACGAGCGCTTCGAGCTCGAGCGTCACGTGGAGCGCTGCGCCGGTTGCAAGTCAGAGCTGGAGGCGCTGCGCGGCTTCCGCCTGGCAATGTCGGCGCGTCCGGCGCCGGAGCCCTCGCCGAATCTTGTGGCCAGTTCGCGCATGCGTCTCTCAGAGGCATTGGAGTCAGAACAGCAGCACCGCGGCTGGCGTCGCTTTACCTTCGATTTTGCCGGCTGGCTGCAGGCCATGAGGTTTGCTCCCGCGCTGACTGCCGCGCTGCTGATGGTTGGCTTTGCCGGCGGCGTGCTTACTAGTTATCGGCTCGCAAACGGCGACAACGACCCACAAAAGCCGCCAGTGGTCGCCGGTGTGGATGCGGCCAATATTGCCGGCATTCGCGGCATTACTCAGGAGCCGGGCTCGAACCAGGTGAAAATCCAGTACGACACCTTGCATACCGACCAGACTTCCGGATCGATCGACGATCCCCGCATTCAGCAACTGCTTCTGTTTGCGGCGCGCAACAATATCAACTCCGGCGTGCGGCTCGATTCCATCGACTTGCTCACCAAGAGTCCGGATGATGCTCGCGTGCGCGAGGCGCTGATCTTCGCGCTGCGCTACGACCGCAATCCTGGAGTGCGCCTCAAGGCGCTCGAAGGCCTGCGCAGCTACGTCAAAGACGATCAGCAGGTGCGCGATGCGGTGCTGGAAGCGCTGCTGCGCGACAGTAATGCCGGCGTGCGCACCCAGGCCATTTCCCTGCTGGAAACGGTGAAGAACGACAGCAGCGTGCGCCAGGCGTTTGCCGCGCTGGCCGCGCAGGACAAAGATAAGTACATTCAGGAAGAATCGCGGCGAGTGCTCGCGAACCTTCCCAATTTCGAGTGAGGCAATTTCGCGATTTGGTGATTTCGTGATTTCGTGATTTGAAATCACCCGATCACCCGATCACGAAATCACCCGATTCTTAGCAACGCGCAAGAAACCGAGGAACTCTAGCTTGTCAGTCATTCGCAAACAATTCGCGCTTCCGATTTTCATGCTGGCGCTGGCGGGTTTGGCCGCGGCCCAGACGCAGAGCGCGTCGAAGGTCTATCGCGACGGCAACTCCTGGGTGGAGGAGATCACGGGCACGCTCCCGGCGTCGCATCTCATCAAAATCCATACCGATGTCGGCAGCGTGAGTGTGACCGGCGCGCAGCAGCCCAACATCACCTACACGATTCGCAAGCGGATCAATGACTTCTCGGAAGCGCGCGCCCGCCGTGAATTCGATGCCGTGAAAATCATCGCCCGGCGCGATGGTGACGCAGCCTTTTTTGGCGGAGAAGGGCCGGGGAACGGCCGACGCGGGTCGATCGAGTTCAATATCGTGACTCCGCGTAACGTTGACCTGGTCAGAGCCAAGACCGATGGCGGCAGTCTGCAGTTTTCCCATCTTTCTGGACGAGTTGAGACCGAGTCCGGCGGCGGCAGCGTTTCGCTCGACGATATTGGCGGCGCTGTGAATGGAAGCACCGGCGGCGGCAATGTCACCGTCGGCAATGTCGCCTCGGACCTGACGGTACGCACCGGCGGCGGCCGGGTGAACATCAATTCCGTTGGCGGCAGGCTCAACGCGTCTACCGGCGGCGAAACCGTGCGGGTACAAACCGTCAAACATGACGCCATCATCGAGACCGGAGGCGGCAATATCGGAGTGCAGGAGGTCGGCGGCGATTTGCATGCCTCCACTGGCGGAGGCAACATCGAAATCGGCAACGTCGCCGGACTGATGGATGTCGAGACCGGTGGCGGCAGCATTCGCCTCAGCGGTGGCAAGGGACCGATCAAGGCACAGACCGGCAGCGGCAGCATTCACTGCTTCAAAGTCACTCGCAGCGTGCGCGCCGAAACCGGCGCCGGCCCGATCACCGCCGAGTTCATGACTATGAACGGCCAGTTCAGCGATTCCACGCTCGATACGGGCGTGGGTGACATCGTGGTCTATCTTCCGTCTGATCTGAAAGTCAGCATTCATGCCAGTATTGATGTGGCCACCGCGAAAGATGCCATTCGCAGCGATCTGCCGGGAATCCAGATTCACTCGGAGGGCGGCGACTATGGTCCGCGCGAGATGTCGGCAGAAGGCGACTTGAACGGCGGCGGACCCATGCTGAAGCTGCATACCTCGACCGGCAAGATCCAGTTCATCGCGCTGAAGAAGTAGCAGACACAGCACTGGGAGAAAATCGTTTCGGGTTTCAAGTTTCAGGTTTCGGCAAAGCCGCCCATCAGCAGAATCGGTTAAGACTGAATCCGAGTCTGCGAAACAGAACCTGAAACTCGAAACTTGAAACGCATTTAAGGATTTTTTATGAAGCACACATGTATGACGGTAATTTTGGCACTCGGGACGATGCCGCTGATCGCGCAGACCCCGAGGACGCCAAAGCCCCCGGCACCTCCTCACGCCTACGTTTTCGAAGCTGATAGCGCCAGCGGCAACTCTTCTTATCTCGGCGTTGAAATCAACGACATCTCCGGCGACCGCGCGCAAGAGCTCAAGCTCAAAGACGATCGCGGCGTCGAGGTAACTGAAGTCGACCAAGACGCGCCCGCAGGCAAATCCGGGTTGAAGGAACATGATGTCATTCTCGGTTTCAACGGCACGGCGGTTCAAAGCGCGGAGCAGTTCAAGCGCCTGATGCGCGAAACTCCCGCAGGGCGCACGGTAGCGCTCGATATCAGCCGCGACGGTCAGCCGCAGAGCCTGAAGGTGACGCTGGCCAGTCGCCGGAAGTATATGCCCAAGATTGCCACGGGAAATCTCCCAAAGGTGTGGTCGTTTGAGTCGCCTGACATGGCAATGATGCCGCCAATGCCGGCCATGCCGGATTTCCCGCACGTGTGGAATGACACCGCCATCACGCGCGTCTATCGTTCCATTTCGGGAGTGACCATCGAAAACCTGAGCCCGCAGCTGGGAGATTACTTTGGGGTGAAGAACGGGGAAGGCATGCTGGTCCGCTCAGTGCAGAAGGGCAGTCCGGCGGATTCGGCGGGGCTGCGTGCCGGCGATGTGATCGTTCGCGTCGACGACCAGAAGATCGCCGACCATTCTGACCTCGCCGACGCGCTGCGCAATGCGAAGAACGGAAAAGCCAATGTCGTCATCGTCCGTGACAAACATGAGCAGACACTCTCGATCGCGGTGACCCCGCGCAAGGGGCGGGACAGCTCCGCGCTGAGCGAACAGGATGTCCCCGATCTCGAGGCCGCTATGGACTCGGCGGCTGACGCGCTGGACAGCGTTGAACCCGCGGTCGAGCAGAGCGCTTCCATCGCAACCGCCGAGGCTGCGAAAGCCCTGGAACTCAGCCAGAAGCAGGCCGCCGAGGCGATGTCGAAGGGCTGCAAGGAAGCCCAGCGACAACTGGCCGCCAATCGCGGCGAAATCAATCGGCACATGCGTGAGGCCATGAAGCAGGCCTCAGACAGCATAAGGGCCTATGGTCCGGAGCTGCAGAAAGCCATGCACGACATGCAGGAAGAACTGCAGCACATCCAGATCGATTTCGACGATATGCAATAAGAGCGATAGGCGATAGGCGATAAGCGGTAGGCAATAAGCAGAGGCCGAATACGATGCCTGTGCGTCCGGCGCACAAGCCCGCTGACGCGTCGCAAGCTCAGGGATGGCTTCCTCTACCCGCTTCCGATTCACAACGTCCAGAAAGTCCACTTAGTCAATACTCGACAGTTCGCCAGCCGAACCCCAGGGTTTAGACTAGTTACAGATGCAAAGCAAAATAATCGTCCTAGGCCTTCTGATAGCCACATTCGGCTTTGCCCAATCCTCGAGCGCGCCTGCTCGCAAATCTCATCACGCGTCGATGCCTGGAGGGGAGCGCACCATGCGGGGATGCGTCAGCAAGAATGAAGACCCCAGCGGGGGGTTCCTGCTTGAGACTGCTCGCGGCCATCACGTAAAGCTCAACTCGCTCGAAGACCTCACCAACCACGTAGGTCAGGAAGTCAAAGTCAGCGGCGGTTTTGTGGATGCGAAAGATCCTGACGACGAGTCTTCGCCTTCGGGATCCCTGACCAACCCAGGAAGCGCTTCGACGGCCAAATCCAACCCCAATCGAGAGTTCAAAGTGGTGAAGCTCGAAGTAGTGTCCGCGACCTGCTCCGCGAAGAAGCGATAGGCGATAAGCAACAAGCGATTAGCAAACCCAAAAACAAAAGCCTTACCACGGATTTCACGGATAGCCACGGATTCACACGGATATTTTTCTTGCTAACTAATCATCCTGATCCGTGTGATCCGTGAAATCCATGGTAGAGCTGTTGGTTTTGCTTTTGCTTATCGTTGCTTGTTACAGCGTCATCCAGATGCGCGCGATCGAAAACAGGCAGATAAAGATTCCCAGTCCGAAGTACACGTTTTGGCAGGTGGCTTCGCTGGGAGGCTCGGGAAGATAGACGCCACGGTTGCGGAAGAACGAGGCAAGCGCATGCTCGCGCTCCAGCATGAAGTCGGCAATTGGACGATGAAAAAGGGCGACGATCAACCCAAGTACCAGCCGGGAGAAGTCCACCACCATCATGGAGCGAGTTTTAACGATTGTGCCGAGGTGACTCAATCGGGCGAAGGACTTAATTCGAGAGCGCGCAATAAGCAATACGCGATAAGCAACAAGCAAAGAACAAGAGCAACACCAAAAGCTCTACCACGGATTTCACGGATTTTACGGATCACACGGATGAAAACATCAACTAGCGAAAATATCCTGTTAATCCATGCTATCCGTGAAATCCGTGGTAGAGATTTTGCTTTTGGGTTTGCCTTTTGCTTATTGCCTATCGCCTATTGCTTATCGCTTTTTCTTCCTCGCCATCGATGCCGCGAAGATCCCGCCTGCGGAGGAGAGCAACAGGAACGCTACCAGGAACAGGAACATGCTGAATGCGACGATGAAGGCCAGACCTTCGGGCGTCTGCATCCATAGCGCCAATGCGTGGGCGCGCGGATCGTGATTGTTTGCCGCAGCCTGTTCCAGCACCGAGCGCAGTGTCGCCCGAATCTGCTCGCCCTGATGCATGATTACGGTCGCAATCGTCAGGTAGGCGGAGGTAAAGATGGCGAAAAAAACAAAGCCCAGCAGTCCGGCCAAGGCTCCCACTTTGGCTGCGATGCTTGCCGGCAGCAGGAACAGCGATGTTCGCCGGATGTAGAGATTCACTGCCAGCCAGCCTCCGCCCAACATCCAAAGTGGGAAGAAATTGAAGAGGATCGGAAGCATTGTCGCCACTGCCATGGCAAATCCCGCCGCGCTCGCCGATGGCAGCGCGTGTCGCCAGTTCACCCGGATGCCGGCCGCGCTGGCCAGCAGGTTGTCCGCGCTGGAACTGCCGCCTTCGGTAGCGGTCGCGGGAGCGGCGGCCATGAATGACTCCGGAACCCGCACCTGCGGCGCGCCACATTGACTGCAATAAGCCGTGTCCGCGGTGATCACCGCACCGCAACGATGACAGGTTTGCTCCACCAGTCGAACTTAACCCACTGGGAATCATGGGTGCAAGGCGGCCGATTCGGCCAGCATTCAGTAATCAGTTTTCAGTTCTCAGTATTAAGCGCCACGCCGGTCGAGAACTGATAACTGAGAACTGACGACTGAGAACTGACACACAACTGATAGAATTTCGCCCGTGCTCACCCGAACTCGCCTGTTGTGTGCCTTGCTTGCTCTGTTCGTCTCCACTTTCCTCATTGTCAACGCGCATGCGCAGCGCCTCGATCCCGCGCTTTACTCGGGATTGCGTTGGCGAATGGTTGGGCCATTTCGCGGAGGACGAACTGTTTCTGTCGCCGGCATTGCAGGCCAGCCGAACGTCTATTACTTCGGCTCGGTTGGCGGCGGCGTTTGGAAGACGACGAATGGTGGAGTCACCTGGAACCCGATCTTCGATGCCGAGCCGGTCGCCTCGATTGGCGCCATTGCCATCGCGCCATCGGATCCCAACATTATTTATGTTGGCTCCGGCGAGCCCGACCTTCGCTCCGATCTCTCGACTGGCAATGGGATGTACAAGAGCACAGATGCGGGCGCGACCTGGCAGCATATCGGCCTCGATGACTCACGGCAGATTGCGCGCATCGTTGTCGATCCGAAAGATGCCAACGTCGTGCTCGTCGCTGCGGTGGGTCACGCATACGGACCGAATGCCGAGCGTGGAGTTTTCAAATCCAGCGATGGCGGCAAGAGCTGGAAGAAGGTCCTATATAAGGATGAGAAGACCAGCGCCATTGATCTGGCTGCCGACCCTGACAATCCCGGAACCCTGTATGCCGCTCTCTGGCATGTGCAGCGTCCGCCCTGGAGCCAATACCCTCCCGACAATGGCGCCGGCGCGATCTTTCGCTCGACCGATGAAGGCGAAACCTGGGCTCCGCTCACCGCAAGCGGCCTGCCCCAGACCGATTGGGGGCGCGTCGGCGTTGCCGTCGCGCGCGGCTCCGGTGGCAAACGGGTTTATGCCCTGATCGACACCCCGAAAGATCCCAAGCAGGCTGGCTTTTTTCGTTCGGACGATGCCGGCGCGAGCTGGTCTCGAATTGGAACTGACTCTCGCATCCTCGGCCGACTGTGGTATTTCGGCGAAGTCGATGTCGATCCCAGGAACCAGGATGTTATTTACCTTCCCAACGTCTCGCTGTATCGCAGCGAAAATGCGGGCAAGGACTGGCAGGCGATCAAGGGCGCGCCGGGTGGCGACGACTATCACGCGCTGTGGATCGACCCCAGCAATCCGGCGCGGATGATCGTCGGCAGCGACCAGGGGGCGACCATCAGCGTCGATGGCGGCAAATCCTGGAGCTCCTGGTACAACCAGCCGACCGCGCAGTTTTATCACGTGATCACCGATAATGAATTTCCCTACCGCATTTACGGCTCGCAGCAGGACAGCGGCACCGTGTCCATCGCCAGCCGCAGCGACTACGGCTCGATCAGCTTCCGCAATTGGTACTCGATTGGCGCCGGGGAGAGCGGCTATATTGCTCCCGATCCTACCGACGCGAACACCGTGTATGGCGGCGATCCCTACGGGCCGGTGCTGCGCTTCGATCGCGTCACCGGGCAAACGCAGAATGTGTCGCCGTTGCCGGCAGCGGCCTTTGGCACGGAGATGCCCCAACGCAAGCTGCGCGCCACCTGGACTTCGCCCATTGTGATCTCGCCGCGCGACTCGCACACGGTCTATTTCGGCTCCCAGTTTCTGCTGCGCTCCACCGATCGCGGCATGAGCTGGCAACAGATCAGTCCTGACCTCACTGGAGCCGCTGCCAACACCACTGGGAAAAAGAGCGGTCCGCCGACTTTGACCACAGCGAAAGCAAGCGGCTACGGCGTGATCTACACCATTGCGCCGTCACCGCTGGATGAGAACGTGATCTGGACCGGAAGCGACACCGGCATCATCAACCTGACGCGCGACGGCGGAAAGACCTGGAACAACGTCACGCCACCAGGCCTGAGCGACTGGAGCAAGATCAGCCAGATCGATGCTGGGCATTTTGATGCAGGAACAGCCTACGCTGCGGTCGATCGTCATCGTCTCGACGACATGGCTCCCTACGTGTATCGCACGCACGACTACGGCAAGACCTGGACGAAGATAAGCGGCGACATCGCTGCGAGTGCTTTTGTGCGCGCAGTCCGCGAAGACTCTGTGCGGAAAAGCCTGCTCTTTGCCGGGACTGAATCAGGGGTTTATTTCTCCGTCGATGATGGAGACCACTGGAATCCGCTGCAACTGAATCTACCGATCACTCCGATTCACGATCTCGTCGTCAAGAACAACGACCTGGTAGTCGCGACCCATGGCCGTTCGTTCTGGGTGCTCGACGACATCTCGCCGCTGCGCGAGGTCGACGATCTCGATTATTCGGTGCACCACGATGCCAATGGCGATTGGGCCAACAGCATCAAAACCCAGTTTCTTTTTACCCCCTCCCCGGCTTTTCGGGTACGGCGCAGCGTAAACGCTGACACTCCGTTGCCCCCTGAGGAACCTCAGGGGCAAAATCCTCCGGCCGGCGCAATCATCTACTACGCCTTGTTGCGCGCACAACAAAGTGGCGACGTCGATTTAGAGATCCTTGACTCGTCCAATCGGGTAGTCCGACGTTATTCCAGCAATGATCGTCCCGAAGCGCAAAGCTCGGCTCCCGCATTTCCAAATTACTGGTTGCCAACACCGGAAATACCTTCATCGACGCGAGGAATGCATCGCTTCGTTTGGGATCTGCGCTATCAGCCCCCAACTACTGCCGGCGGCTATTCGATGGCAGTTGCGAATCAGAAAACAGAACCGATACCACTAGGTCCACTGGTTGCTCCCGGAACATATCGGGTTCGACTCACCGCGAACGGGCAGCAGTACGAGAAGCCGATTGAGGTACGCTCTGATCCGCGCGTAAAGACCACGCCCGAGGCATTCCAGCAGCAGTTCGCTCTGGCAAAGCGCTTGTATGACGGACTCCAGCAAGCCAGCCAGGCAATGCACGAGATCGCCGATCAGCGCGGGCGCCTAAAGCAACAGCCCAATCCCGATTTGGAACGCAAGCTCGCGGCCATTGCAGGTGCAGGACGCGGTGAGGAAGAGGAAGGCGGAGCGCCATCGACTCAGCCCAGCTTGCGCCAGGTGAGCGGCGCATTGTCGCATCTGCTGGGAGTGGTAGAAAGCGCCGACGATGCGCCCACGCAGCAAGCGACCGAAGCGGCCGAGGAGGCATTGCACCAGTTAGCTACGCTGCTCGGTGAATTCAAGCAGCTGAAGCATTGATTGCAGCCGCTGCCCCAATTGAAATGTCATCCTGAGGCCGAAGGCCGAAGGACCTTCTGAGACATAATCGGACTGAAGCGGCGGTTGTGCGGCTCTTCAAGCACCAATCAGGTGCTCACGTAACGAGGCCGAAGATCCCTACTCGCTTCATCATCCCATACACGTCGCAGTAGGTCCTTCGGCTGCGCCTCAGGATGACACCTGAAGATAATGGCGCCAACTTGATGAATAATGCAGGTGAAGACGTGCCTAACACTTGTCGCCCGTGGTCATAATCTTTGTTCATTGGTTTCATAACCTCGCTTTTGGCCAGGTCAGGAACTGAGCGTGAGACATGCTATTCATGCTGTTGTTTCTGACGACTGACGACTGACAACTGCTTCCATGGAACCCGTCACTCACTTTCTCACCGGCGCATGCATGGGGCGCGCTGGACTCAACCGGACCACCGCATATGCCACGCTGATGCTTACGCTCAGCGCGGAATTTCCCGACATCGATGTGCTGTGGGATTTCAAGGGTCCGGTCGAAGCCTTGGCGCACCATCGCGGAGTCACGCATTCGCTGATCGGCGCGCCCATGGATGCGGCGATTGTGCTGGCGCTGGTGTACGGCATCCATCGTTGGCGGCTTCGGCGGGGCAAATCGCCGCCGCTTCCTGTGCGCTGGGGAATGTTGTTTGGACTAGGAATCCTGGCGGTGCTCGGCCACATTCTTCTCGATTTCACCAACAACTACGGGGTGCGCCCATTATTGCCGTTCAATTGGAAATGGTATTCGTGGGACATTGTCTTCATCGTCGAGCCACTGATCTTAATTGCGTTGTTCCTCGGGCTGGTGGTTCCCGCGATCTTTGGTCTGGTCAGCAGCGATATCGGAGCGCGGCGGGAGAAATTTCGCGGACGCACTTCGGCCATTCTGGCTCTTCTTGCGATTGTCGCGATCTGGTGGATGCGCGACTTCGAGCATCGCAAAGCCCTCACCGTTCTCAACTCGACCGACTATCGCGGAGAGGTGGTGAAACGCGCGGCGGCAATGCCGTATCCAGTGAATCCATTCACCTGGGCGGGAATCGTGGAAACGCAAAGCTTCTACGCGAAAGTGCCGCTCGACACGCGCAATGCCAACTTCGATCCGCTCGATAAAGCTGAGATTGTGTACAAGCCGGCGCAAACCGCCGTCACCCTCGCGGCCAAACGCTCGCCGCTGGGCCGAGCCTATCTCGACTGGTCGCGCTTTCCCATGCTGGAGGCCGAACCAGTGCAGCCGCCGGGGTCCGGATATGTCGTCACTTTCCGCGATCTGAGATTCGAATATTCGTTCCTCAACTCCGGAGAACCGAAGCGAACGCCGCTGAGCGCCAGCGTGGTGCTCGACCGCAATCTGCACGTGGTGGGGATGAGGATGGGAGACCGGGAGGAAAAGTGAAAGCAGTTAAGCGCGGAACCAGCTATGATATCGGGTAATCGGGCCATCGGGTCATCGGGTGAAGTTACATCTCCCGATGACCCGATGGCCCGATCACCCGATTACTTGAGGTGAACAATGCTGGCTTATTTCTTCCTTCTGATTGCAGTGGCAACGCGGCTGGCGCCGCATCCTTGGCATCTGACCCTGATTGGCGCCTCGCTGCTGTTTTTCGGCGCTAAGCGGCCTTTGAAGGAATGGATCGTGCCGCTTGTCATTCTTGGCGCGCTGGATGTGTATCTCACGCGCGTATGGTACGGATTGCCTGTTTCTCCCGACCATCTGCTTACCGTGCTGTGGTATGCCTTCGCGCTCGCTATTGGCTATCTGCTGGTCAGCAAAGTCACTGCCATCCGCGTGGTCAGCGCCTCGCTCATCTCGGCAATCTCGTTCTTCGTAGTCAGCAACTTCGCTGTGTGGCTGTTTGGCACCATGTATGACAAGAGCTTTGCCGGACTGCTGCAGTGCTACACGATGGCCATTCCCTTCTTCCGCGGAACCCTGGTTTCCGACCTGGTGTTCACGCCGGTGCTGTTCAGCATTCCTTTCGCGGTGAGTTTGCTGCAAAAACAGGGTATCGGCACCCATCGCGACATCGGAACTCCTTAACCACAGAGGACACGGAGAGCACAGAGGAAGAAGCGAACTTTGATTTCTTGAATTTTGAAGTTTTGACTGTAAGCCAGACTGATTGCGGGATTTGCAAATTCAAAGTTCAAACGCAAAGAATCAAAATAACCCAGTTTTCCTCCGTGTTCTCCGTGACTCCGTGGTGAAATCTTGCGCTTACCTCGCCGCAGACTCGCGGCTTTCTACCAACAGCCACTCGCCTGCGCGGCGAATGAACGTATCCGTGAAGCGCACAGTCGCGGTTTGTACCCGATGTGCGCCGGTCGGGACTGATTCTTCGCGCACTCCGGTGACCACCGCGTGATCTCCATTCACCTGAACTTGCAGGTTTTGCGGCTGGCCAAAGCTGCCGGCGCGGCCCTGGTGAATGTCATCGAGTAGTCCGAACTTATCTTCGCTGTCCCCGTTGGCGCTGATTAGTTTGAAATCGTCGGTCAGCACGCGCTCCAGCGTAGAGATTTGCCTGTTGGTAATCGCGTCGGAGATTTCCCGTTCCAAGGAAACCAGCGCCTGCTGCACGTATTGCACCGGCTGTTGCGGCAGATTTGCCGCCGGATTCGGACCGTTGCGCCGTGGGATCTGAGTCTGCTGCGGCCGATATGGAGCGCGCGCGGGCAGGTTCTGTGACTGCTCATTGGGGTTCTGCTGGCCGTATTGTGGCTGTTGTGGCGGTGCGGACTGCCGCCGATTGGTCGGCGACTGCGGTTGCTGATCTTTATCCGGCGGAAGCTCCTGGCCGTTGTAGATAATCTTCGATTCCGAGCCAAAGCGCTTATAGTTCGTGTAATCAACGTCCTCGATGATGTGCACCGGACTGTTGCTGAAGTACAGCGTGTCGTTCGCCCGGGTGTAAGAAGGAAACCAGTACTTGCCGTCTACCAGCTCGCGGTAGGTGGTGAACTTGGGAAACAGGTTCTCGCCGGCGCGATTGATCAGGTCCGGGACCGCCTTTCCGTAGCTTTTCACGATCTGAAACGCCTGCGCATCCACCCAGATGCGGCCTTCGAAGTAGCGTTGGCCTTCAGCCATGGCCTTAGGAGAAATCTCGAAAACGTATGCGTGGCTGCCACCCGTATCTTGCTGGCCGACGTAGTGGATGTTGTATTCGGGAATTTCATCGGCGGTGAGCACAAAAGGCATGCGATCGCGCATGTCGGAGATGTCTTCGGGAGTGACCCGAATGCGCTTCAGACTGTCGCGCGGATGCGAAACCTGCTTCACCACGCGCTCCCCCTGATCGTCAAAGGTGACATCGAAGCTGTCGTCGTACTCGCCATCGACGAAGCCGCGGTCGTCAATAGTCTGCAATTTGACGATCTCGCGGTACGTATAGTGCTCGCGCGCCTGCTTATAGACCGCTTCCTGCTCGGCAAATCGCTGGATAATCTGCCGCACCGTGATGCCTTCCGGCGGAGAAGGATTGACGTAGCTATCGTCCTGCGCGCCCGCGGGCAGAGCAAGCAGGCCAAAAAGGAGCAAAATTGACACCCCGAGCCACAAAATTGTCTTCCCGAGCGAAGCGAGGGATCTGTTTTTTCTCTCGCAACCGGACAGCGGATTCCTCCTCCGGCCCGCGCGGATTTCGGAATGACGATTCATAATGTCGTGCTGTCCGATTCCTAACCTTCTTCCCATATACCCAAAAGAACCCGAACCTCGGCTCTTAGATGTCCAACCCGGGGTTACAAACCTGGTAAATAGGCCACGAAAACAGCAGTTTTGCGAATCCAACCATCTTTGTAGGAAAATATACGTTTGTCCTTGCGGCAGGAGAACTCATCTATGGCTTTGGCAACCGCCCTTCCGGATTTATCCAGCATCCTTGATCGTCCTAACGTGCACCGAAACTTGTCAGTCGGCAGTCTGGTGGAGCACGCAATCCGGCGCGGCGAAGCCAGCATGGTCAGCAACGGGGCCGTTACCGCGACGACAGGATCGCGCACCGGTCGCTCTCCCAAGGACAAATTCATTATTAAGGACGATCTCACCGCCACGAAAGTCAACTGGGGAGCGGTAAATCAGCCCTTTGATCCGGAAAAATTCGAGGCCCTTTATCTGCGCGTGACCGATTATCTGCGCGACAAAGAGCTGTTTGTGCAGGACCTTTATTGCGGCGCTGATCCAAATTACGGCCTCGCCTGTCGCCACATCGACGAATACGCCTGGCACAACCTGTTCGTGAAGGAGCTGTTTGTGCGTCCTTCCGCGCAGCAGTTGCGCAACTTCACGCCGGAATTCACCGTCATTGGCGTGCCCGAATTCCTCGCCGACCCCAAGCGCGATGGCACCAATTCCGAGGTCTTCATCCTTACCGACTTCACCCGCAAGGTCGTTCTGATCGGCGGCACCAAGTATGCCGGCGAGCTGAAGAAGTGCATTTTCGGCGTAATGAACTTTCTTTTGCCGCCGCGCGACGTCTTCCCCATGCATTGCTCGGCCAATATGGGCAGCGATGGCTCGACTGCGCTCTTTTTTGGGCTCTCTGGAACCGGCAAAACTACACTTTCCGCCGACCCCCACCGCGGGCTTATTGGCGATGACGAGCATGGATGGAGTCCGAACGGCGTCTTCAACTTCGAAGGGGGATGCTATGCCAAGTGCATTCGCCTCTCGCAGGAGGGTGAACCACAGATTTACGACGCCATTCGCTTCGGCGCCGTGCTGGAAAACGTGGACATCGATCCTGAAACCCGCCGGCCGAACTACGATTCTGACCGCTATACCGAGAACACTCGCGCGGCTTATCCAGTGGAATTCATCCACAACGCCGTGGTTGCCGGAATGGGAGGCCATCCTAAGAACGTTGTTTTGCTCACCGCCGACGCCTTCGGAGTGCTTCCACCCATCGCGAAACTTACGCCCGAACAGGCGATGTACCACTTCGTATCCGGCTATACGTCGAAATTAGCCGGCACCGAAGCCGGACTAGGAAAGCAACCGCAGCCCGATTTCTCCACCTGCTTCGCCGCGCCCTTCCTGCCGTTGCCGCCGAAAGTCTACGCAAAGATGCTGGGAGAGCGCCTGAAACAGCACAATGCACAATGCTGGCTGGTGAATACCGGGTGGGTTGGCGGTCCGTATGGCGTAGGATCGCGCATGAAACTGGGCTATACCCGCGCCATGGTGCGCGCCGCAGTGGACGGAAATCTGGCCAAAGGCGAGTTCGAAATTGAGCCCGCGTTCGGCCTTACCATTCCCAAATCGGTTCCGGATGTTCCGTCGGAACTGCTGAAGCCGCGCAATCTGTGGAAGAACAAGGACGATTACGACAAAAAAGCAGCCGAACTCGCCGCCAAGTTCGCCGAGAATTTCAAGAAATTCGACGTGCCAGAATCGGTTCGCGCAGCCGGGCCGAAGGCGAAATAACACCTTTTCACCACGGAGAGAGGGAGAGCACGGAGGAAAAGCTGGGAATGTTGAATCGTTAAGTTTTGAACGCTGACCGCACCGCCGCGAAAATGCCGGTTTTACACTCAATTCACAACTCAAGAATTCTATAAATTCCATCTATCCTACGTGTTCTCTGTGCCTCCGTGGTGAAAATATCCCGTGTTTTCCCGCAAAATCCAAGTCGAATACGAGCACGAAGGCCAGCGCAAGCCCTGCGAACTGAAGTGGCTCGACAGTTTTTCCATGCGCAACTTCACTAATGACGCCGTTTTCGATGACACCCTGCCTATCTCTGACGGCCTAATCGAGGCCGGAACCCGCGTCCCCACCGAGCAATTGCGCGCCGCGATGGAAGATTGGTTTCACCGCAAGAGCTATATCGGCAAACAGGACCGGCTGAAGCTGACGGAAATCTAGCTTTTCACCACAGAGACACGGAGAACACGGAGTGAAGGAAGAAATTTTGATTTCTTGAGTTTTGAATTTTTGAATATAAGAGAAGCTGATCTTGGCTTTTCAATCCACAATCAAAAATTCACAATTCAACATTATCGAAGATTTCTCGGTGTTCTCAGCGTCTCCGTGGTGCAAATTATTGGACCGCAGCCACGCCGGTGGAATCCACGTGCGTACGCTCAAAATCGCTGTTCTGGAGCGATACAGTAAACACGCTGTCTCTCAACTCTGCTCCGCTTCTCTTTTCACGCTACGGCGCCTTTGTTACGCCATGCACATCCCGGGTCTTCACGTGCTCTGGACGCGCGCCCAGACCGATGGCACGCGCGGGAATGCCCTGCAGGACCGGCCAGCGCTGCATCAGTTTCAGAATGAATGGAGGTTGAATTGGCTCACTGCTGGCTAGTACTTGGCTGATCACGCGGTCTTGCGCGAGGATCTGGAACCATTGCGTGATGCGTGTTGGGAACTCGCGCCGGCGCTGTACTTGCTCCAGAATCGGCACGAACCCTTTCGCAAGCGCCTCCGCCAAAATATTCGCTGCGGCCACCGCGTCCTGCACCGCCAGATTGATGCCCACGCCGCCGATCGGAGACATCGCGTGCGCGGCATCGCCGATGCACAGCAGTCCCGGCTTGTACCACTGCTTCAGCCGGTCGACTTTCACGGTAAGCAGCTTCACATCGTCCCAATCCTTGATTTCGGCAGTGCGGCTTCCCAAATAGGGAACCAGTCGCGCGATTTCATCGCGAAAGTTCTGGATGCCGCGCGCCTTGAGCGTTTCCGCCGAGCCTTTGGGAATGACGTAGGCGCACTGCCAGTACTCGCCGCGGTCAAGCATGGCCATCATGCGCCCGCGATCGATGCGGCCCAGCACCCGCCCCGGATCGCTCGTCTCCCGCGAGAGGCGCAGCCACAGCACGTCAATTGGCGCGCCCATCTCTTCAACGCTGAGGCCCGCCTTCTCGCGCACGATGGAATGCCGGCCATCGGCGCCGACCACCAGCTCCGCCGCAATCGCCAGATCGCCATCTGGGGCCTTCGCGCGCACTCCGGTCACGCGGCCGTTTTCCTCCATCAGATCCACCGCCTCGGTCCGCATGAGAAGCTGGAACTCGGGATATTTCTGCGCGTGCTCGGCGAGAAAGCTGAGGAAGTCCCATTGTGGGACAAAGGCGATAAACCGCGCGTGGGTCCGCAGGCGGGAAAAGTCCGCCACCCACAAGCTGGTATCCCCGATCTGCGCCGCGACGCGGCCAAGCTCCTGGTGCGGACGCCGCAGGAAATCTTCTAGGAGACCCAGCTCGTACAGCAACTCCAGGGTTGAAGGATGCACGGTGTCGCCGCGAAAATCGCGGAGAAAATCCGCGTGCTTCTCGATCAGCACGGTCTGCACCCCGGCCCGCGCCAGCAAAAATGCCAGCATCATCCCCGCAGGCCCGCCACCCACAACGCAGCAGGTAGTCTTGATCTTTTGCATGCTGCACCTAAATGGATTTTACTGTCACGCGGCGGAAGCTGCGCCCCTTGCCGGTCTACAATGTCACTGCCGCAAGGAGAAACGCATGCTCAGCGCCGGCAAGCTCATCGGATTTGTCCCAACTCGGGACTCCACTCGGGCTCGCGAATTCTATGAAGGCAAGCTTGGATTCCAATTTGTCAGCGACGATCCCTTCGCCCTGGTGATGCGCGCGGGAAAGAACCTGATCCGGATGGCCAAGGTCAAGGACTTTACCCCGGCGCAATACACCGTCCTCGGCTGGGAGGTAGAAAACATCGAAGTCATGGTGAAACGGCTGCAGGAGCGCGGCGTAGTGTTCGAGAAATATCCCTTTGTGCAGGACCAGACGCTCGGCATCTGGACCGCTCCCAACGGCGACAAAGTGGCGTGGTTCAAGGATCCCGATGGCAACGTCCTCTCGGTCAGCCGACACCTGTGACGCGAATCTGCGCAGCCACGCCACTCCGCAGCTCGATTCGAAAGATTTGCCAAACTCGACTGAAGCCGTTTCATCCCTTGCTCCCCTGCGGCAACTCAGGTATAAAGCTTCCATTGCCCTCGGGACGTGAGTGCTGGAGCGTACGATGAAACCAAAATGGAATTGGAGACTCTGGGCGGGATTCGCCGTCAGCGTGCTTGCCCTGGCGATTTACGTATTTGAATTTGAGACCACGCGGCAAATCGTCTGGCTCAGCGCGGCGCTTTCGGTGGTCGCGATTGTGCTGCTCATTGCCGGACTGCGGCGGGCATACGGCCAGCCCGGCGCCTATCGCGGCAAAGTCGCCGGTCCAGTGCTGACCGTTTTGAGCGTTCTAGTCATCGCTGGATTTGCTTTCTTCAGCTACGAGGTCCCCAAGGGCTATGCCCGCGCGACCAACACGCCGCGCGTTGGCGATCGCGCGCCGGAGTTCGCCTTGTCTGACAGCCACGGTACTCCAGTGGCGCTGAAGCAACTGCTTTCCAATTCGGGAAATGGCCACACATCCAAAGGTGTGCTGCTGGTCTTCTACCGCGGATACTGGTGATCCGGTTGCGTCTCCGAGTTACGGAGCATACAAGCCGAATTGGGACAACTGCAGCAGATGGGAATTCAGCCAGTCGCGGTCAGCGTCGACTCTCCCGAGGACTCGCAGCGCTTATGCCAGAAGGCTGGACTCACCTTTACCGTTTTGTCCGACTCAAAGGCGCAGACCACACATCGCTACGATCTGGTGCTGCCGGCGGAACGCTGGGAAGGAAAGGAGATCTCCGGTCCGGGCGAGTTCCTGATCGACAACTCGGGCACCGTGCGCTGGCGCAAGCTCACTGAAGCCCGCGGCTCGCAAATTCTCGAGGCGGCACAGAGATTGCAGTAATCAGCTGCTGGCTACTCGCTGCTAGTTGAAAATCAGATCGTTCCTGCACCGCGGCGGTTCATCACGGCGAGAATGATCACGACCAGCAGCAGCACGCCCAGACCGCCACTCGGGTAGTATCCCCATCCCGTGCTGTATCCCCACGTCGGCAACGAGCCGATCAGCAACAGCAGCAAGATCAGGATCAAAATCAGTCGCAACATGGCCGACAACCTCCGTCCCAAGTATGCACCATTTGATGTGCGGCGTTGGGATGAGAGTTGTCGAACAATGCGCTGCTCCCTCTGATCTTGGCGATGTCATTTCTCCTGTCATAGATTCAACCGATGTCGTGAAGACTTTGGCACATCCATAACTGGCAAACTCCTTCTGTCAGTCTGAACTGTAATTTCTGATACTCTTTGGCTTCTCTTTTGAGGAGCCAATCTTGAACCGCAAATTGCTATCTAGTGTTCTCTCGTTCGTTCTCATCAGCGTTTCCCTGCTGTTGGCGCAGACGCCGCAGGCAGCTCATCCGCAAACTCAGTCTTTGACGCCGACTCCCGGCGAGCCGGTACTCCCGTATTCGCCAAGCCTTGACGTCACCTCGATGGACAAGTCGGTCAGTCCCTGTGTGGACTTTTATCAGTACTCCTGCGGCGGATGGCAGAAGAACAATCCCATTCCTCCAGACCAGACTTCGTGGAGCGTGTACGCCAAGCTCTACGAGGACAACTTGAAATTCTTGCGCGGCATTCTCGAAGAAGCCTCGCGGGCTAAGCAGCGTGACGCCGTCACGCAGAAGATTGGCGACTTTTACGGCGCGTGCATGGACGAGACGGCGGTCAATCGGCACGGGGTGGCGGCGATCAAACCGGAGTTGAATGAAATTGCGCAGCTCAAGAGCGTTCGAGACCTTGCTCCGCTGGCCGCTCGTTTGCGGCTGGACGTCGGGGGTGGCTCGTTAATGTTTGGTTCGCGCTCTATCCAGGACCCGGACAACTCGGAAGAGCAAATCGCGGGAATTTTCCAGGGCGGCCTTGGACTTCCCGATCGCGATTACTACACCAAAGAAGACGCAAAATCGAAGGAAACTCGCGCGCGTTATCTCGAGCATGTGCAGAAAGTGTTCGAGCTACTGGGCGACAGTCCCGACGCGGCAAAGAGCAATGCCGATGTCGTGATGAAGATTGAGACCGCGCTGGCCGAGGCGTCGCTCACGCGAGTGGAGCGCCGCGATCCCTACAAGCAGAAAAACAAGATGAACCTGGCGGGTTTGAGCAGCCTGGCTCCGGACTTCGATTGGGCAGCCTACTTTAAGGACATGAACGCGCCCAGCTTCAGCATTCTCAACGTCAACTCGCCAACTTTCCTCAAGGCGCTGAATGCGCAACTCGCGGCCGAGCCGCTGGAGAATTGGAAAAACTACTTGCGCTTCCATGTTGCCAACTCCTATGCGCCGTATCTGTCCGATCCGTTTGTGCAGGAGAACTTTGATTTCTATCGCAAGTATCTTCGTGGCGCGAAAGAATTACAGCCACGCTGGAAGCGCTGTGTGGAATACACCGACAACGAACTCGGCGAAGCCCTGGGCCAAGCCTACGTTCGCAAAGTGTTTTCGCCCGAGTTGAAGGCCAGCACGCTCGATATGGTGCGCCGCATCGAAGATGCGATGGAACTCCGCATTCGCCAGCTTGACTGGATGAGTCCCGAAACGAAACAGCAGGCGCTGCTGAAGCTGCACAGCATCCGCAACAAAATTGGATATCCCGACAAGTGGCGCGACTACAGCTCGGTCCACATCGCCGCGAATGATTTTCTCGGCGACGTCCGCAACGCCACCGTCTTCGAGTCGCATCGCGAGATCAACAAGATCGGCAAACCGGTCGATCACGGCGAGTGGGGGATGACGCCGCCAACGGTCAACGCCTACTACAACCCGCCGATGAACGACATCAACTTTCCCGCCGGCGTGCTGCAGCCGCCACTGTACGATGCAAAGCTCGACGACGCTCCCAATTACGGCGACACCGGCGGCACCATCGGGCACGAGCTGACGCATGGCTTCGACGATGAAGGTCGCAAATATGACGCCAAAGGCAATCTGCGCGACTGGTGGACCCCGGAAGATGCGAAGAAATTCACGGAGCGTACGCAGTGCATCGAGGACCAATACGCAAAATACGTGGTCGTCGATGACGTGCACATCAACAGCAAACTCACGCTCGGCGAAGATGTCGCCGATCTCGGCGGCGAGATTCTCGCCTACATCGCCTGGAAGGACGCGACCAAAGACAAGGACCTGCAGCCCGTGGATGGGCTCACGCCCGATCAGCGCTTCTTTGTCGGCTTTGCCCAGTGGGCCTGCGAGAACGATCGGCCCGAGGACGCGCGGCTGCGGGCGATCACCGATCCGCACTCACCGGCGCAATATCGCATCAACGGCGTGGTCGTTAATATGCCGCAGTTCTCCGAGGCATTTTCCTGCAAGGCCGGGCAGCCAATGGTCAAGCCGGCAGACCAGGTGTGCCGGGTGTGGTAATTGACTTGTCCTGTAAACTAGTTGATAGACTAGGACGGGTCAAATTATGAATACTGTTGGCGCATTCGAGGCCAAGACACAGTTTTCTTCGTTGCTGGAGCGGGTAGCTAAAGGCGAGACGATTGAGATTACGAAGCGAGGAGTGCCTGTTGCGCGTCTCATTCCTATTGCGAATGAACCCAAGCCCGATCGCCGGCAGGCTGTTCGCGACATTCTGGAGTTTCGAAAAGGCAACAAACTTCGAGGGCTGAAGATTCGTGACCTCATCAACGAGGGACGCAGGTACTGAAGATATTCGGCAATTCGTTCTGGATGCCTCAGTAACTTTGGCGTGGTGTTTTGAGGAGGAGCGCGGCAACTATGCCAAATCAGTCCTTTCCCTCCTTGGAGGGGGTGCTTCTGCATACACCCCTGCTATTTGGCCGCTGGAAGTCGCCAACGCCCTTCTTGTAGGCGAGCGCCGGAAGCGTATTACCGCAGCAGGATCCAATTGGTTTCTGCAAGAGCTTCTTACTTTCCACATCGAGGTCGAACCTCTGGGAGCGGAGCAGGCCGGGCCCATCATGGTGTTCGCCCGCGCTCACTCTTTGACCGTCTACGATGCCTCTTACCTCGTTTTGGCATACCGGCGTACCCTTCCTTTGGCTACTCTGGACTCGAACCTGCGGCGAGCAGCAAAGGATGCTGGTGTGGACTTGCTTTGATTTAACTAATTGCCAATTGCGGAATTAGCGACCCCAACAGCGCCGTGAACTGCCCGCGAATGCGTTGGCCCGTCTGCAGCACCTCGGCGTGATGGATTGGCTGATCGAGAATTCCGGCTGCCATGTTGGTCACGACGGAAATTGCCAGAACTTTCATGCCGCAATGTCGGGCGACGATGACCTCGGCCACCGTGGACATGCCCACTACATCTGCGCCGATGGTGCGGAGAAAACGAATTTCGGCCGGAGTCTCATAGCTGGGACCGGGAACCGCCGCATACACCCCTTCAAAGATGTCCATTCCTGCGCGCTTGCCCTCCTGAATGGCCAGGGCGCGCCAATCTTTGGCATAGGCTTCGGACATGTCGGGAAAACGAGGTCCGAAGCGCGAATCGTTGCTTCCCACTAAGGGATTTGCGCCTTGCAGGTTGATGTGATCGCGCAACACCACCAGGCATCCCTGCCTGAGTTGCGCGCCGATGCCTCCAGCGGCGTTGGTCAGCAGAACCCCTTTGATACCCATGCGGCAGAAGACGCGCATGGGAAATGTGACCCGCTGCATGGAGTGACCCTCGTAGTAGTGCACGCGTCCCTGCATCGCCGCCACCGGCACATTGCCGACTCTGCCGATCACAAGATTTCCCGCGTGACCCTCTGCGCTCGAAGTCGGAAAATGAGGAATGTTGGCATAGGGAATGGAAACGCGCTCCTGCAGCTCATCCGCAAAGGCACCGAGCCCCGAGCCCAGAACGAGCCCGATCTGCGGACGAAGCGCGGTTTGCTTTGCGATATATTCGGCGGCTTCGCCGGCGCGCGTGTAATCGTCGAGAATTATCGGATCCATTCGGCATCACGCGATTTAGAAAAAACTGTGGCCCATTCCAATACTCGACACCTTGCAGACCTGTCATCCTGAAGCGCATCTGTTGCGCGAAGGATCTCGCGAGATACTTCGGATGGAAATGCCGTCCTAGGCTCTTCGGCCAGTGCTGCCGAGGTTGTTGGCCGAAGAGCGCCACAGCGACAGTCAAGTCCGAGATATCGCAGAAGATCCTTCGCGCAACAGATGCGCTTCAGGATGACAGAGCGTAAGGCTTCAGCCGGAGTTTTCATACCTCATGACTTCGCAGGTGAACGGCCTGCGCCACCTCTCGGCCTGCTTCACCCGCGAGGCCGCACTGTTTTTCTAAAACCCTAGTGTTGCACCAGCAAGCTCACGATTGAGGCCGACATCAGGTTGGCCATGGTTCCGGCGAGCATGGCGCGAAATCCCAATTTGGCAAGCTCCGAGCGTTTGTTGGGCGCGAGCGCTCCGATTCCACCAATCTGAATCCCAATGGAGGAGAAGTTGGCGAAGCCGCACAAAGCAAAAGTGGCGATCGTCACGGATCGCGGATCGAGCATCGACTTGGCCGCGCCCAGCGCCTGATAGGCGACCAGTTCGTTGATCACCATGCGCGTGCCCAATAGATTGCCTACGGAAACAGCGTCTCTCCAGGGAATGCCGATGGCGTACGCAACCGGAGCGAAGATGTGTCCCAGCAGCGTTTCCAGGCTCGCCGGGAAAAATCCGAGATGGCGATGGATTCCGCCGAAGATGCCGTCGGTTAACGCGATCAGCGCGAGAAACGAAATCAGCATGATGGCGACATTGAATGCGAGTTGTCCGCCGTCGATTGTGCCGCGCGCAATGGCGCCGAGAAAGTTATCGTCCTGATGCATATCTTCCTGGGACATCTCAACTTTGCCCTGGGTGCGCGGCGTTTCCGTTTCGGGAACCAGCAGTTTGGCCATCAAAATCGTCCCCGGCGCGGTCATGATCACGGCTGCCAGCAGGTTCTCAGCTTTTACTCCGAATGCAATATACGCCGCCATGATGCCGCCGGAGACGTGGGCCATACCCGCGGTCATGATGGTCATCAGCTCCGAGCGGGTGCACTCGGGAAGGAACGGACGAATGGTCAGCGGCGCCTCCGTCTGTCCCATAAAGATCGATGCCGCAACATCCAGCGACTCGACTCCGCTGACTTTCATGGTGAGCTTCATCAGCCAGGCGAAAAAGCGAATGATGAGCTGCATCACGCCGATGTAGTACAACACCGCAAAAAATGCGGAGATGAAAATGATTGTCGGCAGTACCTGGAAAGCGAAGACGAACCCGACCGGCTGGCCGGGTCTGCCGAGCGATCCGAAAACGAATTCCGAACCCGCGGCAGCGTAAGAGAGTAATTGCGTAACGCCGGCTCCGGCCGCAGCCATCATGCGCTGCCCGAAGGTCCAGCGCAATACCACGACGGCAAACACAAACTGCAGGCCCAATCCCCAAAGCAGAGTGCGCAGGCGGATCGCCCGCCGGTCGGTTGAGAACGCGTACGCGAGCGCCACGATGGACACGATTCCGATCAGTCCTGTGAGTCTGATCATCGCGACTGCCGCGTTTTGCGCGCTTCGGATTTTTCCATCTGGCCTCCAATGACTTGACGAATAAGTTTGCCTGGCTTCCCCGCTGACGAACCGATGCGATAACTCGAGTAAATCAGCGATTCAGCTTCGGCGAGGCGCGCGTCTGAGTTGAAGTGCAGCGTGCAAATCGGCTCGCCTTCGGCCACCTGGTCGCCAACTTTCTTGTGCAGCACGATGCCGACCGCGGGATCGATTGCATCTTCTTTCTTCTCGCGACCACCGCCTAATACGAGACTGGCGATTCCCACCTGCTCGCAATCCATCGCCTGCACATGTCCATCGTGTTTGCTGCGAACCTCGCGCTGGTTGCGCGCTGCCGGCAGTTTCTGGATATCGCGCAGAGCCTCTGGGTTTCCGCCTTGCAGACATGTAACTTCACAAAACTTCTCGAATGCCGATCCGTCCGCGATGGTCTGTTGAGCGAGCTTGCGGCCTTCCTCTACAGACGGCGTTCTCTCTCCCAGATAAAACATCCAGGCGGCGAGCTCTACGCTCAAGTCGCGCAGGTCGGCGGGCCCGCGTCCTTGCAGCACTTCAATGCACTCCACGACCTCAAGTGCATTTCCCACATACATGCCCAGCGGCTGGTCCATATCGGTGATTAGCGCGACCATGCGCTTGCCCATGCGAGTACCGGTATCGACCATCAACTCGGCCAGGTGCACCGCGTCGGCTTCCTTCTTCATGAACGCGCCGGAGCCGGTCTTCACATCGAGAACCAGCGCATCGATGCCCTCGGCCAGTTTTTTGCTCATGATCGAAGCGCAGATGAGCGCCGGGCTTTCGACAGTGCCGGTTACGTCGCGCAGCGCATACATCTTCTTGTCGGCGGGCACGATCTGCTCGGTCTGACCAACGAGCGCCATTCCACATTGGGAAAGCACACTGCCCATCTTGTCCGGTGCGAGGTTCACATTGAATCCGGGGATGGATTCCAGTTTGTCGAGAGTGCCGCCGGTGTGTCCCAGGCCGCGACCGCTGATCATCGGCACCAGCAAGCCGCCGGCCGCCGCAATGGGCGCGAGAATCAGCGAGGTTTTATCGCCGACGCCGCCGGTGGAATGCTTGTCAACTTTTTTTCCCGGCAGTTTCGACCAGTCCAGCGAAATTCCCGAATGCAGCATTGCCTCGGTGAGAATGGCGATCTCCTGGCCAGACATGCCGCGCAGCAGCACCGCCATCAGCCAGGCCGACATTTGGTAATCGGGAAATGAAGCTTCGGTGTAACCACGGACGATAAATTCGATCTCCTCACGCGTGAGTTCGTGCCCGTCACGCTTCCTGCGGATGAGATCGACGATGCGCATGAGACGGGCTGCTGGCCCGCGAAGCTCCTGAAAGTGGTTGTGGAACGGAAATGAAAGATTACCGCAAGTGGCAGGAAGTGAGTAGCGGATTCCGCGATAAAGGCAAATCCAAAAGCTTTACCAAGGATTTCACGGATGAGCACGGATGCCACGGATCTGATTGGTCATTGCTGATTGTGCTTATCCGTGTGATCCGCAAAATCCGTGAAATCCGTGTTAAGGCGTGCCTTTGACTTTCGAGCTTTGATTTACTCACCCCAGCGAATCGGAAGTAAAACAGTCGGGCAGGAGTTCGCGGACCGTACTGCGCTGCATGCCGTTCGGCCCTAAGTAAAAGATGTCTGCTTGCGGACCGAATTCGGCGATGACCTGGCGGCAAGCTCCGCAGGGCGAGCAGGCGACATTGCGATCGTTCACCACAGCAACCGCGCGAATCTTCATTGCTGCTCCTACAGCGGCAACCGCGGCAAAGATTGCCGAGCGCTCGGCGCAATTGGTCAGGCCGTAGGAAACATTTTCGACATTGCAGCCGGCAAACACCTGACCGTTGTCCAGCAGAATCGCGGCTCCTACGCGGAAGTGGGAATAAGGAGCGTAGGCATTCTGAGAAGCGCGACGCGCTGCGGTAATCAGAGATTCCTGCTGTTCCGTCGTGAGTGTCGTCATAAATCAGAACCATGTGGCACACGGTCCAAAGTTAGGTTACACTGCTTCCCGTATTGGGATCGGCTACAGTGCTCATGCCGCGGCTCACCACCTTAGGCTTCTCCCATCCGGCGAGCAGCTGACGCAACACAAATTGCAGGATGCCGCCGTGCTGGTAGTAGAGGATCTCCTGCGGAGTGTCGATCCGAACGGTGGCTTCAAAACTTACCGCTGTGCCATCGCCGCGACGGGCCGTGACCTTGACGTGACGCCCGTCGGCAAATTTGGACTCGAGCATCTGCCTGAGGCCTGTGATCTCGTAGGTCTCTTCCCCATTCAATCCGAGCGTCTCCGGATCTTCTTCAGCTACAAACTGCAGTGGCAAAATTCCCATTCCGACCAGGTTTGACCTGTGGATGCGCTCATAGCTTTGCGCGATCACCGCGTGCACCCCAAGCAGCTTTGGTCCTTTGGCTGCCCAATCGCGTGACGATCCCGCACCATATTCTTTGCCCGCGATAATGATGAGCGGAGTGCGATTCGCCTGATACTTCATGGAAGCGTCAAAAATCGACATCACTTCCCCGTTTGGGAGATAGCGCGTCAGGCCGCCTTCGGTGCCCGGCGCAAGCTTGTTGCGCAGGCGAACGTTGGCAAAGGTGCCGCGCACCATTACTTCGTGATTGCCGCGGCGTGATCCGTAAGAATTGAAGTCGGCCGGCTTGACCCCGCGATCGATGAGGTACTTGCCCGCCGGACTGTTCTGCTTGATGGAACCGGCCGGCGAGATGTGGTCGGTGGTCACACTATCGCCCAGCCACGCCAGTATCCGCGCTCCGGCGATGTCCTTCACCGGAAGCGGCTGCGCGGGCATGTCGTCGAAGTACGGAGCCTTGGCGATATAAGTGGAATTCTTGTCCCACTGATAGGTCTCGCCTTTGGGAATTTTCAGCGCCTGCCAGCGCTCGTCACCCTGTGTGATGGAGCTGTAATTGCTGCGAAACATTTCGGAATCGATGCACTTCTGCAGGACGTCCGCGATCTCCTGCTGGCTAGGCCAGATGTCGCGCAGGTACACCGGCTTGCCCTCGCGATCGTTTCCGAGAGGCTGGGTGGTGAGGTCATGATCAATGCGTCCAGCCAGCGCGAACGCGACAACCAGCGGCGGCGACATCAAATAGTTGGCGCGCACTTCGGAGTTGATACGTCCTTCGAAGTTCCGATTGCCGGAGAGCACCGAAGCTACCACGAGTTGGTGCTCGTCAACGGCCTTGGAAACGTCAGAGGGCAAGGGGCCGGAGTTGCCGATGCAAGTGGTGCATCCGTAACCGACAATCTGAAAACGAAGTTTGTCGAGGTACTGCATGAGGTCGGCCTTTTGGTAGTAATGGGTCACGACGCGAGAACCAGGAGCAACCGAAGTCTTCACCCAAGGCGGGGTGGAGAGACCGCGCTCGACGGCTTTCTTTGCCAGCAGACCAGCGGCGATCATCACCGATGGATTCGATGTGTTGGTGCAACTGGTGATTGCCGCAATCACCACCGAACCATGATCGAGATACTTGCTGACATCCATGTGAGCGCCATTGCCCACCGGCGCTGAGGTGACATCCTTGTTGCCCTCGGCGCCCGGGGCAGTAGGATTGCCACCCTCACCTTCCCAGCGCATTACCTGGCGTGCTGCGGCCTTCTGTGCCGCCGGTCCAAGCAGAGACGGCAGCGCGTGCTTGAAGTTCTCTCCGGTTTCGGAGAGTCGCACACGATCCTGTGGACGACGCGGGCCGGCAACGCTGGGCTCCACGCTTGCAAGATCCAGCTCCAGGGTCTCGGAATAATTCGGATGAGGCGCATCCTTGGTATGAAAGAGGCCTTGCTCTTTGCAGTAGGCGTCAATGAGAGCGATGCGTTCATCGGAGCGCCCGGTCATGCGCAGATAGCGCAGCGTCTCGTTGTCGACGGGGAATATTCCGCAGGTCGCGCCGTACTCGGGAGCCATATTGGCAATGGTCGCGCGATCGGCGAGCGGCAACTCGGAGAGTCCTTCGCCGTAGAACTCCACAAATTTTCCGACTACGCCGGTTTTGCGCAGCATCTCGGTGACGGTGAGCACCAAGTCAGTCGCGGTGGAACCTTCCTTCAATTTTCCGGTCAGATTGAATCCCACAACCTGCGGCAGCAGCATTGATACTGGCTGTCCCAGCATGGCCGCCTCGGCCTCGATTCCGCCGACGCCCCAGCCGAGCACGCCCAGTCCGTTGATCATTGTGGTGTGCGAATCGGTGCCGACCAGCGTGTCGGGATACGCCTGCAGCGCGCCCTCCGCATTCTGCGTGAAGACCACCCGCGCCAGGTATTCGAGATTGATCTGGTGCACAATTCCCATATCGGGAGGAACTACGTCGAAGTTCTTGAAGGCGCTTTGTCCCCAGCGCAGGAACGCATAGCGCTCCTGATTGCGCTGGAATTCGAGGATGGCATTGGCGTGGAACGCCTTTGGGGTACCAAACTCGTCCACCTGCACGGAGTGGTCGATCACCAGCTCCGCCGGTTGCAGAGGGTTGATCGCGTTGGGATCGCCCCCCAGCTTCTTCATGGCATCGCGCATGGCCGCCAGATCGACTACTGCCGGCACGCCAGTGAAGTCCTGCATCAGCACCCGAGCGGGAGTAAAGGCAATTTCCCGCGACGGCGCGGCGTTGGCCTGCCATTGCGCGAGAAAGCGAATGTCATCGGCGGTGACCGACTTCCCGTTTTCCGTGCGCAGCAGATTCTCCAGCAGCACGCGCAACGAGTACGGCAGGTGCTGCGTGGAGATGCCCTGCTTGTCCAGAGCGTCGATGCGAAAAACTTGATACTGGCGAGCGCCAACCCGCAACGAAGCGCGGCTTCCAAAAGAATTCATAATTTCCTCAAGACCATCATTTCACCACGGAGCCACAGAGAACACGGAGGCCATCGAATAGAACGCGGACCGGGATACAACCGATGTTGCCGAAACAACCTAGTTTATGAGATCTCCCTTATGTTCTCCGTGTACTCCGTGGCTCCGTGGTGAAAACCAATTTCAAAACCTTCCTCCCAGCGACTGATAGATCAACAGAAGGTTTAATCCAACAATCACCGTCACGGTGCCATACGCCAGCAGATTGGTGCTGTGTCCATTGACGAGTTCTCCCATTACCTTGCTGCGCCTGGTGAGTACGATCAGCGGAATGAGCGCGAAGGGCAGCGCGAAACTCAAGAATACCTGCGAGAGCACCAGTATCTTCAGCGGATCGAGCTTGATGGCGATCACAATCAGTGCCGGGATCATCGTGATCAGTCGCCGCAGAAATACGCTGAAGCGAATATTCAGAAATCCTTCGATGATCACCTGTCCGGCCATCGTCCCAACCGTCGAAGAAGACAATCCGGAAAACAGCAGCGCCAGCGCAAACGCGGTAGCTGAGAGTCCGCCCAGCAGCGGCGCCAATGTGCGGTGCGCCTCCTCGATGGAGCTGACATGCCGGCCGGAGGTGAAGAACACCGCGGCGGCCATCACCACCATGGCGGTATTGATCAGCCAGGCGCCATTCATGGCGGCAAACACGTCGATCAACTCGAAGCGCAGGTGCTTTAGCCGATAGAAGCGTTGGCCGGTGGGGCAGCTTTCCAGCGCTTTGCGGGCGCGGTCCTGCACCAGCGCGGAATGCAGGTACACCACGTGCGGCATCACAGTCGCTCCCAGCATGCTCACGGCAATGTAAATGCTCTTGGAGCTGATCTCCGGCACGAGAACGTGAAATCCAACCTCGACCCAGTTTGGCTTTGCCAGAAAAATCTCGATGGCATAGCACGCCGCGATGCCGAAAACGAAGCACATGATCGCGAGTTCCAGCTTGCGAAAGCCGTAGAGCTCCAGCGCCAGAATCAGGAAGACAAGCACTGCGGTTGCCAGCGCCGCGATCATCAGCACGGTGGAACGGCTAAAGCCGTGCGCGATCAATGCCGGGCCGACCAGGAGATAGAAGCCGAGGGCGGCGCCAAGAAATTCCGCCAAATCCGTGGCCACGGCAGCTAATTCCGCTGCCACCCATAGAAAGAGGTTCATGCCGCGAGAGAAGTGATCGCGACAGTTCTGCGGCAACGTGCGTCCGGTGGCAATGCCCAGCTTGGCTGCCAGATATTGGATCAAGATCGCCATCGCGTTCGACCACAAAAGCACCCACAGCAGCGAGTAGCCGAAGCGCGTTCCGCCTTCAATGTTGGTGGCGAAGTTTCCCGGATCGATGTACGCGACGCTGGCCACGAACGCCGGGCCGAAGTAGTACCAGAGCTCTCCGCTGCGGAATGCCGGAAGCGCCTTGAATCGCGGTCCCCACAGCGGCGCAGCGGGCGTGGGCGGAGTCGCAATTTCGCGGGAAGCAGTCATGAAATGCCGAATTAATCAGTATAAACGGCAGCCACTCAGCTGCTGAGCTAAGCTCCGAGAATCATGAGCAGTGTCCATGCGGAGAGCGCGATCGTGAGCTATGCGATCTCGACGAGGTGTAATCCCGACGATTGAAAGCGCGCAAAATCGCGAGGGTTGCTCGTCGCGAGGCTGGCGCCGCTCTCAAGCGCAGCGGCGGCGATCATGCAGTCGACAAATCTCCCCCGAACCCGGCCTGTCGAGTTGAATAGCTCGGCCGCAATCTCGGCGTGAACTTGCGTGAAAGCAAGAGGCTCGCCCAAGACCTGAAGAACCTGACTGAGTTGCTCCGCACTAACTGGCCCACAAGCGAATTCAGCCCAAGCAATGGCGCTTATTGCCAGGCTATCTGAAGCCTCCATCCATCGCCGCAACAGTTTGTCTTGGGAAGAGGCCGCTACAAGGCTGCGAATCAGGAAGCTAGTGTCGACGTGAGTCATCGATTACGCAGACGCTTTTTTGATGAGGCCACGCGCTCTTCACGAGTGCGATTGATCCAGCGACTTGCTGCGGCGTTGGACAATCCAAGCGAACGTTGCAAATCGTCCAATGCCTGTAAAGCCGCGCCGGTTCGGGGCCGAGTTGCCGCAGAAGCGCGAATCGATCTGCGCAGAGCCTCTGACTTCGAAACTCCCCAACGTTTTGCCAGATTCTCCAACGTTCGCACTGTTTCCGGGTCAAGGGCATAGGTGCTGCGGATCGTCATTATGGCCATACCATATTGTACCCTTGAAATTTGAGGTTCGAACTCGTTGTAAACCGGCTACCCCTCGACCACATTTCATCTATGTACAATGTCTCCATGAAAGTCCTGCAAAGTCAGTTGTTGCGGCTGCTGGTGACCGCAGTTGTGCTCGCCGGAGCCTTACCAGTACTCGCAGCTCAGCAAGCGCCCCTCAGCAAAGATCAGGTTTCGGCGCGGCTGAAAGCGATGTATCCCGCCGATGCCGATGCCAAGAAGGAAATCGGGGACGCGATCCAGGCAGCCGGCAAAGAGCACAAGCGCGTGTTGCTGGTCTTCGGCGGAAACTGGTGCTTCGATTGCTTCGCCCTCGACTATCGCTTCCACCAGTCCGACATCGAGCCTCTGGTCGACAAGAATTATCGTGTGGTGCATGTCGATGTCGGCAAGTACGACAAGAATCTTGACTTGGCCAAGAAGTACAACATCCCTCTCGAAAAGGGAGTGCCCTCGCTCGCGGTTCTGGACGGCAAGGGTCACCTGCTCTATTCCACCCCGGAGTTCGAGAAAGCGAGAAGCCTCGATCCGCAGGAGATTGTGAAATTCCTGGAGACGTGGAAGCCGGCTTAAAGAAATCGGGTCATCGGGTGATCGGGCCATCGGGTGAAGTAAGTAAAAAGAAGGAAGAAACGACTTCAAATGGCAATGGGGAATCCGGGTAGGTTATGAGCGTGGCTTTGGATTCATTGGCAAGTCCAGCTTTTGGCTGCTACTTCACCCGATGACCCGATGGCCCGATCACCCGATTTTCAACATGGCCCGATCACCCGATTTCTTAAGTTCCCTCCCTCTGTGACAGACTAGATGAATGATTCGCAGCTTCACGCTGGTTCGGCAGACTGCGCCGGAGAAACTCGATCGCCTTGCTTCGTTGCTGCGGGCGCTTGGCTTTGAAGAGGGCGCCGGATGGCAGGACGAGCACAGCCGTGGCGCTCCGTTTCTGGCTCCGGTCGGCAGCCTGGAGTTGGTGGCTGGACGAGCGCCGGCCAGTCCCGACATCCTGATTGAAGTTTCGGACCTTGATGTGGCGCATCAACTCGCGCGCAAGCATCTCCCCGAGAGCACCGGTGAAATTGAAGATACTCATTGGAAGTCGCGGGTGTTCTCCCTTGAACTGGCGAGCAATTTGCACGTGGGATTTTGGGCATTCAATGAGCCCTTTAAATCTCGGCCTAAAGCCACTGAAGGCGATCTCGACGGAAGAGGAATGCGCTTTGGGATCGTCGTCAGCCGCTGGAACTCATTCATTACCGAGCGACTGCTGCAGGGAGCGATCGACGCTCTGCGGCGCAGCAGCGTGCACTCCTCCGACATTCACATCGTGCGCGTTCCCGGCTCGTTTGAAATTCCCAGCGCAGCACGTTCACTGGCCGGAACCGGAACTGTGGATGCGATTATCACGCTGGGATGCCTGATTCGCGGCGAGACCACTCACTACGAACACATCGCGACAGAAGTCACGCGCGGCATCGGCCAGTCGGCCCAGGAGACGGGGATTCCCCACACTTACGGTGTGCTCACCTGCGAGGACTTGGAGCAGGCAATTGACCGGGCAGGTCTGAAGAGCGGCAACAAAGGACATGAAGCGGCAATTTCGGCGATTGAAATGGTGTCGCTGAAGAAGAAGCTCAAGCGCGGAGCCGGCGATGGCGCCTAAATCCGGCAAACGGCGCAAGTCGCGGGAATTGGCGCTGCAGATGCTCTTCCAGTCCGATATGGGAAAACAGGATGCAGACCAGGTGCGCAACGTGTTCTGGGCGCAACGCTCGAATGTTGACGAGAGCACCCGCGGCTTCGCCGACGATCTCTTCCGCATAGCTTGCGACCGCAGCGAGGAAATCGATTCGCTGATCCAAAAACATGCCGAACACTGGCGCATGGACCGCATGCCCGCAGTCGATCGCAATGTCTTGCGCCTCGGCGTGGCCGAATTTCTCGGCTTTCCCAAAACGCCACATGCGATCGTCATTAACGAAGCCCTGGAGATCGCACATACGTTCTCCAGTCCCGAATCGGCACAGTTTATAAACGGCGTGCTCGACGCGGTGGGCAGAGAGATGGAAAAGGCAAGCTGACGCGAGCAGTTCTCAGTTGTCAGTAGTCAGTTCTCAGCAGTCATTTATGGTGGCCAGGTGCACGCAACAAGCTTGTCATCCTGAGCGCCGCAGGCGCGAAGGACCTTGCGTTTGCTGTTGCTTTTGGTTTGCCCTTGCTCTTGCTTTCCTTCGCTATTCAACCAATGTGTACAATCCTGACGCATGCTGGAACGGTATACCGAGAAAGCTCGGCGAGTCATCTTCTTTGCCCGATATGAAGCGAGCCAGTTCGGTGCGCATGCAATCGAGACAGAGCACATATTGTTGGGACTGCTGCGCGAAGACAAGGGATTGGCCTTGAGTTTAGGGCTGCGGTTCTCGGTAGAAGAGATCCGAAGTGAAATCGAGTCCGCGACCATGGCTGCAGAAAAAACTTCCACCTCGGTGGACCTTCCCTTATCAGAGGAATCAAAGCGAGTCTTAAAGCACGCCGCCGAAGAAGCTGACAACTCAGAGCACAAATACGTGGGAACGGAACACCTGCTCGCCGGCTTGCTGCGAGAGCCCCAAACATTCGGCGCTCGCCTCCTGGAAAAACGCGGATTTACTCTCGATGCCGTTCGGCAACTGCTGAAGGCGGGTCCGGCCGCTGGCATCTCGAGCGGATCGATGCTGGGAGGGAAAGTTTCCTCTCACATCGTGCGGCGCTGGATTGAAATTGTCAGTGAGACAGACGGAACGCTTCTCGGCAAGGTACCGGCAATCCACGTTCCCGCCGTCGGCGCGGAGCTCGTATTTGAAGAAAAACGATTTCAGGTGCGCCGCGTGATACACCATCTTACGAACGGTGAAGCGGTAGAAATGCTTTGGCCGGAGAAGATCGTGCTGCATGTGACGGAAGTAGAACACGATTGAGAAGCGCAGGCGAGGGTCGCGCTCCTCTAAATTGTCATCCCGAAGCGAAGCGAGGGATCTGCTTTTCTAGCGTCGTGCGGACAGCAGATTCCTCGCGCCAACACCTGGCGCTTCGGAATGACAATTCCCTGATTTATTAACCTAATTCGATTTTAGGAGGACTCATGCGTATACCGCGAAGCATCCTGTTTGCTGCAATCCTCATGATCGCCACATCCCTCCACGCGCAAACCGCCAACTTCTCCGTAGGCACAGCTACCGCCGCGCCCGGCCAGAAGGCCACCGGCTACCTTGAAGTGCCTGCAGGAGTGGACCCGGGCACCAACATCCCTGTAGTGGTAATCCGAGGAAGCCGGCCGGGACCGGTGCTGGCGCTAGTCTCCGGGGCGCACGGCACGGAGTACGCCTCGATCATTGCGCTGGAGAAGGTCATTCAGACCGTGAAGCCGGAGGACATCGCGGGAACGCTGATCGTGGTCCCACTGGTGAACCTCGCGTCCTTCGAAAAGAAGGTTCCGCACGTGAATCCGGTGGATGGCAAGAGCATGAACCGTTTCTATCCGGGCAAGCTCGATGGTACGCAGACCGATCGGGCTTCATATGTGATCACCAAAGAAGTAGTGGAAAAATGCGACTACCTGATCGACCTTCACGGCGGCGATCTCGATGAAGATCTGCGTCCGTATTCCTATTGGTCAAAGACCGGCAACGCCCAGCTCGATGCCGCATCCCGCGGCATGGTGCTCGCCTTTGGACTCGATCACATCATCCTCACCACCGATCGTCCGACCGACCCGAATGCCTCGCGCTATCTCGACAATACTTCGACTACGCGCGGTAAGCCATCGATTGCCGTCGAAGCCGGCCACGCCGGCACCACCGAACCGCAGGATGTTCAGGCGCTCGCCGATGGCTGCCTGAACGTCATGCGCTATCTGAAAATGCTGCGAGGAACGGCAACGCCGATCGAGCATCCGGTATGGATCGGAAAGGTCGACAGCGTGACGAGCGATCGCGAGGGCATCTTCTATCCCCTGGTCGCGCGCGGAACCTACGTGCAGCAAGGAATGAAGATCGGCTACGTGACGGACTATTTTGGGAATACGATCTGGGAGGCCCACGCGCCAGCATCGGGCGTGGTGCTCTACATCTGCTCGGTGCCATCGATGAAAAAAGATGACAATGTCGCGAACATCGGCGAAATTGCAACGCAATAACGGAGAGCCGGGGGCTGATCAGCTCAGAAGCTTAGCGGCTTAGGAGCTTAGCAGCTTAAATTCAGCCAGTGGACCTGTAAGCCGAATTCTGTTTCCGCCTGAGGCGGATGACGATCATTCCTCTTGGCCGCGCATTACTGCGGGGCTCATGCGACCTACCCGGAGGTTGTGACGCGCCGAGCCGGTGCGTCTCCGCCGAAGCGGAGTCCCTCCCTATTTGGTCTTGCTCCGTGTGGGGTTTACCCTGCCCTGCCCATTGCTGTGCAGGCGGTGCGCTCTTACCGCACCTTTTCACCCTTATCCGCCAGAGGCGGACGGTATGTTTTCTGTGGCACTGGCCGTCTTCCAGCCTTGACGCTGGAATCCCGGACGTTATCCGGCACACTGCTCTGCGGAGTTCGGACTTTCCTCCCCCTCCCGCAGAGCGGGACGAGGCGACCGTCCGGTCCACTCTGTATGGATTATAGCTGCTGGCTACTAGCTGCTAGCTACTGGCTAACAGCCGGCTTAAGCATTGGAGGAGGTAGTCCAAGACATGCAAGTCTAAGTTACGAAGGTCGGCCAGCAGCAAGTAGCCAGCAGCCAGCAGCTCTTTGAAACAAATCGACCAGAAATCCCGTACACTTACCAGAGCCGCTCGAGTTTTTCATGAACATTACTGAAGCCATGCGCATCGCCCTGCAGTCGCTGTGGGCGAACAAGCTCCGCTCCGTGCTTACGCTGCTCGGAGTCGTGATC
>JAICXB010000084.1 GCA_025980765.1 Terriglobales bacterium
CATTCCTACGTTCACCAGGATGTGAAAGACCAGGACGGCTACTACTCCCATAATAATCAGGGTCCCGGCCCGGTCGGGAGCGGTTTGTGCGTTCTGAATCAAACGCATCAATACTATGAAGTATAGCAGCAGAACCGCGAGGGCCCCCACGAAGCCGTGCTCCTCGGCAAATGCTGAGAAAATGAAATCGGTATAGGGGATAGGGATGAAAGCTCCCTGGGTCTGGCTACCCTGCAGCGTGCCTTTCCCGGTAAGGCCTCCCGATCCAATTGCGATCAGCGACTGCTGAATTTGATATCCCGACCCGCGAGGGTCAGCTTCAGGCTCGCTGAAGCTGGTGAGCCGCTGCTTCTGATACGGCTTTAGTCCCCATTTCCAGACGGGATAAATCATCACTGAGCCCAGGAGCATGATTGCCATTGCATGCTTGAACTTGATGCCCCCCAGAAACAGGGCGCAGATCAGCACCGGAATGTAGGTCAATGCCGTGCCCAGGTCGGGCTGCTTTAATACCAACAGCATGGGCACTCCGGCGATCAGGAACGACTTGGCGATGTCGCGGATCGTGACTTCCCGGCCGGCAAGATCGGAGAAGTACTTCGCAAGCGCCAGGATTAATACCAGTTTGATCCACTCCGACGGTTGAAAATGCTGACCCCCGGGCAGCGCAATCCATCGCTTCGCTCCCAGCACGCGCTTGCCGACAACGGCGACCGCCAGCAAAGAGAGAATTGAAGCAACATAGAACCAGTGAACATTCTCAAGCAGTGCCTGATAATTGACGATGCTCATCAGGAACATCAACGCCAGCCCGCCGATCACCCAGTAGACCTGCTTGGTCTCAAAGCCGATGAACTTCGTGTGCCGGGTAGCGCTATAGATTTCGAACGTGCCAACCGCGCAGATGATCAGCACCAGGCCCAACAGCACCCAGTCGAAATCCCGAAATGACACGAATCGCCGCATCAGTTGCCTACACCCGCGGAGCGCTGCGCATTGGCGTCGCGCCGGCCGACCTCGCCGGGTAGCGCTGCTGTTAGCTCTTGGCCCGGCGAGGTCTCCCGGGGTGCCATTGTCGTAGTCGAAATGGTGAAGTTGCCGCCCTGCATGCGATCGGAGATGCCGTCCTCGGCTTTGCCGTCGCTCCAAATGCCGGAAAGCTCGATGGGATGTCCTTCTTTATCGACCGCGGCATAGTTGTTGTCATTGCGAACCCTGCGTTGTTTATCGACGAATGCCTTGATCACAGGGGCCGCCAAACGCGCGGCCAGCTTGCCATGCTCACCGCTTTGAAACAAAACCACCACCACAATGTCAGGATTGCGGCGCGGAGTTACGCCAACAAACCATCCATTCTGCTTGAACTGGTTGCCTTTGGCGCCTTTGTAATGCGCGAGGCTAACCACCTGTGCGCTGCCGGTTTTGCCGGCAAAGTCGATGCCGGGCAGGTGAGCGCTGGGCGCTGTTCCTTCAGGATTCAGCACCCGCGACATGGCATCGGTGATGGTCACCCAGCCCTGCGGATCAATAGCGAGCTTCTGCACCTGCCGGTCACTCATCGCGACCTGCTCATATTCCGGCGGTAGTTCATCAGGAAACGCGACATGAGGCCGAACCAATCGCCCGCCGCTGGTGATGGCGCCAATGGCGCGCGCGAGTTGAATTGGAGTGACCGCGAGCGCGCCTTGCCCGATGCCGACAGAGATTGTCTCCCCGGCAAACCATTTTTGATGGAAGAGCTTCGCCTTCCACTCCTCTGAGGGAACGGTGCCGCTGGCTTCCTGGGGCAGGTCAATGCCGGTCTTCTGCCCGAGTCCGACTTCATGCGCATATTTCGCGATGTTATCAATCCCAAGCTTCTCCGCCAGCGTGTAGAAAAAGACGTCGCAGGACTGGTAAATCGCTTTCGCGAAGTCCACCGCGCCGTGCCCGCTCGGGACCCAACAGCCAAACCGATGTCCATAAAACACAGCGCTGCCCGAGCAATGCACCACCATGTTTTGCGCGATGCCTTCCTCCACCCCGGCAAGAGACATAATGATCTTGAAGGTCGAGCCCGGCGCGAGCTGCGCCTGGATGGCTTTGTTCAGGAGTGGTTTTTCCGGATCGTTGATCAGCGCACTCCATTCCTTATTAGTGATGCGAACCGAGAATGCGTTGGGATCGAAGGTTGGGCGACTGACCAGCGCGAGTATTTCGCCGGTATGCGGATCCATGGCGACAATTGCCCCGTTGCGGCCTTCGAGCGCTTCCTCGGCGGCCATTTGAATATCCAGATCGATCGTCAGCTTCAGTGAGTGGCCGGGAACCGCAGGATCGGTGCTGAGGCGTCCAACTTCTTTGCCATGACTGTTGACCACCGCGCGACGCGATCCATCTTTGCCGATGAGAATGTCGTTATAGAACTCTTCAACGCCACTCTTCCCTACCACTGCTCCCGGCTGGTAGAGCTCAAATTGCGGCGTGTTCAGATCTTCTTCGCTGACCTCGCCGACATATCCGATCAGGTGCGCGAGGAATCCGTTCTTCGGATACAAACGCCGGTGCGCCATGATGGTTTCCAGTTCCGGCAGTTCGTCGCGATGAGCTTCGATAAAGGCCTGCTCGTCGGGAGTAATGTCGTCTTTCAGAAGAAACGGATTGTTCTGCGCGGCACCGCCCATGCGCCGTATGAGATCGTGAATTTCATCGGTGGTCATGTGCAGACCGGAGGCAATCTTGGCGATGTCGGCAGACGGATCTTTTGGCATCTGCTCGCGAATCAGCAGCGCAGAAATTGAGGGATAGTTGTCCACGATGATGCGGCCTTCGCGATCGTAGATCTTGCCACGGGGGGCGAGGATCGGCACCTTGCGCACGCGGTTTTGCTCGGCCAGGTTCTCGTATTTCTCAGTCCCACGCACCTGCAATTGCCAGAGCCGGACCACCAGAACTGCGATCACGAGCAGGATGACGTATTGCACCGCCGCAAGTTTGGTTGTAGGGATTTTGTCGTCGCGCTCGTACATGAAACTTCAACTTCTGAGGAGGAACTCTCCTCGATTTTATGCCATTAGAATCAAAAACCTTTTGAACACGGAGGTCACGGAGGTCACGAAGGCAATCCTAAACTCGGCCCATTGACGACGCGATGAAGACCATCCTTCAAGTGAGTTACGTTGAAATTCAGCAGTAAGCCGACCTTCCGCTTGCTTAATCGAAGGTAAGAAAGCAGTTGTGCCTTGTGCACAGCCGAGACATCTTCAATGGCTTTTATCTCGATCAACACCTGATCTTCGACCATCAAATCAATCCTGTAACCGATATCCAACTTCACGTCCTCATAGACGAGCGGTAGCGGAACCTGAGATTTCGTTTCTAGCCCAAGCCTTTCTAAGCTCATAAAGAAGGCAGGCCTCATAAGCGCTCTCCAGCAGACCCGGACCCAGTGCGGAGTGTACTTTGAGCGCAGCCTTAATAATCAGACGGGTCAGATGTGGGAGCGATAAAGCCCTGGCTGTTCCCTCTTCCACATGTCCTCCGTGACCTCCGTGACCTCCGTGTTCACCCCAGGGTTTTACCTTTTAACCCTATCCATCAATGAAAACAGCAGCACCGCCAGCACTGCATTGGCGAACGCGGCGCTTAACTCGTGCATGAAACGCAATTCGCCCGGGAGAAACAGCAAGTACCGCGCAACAATGAAGTAGATTGCGTCGTGCAGGAAAGTGAAAAAGAAGATCATCAGGAAGCGCGAACCGGGGTTATCAACATCGATCTTTACGCCGATTGAGGAAGCGGCATATCCGATGACTGTCTTGGAAATTCCATAAATGCCAATGGGCAGGTGCGTGAGCGCGTCCTGCGTCAGCCCGATGGCGCAGCCAGTAAGCAGCCCGGCAACCTGATTGCGTCGGGATACGGCAAAAAACACGGTGACGATCAGTGGGATGTCGAAGAGCTTCAGGAACGAAAGATGCGAGGAGACGTACGCCTGAAAAAAGATGGCCAGAATGGGAATGCCGAAGGTCGCGAGAACACTGAATTTGTGTACTTCGATCTCTTCCCGGGAGGTGTAGGTGAGTGTGGCCACTACTGCGGATGCTCCTGGGGACTCTGCCCGCCAGACTGGTCCGGAGCCGCCGGTTTCGGCGACTCCGATTTGCTCGGCACATTCTCATTAACGCCGGGTTTCGCAGACTGCGCACCGGTTGCGGGTCTTTTTGTGTTCTTGACGGTTCCAGGTGGTTCAGCCGCTGGGCGCCGATTTTCCTCACGCGAATTCGTCATGGACGCTGGAGGGGCAGGCTTCTTCGCGTAAAGCACGCTGGTTGGCGGCGGCTCTGCGTCGGCTTTGTCTGGAGGCTTGGGAACCACGGTGGGCAGCCGCTGCGCGAGGATATCGGCCGCGCGGACAGAACTGGCAGTGTCCGTAGCCTCCCCCTCTTTTTCTACCACTCGTGTAATTACCAGCACTTCCTCTACTTTGTCGAGATTCGCAGCGGGTTTCACGTGCACCAGCAGGAAGGGGCCGCCTTCGGGGTCGGGAGCAATTCCAGAGACAATAC
>JAICXB010000080.1 GCA_025980765.1 Terriglobales bacterium
TCTGAAGTTCCCCGCCGGGGATCGCTACGCTTTCTACAAGCTGGAAGATTCCGTTTTGCCGAAGACCACAGACGAGAAAGGGCACGAGAAGGATATCTTTGACGGCATCAATACCAGCGTCGCCGGATTGGCCGCTTCGCTCAGCGAACCCGCTGGCTCGAAGATCAAGCAAGCCGCCGCTCAGATCGACGCGGCAGAAAAAGCATCGGACAATGCGCAGATCGCCAGGTCCTTATTTGCGGCGCTCCGGTCACTGAATGGCGAAGCCGGACTTGGCAAAAGCTCTCCCAATCAGCAAACTGAACAGCTCAAGGTCCGCGACAAAGAGAAGCAACTCAGTAAAGCCATCGATCTAGCACTCGATGTCGAGTTGAAAGCAGAGCTGACTGAACCCCCAAGCGCACAAAATGAGGCCATTCCTGTGATCTCTCCCGGCCAGAAGTTTTCGGTGAAGGTGACACTCCACAACGGTTCTGCATATGGGTTGAAATTAGATTCGCTTGTGCTCGACGGCATGGTCTCGAGTCGCGGCGCCGTCGTGGACTATCATGCCAACGCACCCGCGGTTCCTGCCGGTCAGGACTATACGCACAGTTTCGAACTTCGCTTACCAGCAACATCCGCTTCCACCAAACCAGGGTTTCATCGCAATGATCCCCAACGCGACAGTGTTTTCACCGTTGACCAACCGCAGCTCGGGACTTTGCCATTCGCGGCAATCCCGCCGATGATCGCTCGGCTTCACTACGACATCCCGGAACTGTCAGGCAACAAGGGTCCCGCCGCACTGAGCGCTGCCAGTATTCCCCAAGCCACGGCGCCTGTGGTGATCCCTGTCCCCGAATCTAAATCGCTCGGCGGGAAAGAAGAGGTCGCGATTGTTCCACCTTTCTCCGTCGCCATCGATCCGGGCAACCAAGTTATCCCCGTTGACACACACTCGCCGATCAAGGTGGATGTGAAGGTCAGTTCCAACGTTGATGGATCGAGCGGCACCTTGAAGTTGCAGGCCCCAGAAGGATGGAAAGTCTCTCTCGCCGAGCAGCAGGTTTCGGGTTTGAATCGTGGACAAGAAAAGAATTTCGAATTTCAAGTAACCACATCAGCGCTGAAACAAGGTGACCTGAAGCTGCATGCAGCGCTTCAGTCCAATGGCAAAAGTTATTCCGAGGGCTACACGCTTGTCACGCGCGAAGACCTCGGCTCGTTTTATTACTTCGAACCGGCCACGCAGCATGAGAGCGTCGTCGACGTGAAAGTGCCGAAGGACCTGAAGGTCGGCTACATCATGGGTGCGGGCGACGACATCCCTGCAGTGCTGCAGCAGATCGGGATGAACGTGACGCTTATGCCGGCAGACAAAATCCTCAGCACGAATCTCTCGCAGTTCGGGACGATCGTTCTCGGCGTGCGCGCCTACGATACGCACAAAGATCTGGTCACGAACAACCAGAAGCTGCTGGATTTTGTTTCCAACGGCGGCACGCTGATCGTGCAGAACAACAACAGCATCGGCGACTTCAACAGTGAGCACCTGACGCCATATGCTGCCGAACTGAGCCGCGCGCGAGTTTCCGTCGAAGAAGCGCCGGTGCAGATTCTCGCGCCGGAGAATCCGGTGTTTCATTATCCAAACGAGATCACGCAGAAAGATTTCGACAACTGGGTGCAGGAGCGTGGACTCTATTTCATGAGTTCCTGGGACAGCAAGTTCACCCCGTTGCTATCGTGTCACGATCCCGGCGAACCGGACCAGAAAGGCGGCATGCTGGAAGCGAAGTACGGGAAGGGCACTTACATTTTTACGGGATACGCATTCTTCCGACAGCTACCGGCGGGCGTTCCGGGCGCGGTGCGGCTGTTTGTGAATCTGGTCAGTACAGGACACGATAGAGCAGCGAGCGGTGAGCCGTGAGCTGCGAGCAACCGAGGCGGCGTCGGCGCCTTATCTGGCAAATTTTTAGGCATCCAATTTTGTTGAGCATGATGTTAATCCGAAGCCTTCAGCCAGGAGCCAGCCGTTGGTTGTGTTTGCTCACTGCTCGTCGCTCGCTGCTCACCGCTGATGGCTGGCAGCTAGGAGCTAATGGCTAGTCCACCGCAACCCGACTCTCCGAAACTAATTCGCGGCATCGGTCTCGGCACCGCCACCGCGCTGAACATGATTGACATGATCGGCGTCGGGCCGTTCATCACCATGTCTCTAGTGGTCGCGGCGATGGGAGGTCCGCAAGCTCTGCTCGGTTGGATACTCGGCGCCCTGCTCGCCATTTGCGATGGCCTGGTATGGGCGGAGCTTGGTGCAGCCATGCCGCACGCGGGCGGATCGTACGTTTATTTGCGAGAAATCTACGGGCCTCGCCGCCTGGGCAAGCTGGTCTCTTTCCTGTTCATCTGGCAACTGTCGTTCAGCGCACCACTCTCCATCGCATCCGGAGCCATTGGATTCGCGAAGTATAGCGCGTACCTTTTCCCTTCGTTGGAAACTCAATTCGGTTCTCGCGAATGGACGCTTCACGTCCCGCTACTCGGCAATCTTCAGTTTGGATGGGTCATCGCGGGCACAACGTTTCTCGCGATTGGAATCGTGCTGATCGCCATGCTGCTTCTTTACAGGCGAATCACTCAGATCGGACGAATTTCTCGCTATCTCTGGGTAATTGTTATGGGGACGATTGCATGGATCATCTTTGCCGGCCTGACCCATTTCAATGCCGCGCGGGCATTTAGTTTCCCTCCGGGCGCGTTCTCCCTTACCGGCAACTTCTGGCTGGGGCTTGGCGCCGCCATGCTGATCGCGACCTACGACTACTGGGGCGCCTACAACGTCTGCTTCCTCGGCGATGAGTTGAAAGATCCCGGCAAGACCATTCCACGTGCTGTGCTGCTATCCATTGTTCTCGTCGCGGGTCTATATATGTTGATGAACCTGAGCGTGCTGGGCGCAATGGATTGGCACGAGGTCATCGGGGCGGCGCAATCGAACAACAAGCTCTACGTGTTTTCTACGCTGATGCAGCGCATCTACGGCGGGTGGGCGGCAAACCTGATAACCGCTCTCATCATGATCACAGCGTTTGCATCGGTGTTTTCGCTGGTGCTGGGATATTCGCGCGTCCCGTATGCCGCGGCGCTCGATGGCAACTACTTCAAAGTGTTCTCACGCGTTCATCAGGTCTATCAGTTTCCGCACATCTCTCTTCTCGCTCTTGGAGCAACGGCGCTGGTGTTTTGCTTCTTTCGCCTGGCCGACGTAATCTCGGCACTGGTTGTGATTCGTATTCTCCTGCAATTTCTGCTGCAGGCAGTGGGTGTCATTGTGCTTCGCATTCGCCGCCCGGAGATGCCGCGCCCGTTCCAGATGTGGCTTTACCCTGTTCCTTCGCTGCTCGCAATCGTAGGTTTCACTTACATCGTCACGAAACGTCCGGACGCGCTGAAAGAAATTCGCTACGCCGCGGTGATTCTGATTGCGGGCCTGATCCTTTACTTCGTCCGCGCGTGGCGCAATCGTGATTGGCCGTTCTCAGAAGCACTCCCTGCTCCTGCCGAGGTTCGCGCAAGCTGATGGCCGACTCCGTTCCAACTCCTCTGCCCGGCCCTCCACCTGAACTTCGCGGATCGGCACTCGCTCCTTTGCGCGAGCCGCTGTTTCGGTCCTTGTGGGTAGCAGCGATCATTTCGTATATCGGCACATGGATGCAGAACGTCGGCGCCGGCTGGCTGATGACGCAACTCACCATGTCAAGACCGGAAGCTCCGCTGATGGTCAGCCTCGTCCAGGCAGCAACCACGCTGCCGGTTTTTCTCGTGATTCTTCCGGCAGGCGCGCTCGCCGACATGGTGGACCGCCGGCGCCTGCTGTTGATCACGCAAGCGTGGATGGTCGTTGCCGCCGGGTTGCTCGGCATCTTCACGCTGCTGGGTTCTGTGAGCCCTTGGACTCTGCTCGTCTTCACCTTCATTCTGGGACTTGGCGCGGTCATGAACGACCCGGCATGGCAGGCGATCACGCCGGAAATCGTCTGCGCTGAAAATCATGCGCCGGCGGTAGCGCTCAATTCAGTAGGCTTCAACGTCGCTCGCGCCATCGGTCCTGCACTGGGGGGGTTGGTAATTGCCATAACTAGCTCCGGCGTTGCCTTCCTCATGAACGCGGTGAGCTTTTTCGGTGTGATCTTCATTCTGTACCGCTGGAAACGCATGGAGCCCGACTCTGCCCGAACCGAGCGTGTGCTCGACTCGATGCGCGCAGGTTTCCGCTATGTGCGGTCTACGCCGCTGGTGCATTGCGTGCTGATTCGCACCGGAGCTTTCAGCGTTGCGGCGAGTTCCCTGCTGGCCTTGCTACCACTGATCGCAACCCACTGTGGACAAGGCGCCAGCGGATACGGACTCTTGCTGGGATCTTTTGGGCTCGGCGCGCTCGCCGGTGCGGGCCTGCTTCCTCGGCTGAAGGCTTTTTATTCCGTTGACCGCGTGGTTGCCGCCGCGATTGTGATCTTCGCGCTTATGACCTTCGCCGCCGGTCGGGCACACGCATTCCCCTGGCTTGCTCTGATTCTTTTCGTCAGCGGCGCCGCGTGGATCGGCATTCTTGCCTGCCTCAATGTTGCCGCGCAGACCATGTCTCCGCCGTGGATGCGCGCGCGTGCGCTCTCCATGTACTTGCTGATCCTGCAGGGCGGCATGGCGCTCGGTTCCGCCGCCTGGGGTGCGCTGGCGACAAAATACGGGCTCGCTACTACAATGCTTCTTTCCTCACTCGCGTTGATTTTGGGGCTGGCTACCGTTCGCAGATATCCGTTGAGTTCCAGCGAACTCGACCTCGCCCCATCTGTGGTTCGGGACTGATTCATACTCGGGCATCATTAGTTTTTTGATCAGGAGAAGATATGCGCAGAATCAACCTGTTGTTTGCCGCACTCGTTGTACTCGGGACCATGGCCACTGCTGCCGCTCAAATGGCAGCACCACCGCCGCCAAAAACTCCCGGAGATTCGATCAATGCAGTCCTGACCATCGCCGAAGGTGAATTCACCAGCGCTGCTGACGCGATGCCGGAGGACAAATATTCTTTCGCGCCCACTAGCGGAGAATTCAA
>JAICXB010000081.1 GCA_025980765.1 Terriglobales bacterium
ATCCACCACTGGCCACCGCGCCACCGATCATCTGCGCACAATGGCCCTGCTGGAAGCGGCGCTCGAAATAGCCGCGGCCGTGCTCAAGCCGGGTGGCGCGTTTGTCGGCAAGGTTTTCCAGGGCGGTGCTACCGGTGAGCTCCTCGCCCATATCAAAAAAATGTTTCGCGAGGTGAAGCACGTGAAGCCTCGCGCCAGCCGCGCTGAATCTGTAGAGCTTTATCTTGTGGCATCTGGTTATCGCGGCGGATCAGGGCGGGTGGAGCACATGGATTTCGTTTCCCAGTAATGGGAAACTTGCTTGTGCAGCTAGCGTTGGGCCATTAAAGGAAGCACGACTTTTTTGGGCGTCAAGGATGATCATTTCGCTCCGGCACAATTACATCTATGTCCGGACCAAGAAAACGGGCAGCAGCACCATCGAAGCCCTTCTGCAGCAGCATCTGGCGGAAGGCGATATCGTGTTGAAGCAGAGCCTCGAGAAATTGGGACCAGTGTTAAAGCCGGATGTCACCTTTCCTGAGGTCAGGGGTCCCCTAACCCATGTCGCTCTTTCCAAAGTTGTGCCCCTGCTGCGCGAAGATTTTTGGAACAGTGTGTTCAAATTCACCAGCGAGCGGCACCCGTATGAGAAGGCGGTATCGCTTGCCTATTGGCGACTGGAGCGGAAGCGGCAGTCTGATGATCCGGCCATTCGCAAGAAGGCAGCCGAAATACATTTCCCTACATATCTGGATAAAGTAGTGCGTGAAGGGGCGTATTCGACATTTCGCCACTACGCCATCAACGGAAAACCCGCGGTGGATGACTTCATCAAGCTGGAAACCTTTGAAGCGGATCTCCGGCGGATTGCGTGGCGCATCGATCTTCCCGTTCCGGATGACATCCCGCGCAAGCGCGGCTACTCCAGAAAGGACACTCGGCCGGCCCGTGACATTCTTAACGCCGAGCAAAAGCAGCTGGTCTGGGAGCATTGCAGCAATGAGTTCGAAGCACTGGGTTATGAGCGCTGAGCGAAACGGAGTGCGCCGTGGCTGAGCCGGTTAGACTGTTGATCTGGGACCTTGACGGCACCTTTTGGGCCGGCACGGTCACGGAGGGAGGTCACATTTATAGCGAAACCAACCACAATATCGTCGTGGAACTTGCAAAACGCGGGATCGTCAGTTCGATCTGTTCAAAAAACGACTACGCAACGATTAAGGCCATTCTGCAGGAACGTGGAATTTGGGAGTACTTCGTCTTCCCCAGCATCGACTGGAATCCAAAAGGCTCCCGTCTGAAGCAGATGATCGAAAACGTTCAGCTGCGACCGGAGACAGTTCTTCTACTGGATGACAATCCGCTGAATCTCAATGAAGCCAAACGCTTCGTTCCCGGTATTCAGACCAATGACGACAGCTTCATCCCTCAAATTCTCGATTCTCCTCTCTTCAGGGGAAAGAACGACCAAAGATTGAGTCGGCTAAAGCAGTATAGACTTCTTGAAATCCGAAAGACGGATGAGGCAGACGCCGCAGACAACACAGAGTTCCTTCGGTCCTGCAACATAACAGTCTGCATCGAGCGCGATGTTCAGGCAAATCTCGATCGGGCTATCGAGCTGATCAATCGCACCAATCAGCTTAACTTCACGAAACGGCGGCTACCGGAGGACATGGAAAGCGCGCGGCAAGTTCTTTCCGAACAGCTGCAGGTTCATCATGCGCAAGCCGGCCTCATCCGGGTAAAAGATCGCTACGGCGATTACGGATATTGCGGCTTCTATCTCTCTCGGACGTCTCGCAACGGCAGAGCCAGGCTGCATCAATTCTGTTTTTCTTGCCGCATCCTGAACATGGGCGTTGAACATTGGTTGTACGAGCGCCTTGGCCGGCCAGAGGTAAAAGTGGCTGGCGAAGTTCTTTCCGATCTTGAATCCGGCATAAAGGTCGATTGGATCAACGCGGAGGACACGAGCGGGAAAGAGCACGCCGCTCCGTCATCTGAAGTTTGGCCTGGCCGTGTTTTCATTCGAGGCGCCTGCACGGTTTCGCCGCTCGCACACTATTTCCAGATTGTCGCGCGGGAGGTCGTCGGCGAGTTCTACGAAATGCGGAATTTCGTGCAGATCCGACGAGACCACTCTCTGATGCTGCAGTACGGGCTCGAAGGTTGCACGCCGCAACAGTGGGATGTACTCCGGCAGCTGGGATATGAAGAAGCTGATCTCGATACGGCATTCGGGGACACTTCCAACGAACCGTCGATCCGTATTCTTTGCACTTGGGCGGACTGCCAGAGCTCGGTTTACCGCCACAAAGAGACGGGCTTCCTGATTCCTTACAAATTCAAACGGTTCAAGCGTGGAGGCCGTAAGGGCGGCCGCTTCGATCCGATGGCCGTGAGCGAAGAAGATCGCGAATTCGCACTCGTGCCAGAAGAGGTCCGCCAGGCAATGGCCCGGCTTCGCGAAAACTTCGATCATGTAGGCAGGATGCCCGAACCTGCAGCAGACAGGGCTCTCGATACAATCTTTTGTGCCCTCCCCAGCGGGAGCCCGTTATTCGTCGTCTCCGCGCCGCAGGAGACTAACGAAGGCCGGGCAATGGCGGATGCCGCTGAGGTGAACGCTCGCGTGCAGCGCGCAATCGCGAGGCATCCAGACAAGCTCATCTTCACAATAGCACTGGAAGAGCTGGCCGGTGCAGGCGAACGTCAAGGCAAGCAGCACTTCAATCGAGAGGTATATTTCCGATTGTACGAAAATATCTGGACGCGCTACCAGACCGCAGTTTCAAACCGCGTACACCCGCCGCAAAAGGCCATGCGTGAGCCGCGCCAGCAATCAGGAACATCTCTTTTCGCACGAGCGCTGCCATTGGCGGACGTTCGATAGAATCAAAACTTTCACTCGATGAGCCTATGCCGATGAGGGACCGTCGCTTCGAAGTGCGAAATACTCGGACTACCGTCGCGTGCGCAGGGAACTGTCATTGCGCTGAGGGGAGATATATTGAGGAGATATGAAGCACTTCGGCTGATTTTACTTGGAGCAGCCGTGATGTCGTTCACCCCTTCCATGGCCGCGGGGCAGAGCGCGGATGCGCAATTGCGCTCCATCTACACCCAAGAATGGAAATGGCGGCTGGAGCAATTTCCCGACCAGGAAGATTCCACCAAGCCCATCGCCGATCACCTGCCGCGTGTGGACGCTGCGGCGCAGGAGAAGCGGCTGCATTATTGGGAAGACGTGCTCCGCAAGCTCGACACGATTCCTCGGGCGCAACTCTCGCCCGAAGAGCAGATCAATTACGATGTCTACCGGCCGGAAATCCAGAATTTCATCGCGGATCAGAAATTCCGCGATTACGAGATGCCGGCGAATTCGGATTCTGCATTCTGGACCGATCTCGGTTACACCGCGCGGCGTCCGTTCCGCTCGTTAAAGGATTACCGCAACTGGATCGCGCAGATGCGCGAGATACCGCGCTATTTCCATGAGCAGATCGCCAACATGCGGGCGGGGTTAGCACGTGGCTTCACGCCACCGCGTGTGACGTTGCAGGGTCGCGACAAGTCCATCGAGCAGGTCGCGAAGGGCAAGCCGGAAGACAATCAGCTTTACACACCTTTCCGCGAACCGATGGTGGGCATTCAGCCTGCTGAACAGGCCAAGCTGAAAGCAGAGGCGGCGCAGGTGATCCGCGAGGTTGTGCAACCGGCTTACGCGGATTTGCTGAAATTCGTGCGCGACGAATACATCCCGCACACCCGCACCACCCTGGCCGCATACGATCTGCCGGACGGAAAAGCGTATTACCGGCAGGCCATCCGCGAATACACCACGCTGAATCTCACACCGGAGGAGATCCACAAAATCGGTTTGTCGGAGGCCGGCAAGCTGCACGCGCAAATGATCGACGTGATGAAAGAGACGGGCTTCAAGGGCGACTTCCCGGCCTTCCTGCATTTCCTCCGCACCGATCCGCAATTCTACGCCAAGACACCGCAGGAGCTGCTCAACCGCGCCGCGTGGATCGCAAAGGTGTTCGACGGTAAGGCCTCACAGTATTTCGGCTATCTCCCGCGCATGCGCTTTACCATCAAGCCGGTGCCACCGGATCTTGCGCCTTTCTACACCTCGGGCCGCGGCGGCCCGGGCGTATATCTGGTGAACACCTACGACCTGCCGCACCGGCCCTTGTACAATCTGACCGCGCTCACCTTGCATGAATCCGCGCCGGGGCACGCGTTCCAGATACCCATCGCGCTGGAGCACAAGAACCAGCCGGAATTCCGCCAGCACGATTACATCTCGGCCTATGGCGAAGGCTGGGCCCTCTATTGTGAGTGGCTGGGGCAGGAAATGGGCATGTATGAAACGCCGTACGATCGCTTCGGCATGCTGGGCTGGCAGATCTGGCGCGCCGTGCGGCTGGTGGTGGACACCGGCATCCATTCGCAGGGCTGGACGCGCGAGCAGGCGCTGAAATATATGCACGACTACACGGCCCTGCCGGACCACGAAATCGAAACGGAAGTGGACCGCTACATCGCGTGGCCGGGGCAGGCGTTGTCGTATTACCTCGGCGAACTTGCGATTTTGCGCGCCCGCGAAAAAGCGGAGGAGGCGCTGGGGCCGAAGTTCAACATCCGCGCCTTTCACGACACGGTGCTGGAGCTGGGTTCGGTGCCGTTGCCGGTGCTGACCGCGCGCATCGACCGCTTCATCGCCGAAGGCGGCAAAGGCCCCTACCCGGATATGGAGTAAGAGACTGTCATCCCCGGCCGAGCGCTGCGCAGCAGCGCGAGGGGAAGGGGACCCAGG
>JAICXB010000027.1 GCA_025980765.1 Terriglobales bacterium
ACTCTCTCGTAAGCTTCCTGCGCAAACAGCAGGGTGACGTTCACGTTGATACCTTCGCTGATCAACTGCTGGATGGCCGGCACGCCGGCGGGAGTCGCCGGCACTTTGATCATCACATTCTCGCGGCTCACCCGCTTCCATAGGCGGCGCGCCTCTTCGAGCGTGCCATTGGTGTCATTGGCCAGCGCCGGCGAAACTTCCAGGCTGACATAGCCATCGCGCCGCCGGGTCGCGGTGTACACCTGCTTCATGATGTCGGCGGCATCCTGGATGTCGCCGATAGCAATCTCCTCGTAAATGCCCTTCGAGTCCAGGTTGCCGGCATTCAGCTTCGAGAGCTTGTCAGCGTAATCGTTGCTGCCGGCAATCGCTTTCTCGAAGATTGCCGGATTGGAGGTGACGCCCATCAGGCCGTCTTCGTCGATGTGGCGCTGCAGCTCGCCGCTGGTAATCAGGCTGCGCCGGATGTAATCGAGCCAGACCGACTGGCCGTAGCTGTAAAGCGCTTTCAGTGGGTTCGTGGATGCAATGGCAGAAATTGCTGTAGCTCGAATGGCGCTCATGATTTTTTTTTGCTCCTTTGCGAAATCTTTGGGGAACAGTTGTCAGAACCAGTTGTCAGGACTAGTTGTCAGTTATCAGTCGACAGTTTTCAGTGAAGAGCCTTGCCCCAGCAATTACTGACTACTGAACACTGATAACTAATTACTACGTCACTACCAGTTGTCAGTTGTCAGTTATCAGTCGACAGTTTTCAGCCTTTTTCATCCTCAATAAGTGTCATCCTGACGACTACGTCCGCAACGCGGACGTGGCCGCGAGGAGGAAGGACCTCTGCGCGAATATCGATCTGCTTTGCAGGTTGCCGGCTCTTCGGCCACAGATTGCGGTTGAGGAGCCCTGCACCCGGCAATTTCATCCCGATACATTCCAGGAGATCCTTCGCCCGCCACAGCGGGCTTCAGGATGACAGCTCAAATACTGACAACTGACTACTAATGACTAACAACTTGACCGCTACGTTCCCGTACTCAATGCTTTCCCGCGGCCGTATCGTTCTTCAATCGATGCGACCTTCTTTAACCTCTTCATGTGACGTTCTTCTTTGGTAAATGTCGCGCGCATGTAGGCGTCCACCAACTCCTTGGCGGTGGCAATCCCAATCACGCGCGCACCCATCACCAGCACGTTCATGTCGTCGTGCTCGACGCCCTGATGTGCGGAGTAGGTGTCATGGCACAGCCCTGCACGCACTCCGGGAATTTTGTTGGCGGCGACCGAGGCCCCAACCCCGCTGCCGCAGATGAGCACAGCGCGGCCGACCTGCCCGCTCAAAATGCTTTTGCCCACAGCTTCGGCGTAATCCGGATAATCGACTGGATCGGTGTTGTTTGTGCCCAGATCGATGACCTCATGCCCGCACTGGCTCAAGTGGGTTACCAGCTCTTGCTTCAGCGGAAAGCCGGCGTGATCGGAACCAATGGTGATTTTCATGCGCTCCTCGCTGCTTTGGCTTTGGACAGCATGTCGTGAGCCACGCCGAGAATTGCATCGGGGGTGAAGCCGAATTTCTTCTGCAATTCTTTCAGCGGCGCCGATGCGCCAAAGGTCTTCATGCCGATTCGGCCTGCAGGGTTGCGCACGTACTGCGCCCATCCGAAGGTCGAGGCCTGTTCGATGGAGATGCGGTTCTGCACCGCAGCGGGCAGCACACTCTCCTTGTACTCTTCGCTCTGATGTTCGTAGAGCTCCCAGGAGGGCATGCTGACAACCCGAGCGTTCACTCCTTCGGCGGTCAACTTCTCATAAGCTTCCACGCACATCTGCAGCTCGCTGCCGGTGCCTATGAGGATTATTTCCGGAGTCACTCTTGGATCGCCGCAGAGCACGTATGCTCCTTTGGCAACGCCTGAGGCCGGCGCGTACTTGCTGCGATCGATGGTCGCGCAATTCTGGCGCGAAAGGATGAACGCCACCGGCTCGTGCGTCAGCTTCATCACTACCTTCCAGGCTTCGGCAACTTCGTTGGCGTCGCCGGGGCGGAAGGTAATCAGTCCGGGAATGGCGCGCAGCGAGATCAAATGCTCGATCGGCTGATGCGTAGGCCCGTCTTCTCCCACACCGATGGAATCGTGGGTGAAGATGTGGATCACGGGCAGCTCCATGATCGCGCTCAGGCGAATCGAGGTGCGCGCGTAGTCGCTGAAAATAAGGAACTGCGAGCCGAACGGACGCAGCTTCGAAAGCGACAATCCATTCAGGATCGAGTGCATCGAGTGTTCGCGAATCCCAAAATGGATGTTGCGTCCGCCATAGTTCTCCGCGCTGAAGTCGCCGGCGCCCTCGAAGGTGAGCCGCGTTTTGGTGGAAGGCGCCAGATCGGCGGAGCCGCCGATCACCCACGGAACATTCTTGGCAATCGCATTGAGCACCTTGCCCGATGAATCGCGACCGGCAACGCCCTTGGGATCGGTGGGGAATACCGGGATGTCCTTGTCCCACCCGTCGGGAAGCTGACGACGCTGCATCTTGTCGAGATGGTCGGCCTGTTGCGGATATTGCTTCTTGTACTGCTCGAATTTCTGGTGCCAGGCGGCGCGAGCTTCTGCGCCACGCTTGCCGATGCCGGCCTTGACGTGGTCGAGTACGCCATCCGGAACCAGGAACTTCGCGTCTTCCGGCCAGCCATAGTTGCGCTTGGTCAGCTTGATCTCTTCGTCGCCCAGCGGCTCGCCGTGAGCTCCACTGGTGTCCTGCTTGTTCGGTGCGCCATAAGCAATGTGGCTGTCCACGATGATCAGCGTGGGACGGTCGGTGGTTTTTTGCGAGGTCCGGAAGGCGCGCTCCAGCATGTCGAGGTCATTGGCATCACCCACGCGGCAAACGTTCCAGCCATAACCCATGAAGCGGGTGGCAACGTCTTCAGTAAACGCCAGCGAGGTATTGCCTTCGATGCTGATGTGATTGTTATCGTAGATCCAGCAGAGGTTCGAGAGCTTGAGGTGGCCGGCGAGAGAAGCGGCTTCGCCAGAGATGCCTTCCATCATGCAACCATCGCCGCAGAGCGCGTACACGCGATAGTTGAACATCTCAAAATCGGGGCGGTTGAAATGTGCGGCCTGCCACTTGCCCGCGATGGCCATGCCGACGCTGGTGGCGACGCCCTGACCGAGCGGGCCTGTCGTCGTCTCTACGCCCGAGCACCAGCGATACTCCGGATGCCCCGCGCAGCGGCTGTCCATCTGGCGGAAGCGCTTGATGTCATCAATCGTGACAGAGACTTTTCCGACCTGCTCGTAATTCGAATCCACCGCCTTCACCTGCGTGAGGTGCAGGATGGAATAGAGCAGCATCGATGCATGCCCAATGGAGAGCACGAAACGATCGCGGTTGGGCCAGATGCAATCTTCAGGATCGAAGCGCATCACGCGGTTCCACAGCGTGTACACCACCGGAGCCATGGCCATCGCCGTTCCGGGATGTCCCGAATTGGCTTGTTGCACGGCGTCCATGCTTAATGTGCGGATTGTGTTAACGCAAAGCTGATCGAGCTGTTTCGTGTCCACGAGAACCTCCTCGAGCGAGCGGCTGGGGATTGATAAGGCTTTGGCCGTAGCATCCTACGCCCAAAGCAAGGCTCTGTCATCTATGGCGGGGGAGTTTTTTTAGTTAAAAAACGCCATCGTGGTGAATAGGGCCCTGGCTATTGTTTTGCCGCAGGAGCGAAACTTTACCAGATATGCAACAGGAATGGCGGCTTTTTTCGCAATTTCCTGTGAATTTTTCTATTTTTCGCGAGTCATGATTGCGGTTCTGGGGTGAGGAGAAGTGGCTGTGCGCCTAATTGCGTCACGCAGCGTTGCTGACCGATACATCGGGTGTTCTACCGGAATACCGGCACTCTTAACACCTATGACCTTACTCCTGTCGCATCGACTTCATGGGATCTATCAAAGTGGCGCGGCGGGCGGGCAGATAGCAGGCACAAAGTGAAACCAGGACCAGCCCCCCTGCGACGGACAGCAGCGTCAGGGGATCATGGGGCGGCACATTGAACAGCAAACTGGAGAGGTATCGGGTCAGGGCGAAACTGGCTGCGGTTCCAATCGCCACCCCGAGCAGCGTGAGGCGGAGTCCATGGCCGAGGACGAGTTGCAGGACGCGTTGGCGCGAGGCGCCCAGGGCCATCCGCACGCCCAGCTCGCGGCTGCGCTGCGTGACTGAATACGCCATCACTCCGAAAATTCCCACCGCTGCCAGGGCCAGCGCAACGCCGGCAAAGACTGCCAGCAAAATTGTGCGAAATCGCGGTTGCGCGACAGATCGCGAGACGTTCTCTTCCATGGTGCGGAAGTTGGTGATGGGCTGATTCGGATCAAGCCGGTGGGCGATGGAGCGAATCGCAGCGATTTGTAGTTCAGGATCGGCAGAGGTGCGCACCAGCAACGATAGGGCGAATACCGGCAGCACTTTGTCTGCCTGTCGATAAGGGACGTACATCTCGGCGGCCGACTCGCTGGCGAGAGACTGCCTGGTATCGGAAACGATCCCAACTACCTCCATCCAGGGGATCGACGCATCCGGAATGGCGCCAAGCTGCAGGCGCTGTCCAATCGCCGACTGGCCGGGGAAATACGTTTTTGCAAATGTCGAGTTGACGACCACAACCGCCGGGGCCTGCCCGCCGTCACGCTCATCGATCCAGCGACCCGCCAGCAATGGGATCTCAAGCGTCTTCAGGTATCCGGCGCTGACGACTCGATAACTGGAAATCGTGTATTCCTGCGGCGATCGCGGCGGACGACCCTGGATATTGAAATGGAGAGCCGACCCGGTGCCGGTTACGGGCAGGAACGAAGCGCCTCCCGTAGCGCTCACGCCGGGTAGAGCCGAGACCTGCTGGAACAAGCTGTCAAAGAAACCCAAGCGCACATTTGCATCGCGATATGCGCTGGGGGAGCGCACCACGTCAGCCAGCAGGAGGTGATCGGAGGAAAATCCGGGCGAAACCTGCGAGAGCCTTTCAAAGCTCTTGAATAAAAGGCCCGCGCCCGAGAGCAACAACATGGCAAGCGCGATCTCTGAAACCACCAGGGCTGCGCGCGTTCGCAGTACGGAACCGATCGGACCTGAGCGCCCGCTTTCATTGAGTGTGTCGCGCAAATCAACCCGCCACGCTTGCCGCGCCGGCGCGAAACCAAAGGCGACTCCGGCGAGAAGCGCAATGAGCGTTGTCACACCGAGGACGTAAGCGTCGAGCGAGACGCCATTGCTGCGGGGCAGGCTGCTGCCCGCGAGCCGCAGAAAAACGGGCATAGCACTCCGGGCCAGGAGCAACCCTACCGCTCCACCAGTCAAGGCGAGCAGCAGGCTCTCCGCCAGCAGTTGCCGGATGATGTCGGGGCGCCGCGCGCCCAGCGCGGTGCAGACGGCAATCTCCCGCCGACGTCCGGTGGCCCGCACCAGCAGGAGATTGGCAACATTCGCGCAGGCAATCAGCAAAACCACTCCTACCGCGGCCAGCAGGACGAGCAGCGCCGAACGCACGTTCTGCACGATCTGCTCCTGCATCGGATCGACCAGAGAGGTCACATTGCTGTCGTATTCGGGATATTGTTTCGCCAAACGATCGGCGATCACCGCCAGCTCCGAGCGCGCCTGCTCCAGCGAAACGCCGGGTTTGAGCCGCGCGATGGGCAGAATTCCAGGGTGCCAACTGCGATCATCTGGCAGCGTTCGCGCCCACGGTTCGAAGGCCACCACAACGTCGGGCGACTGCTGCAGCACTTCAAAGCCCAGCGGCAGCACTCCAATGATGGAATAGCTCTGGTTGTCGAGCGTGATCGCCTGGCCGAGCGCGGCAGCGGAAGAACCGAAATCCCGCTGCCACAGGCCATGACTGATGAGAGCGACTGGAGGCCCGCCCGGCCGGTCCTCCGCTGCCGTGAACGTCCGTCCCAATTCGAGACTGATACCCAGCAGCGCGAAAAGATTCGCGGTGACATTCTGGGAGGGAATGCGCTCGGCCTCGCCCTTTCCCGTCATGGTGACGATAAAATTGCGGACCGCGCCAACGGCTTCGAAGGAATGGCTCTGGTCCCGCCAATCCTTGTAGTTCAGGTAGGACAGTGACATGCGCGGGAACTGCGGCCATTGCTCCGAGAGCAAAACCAGCTTTCCTGGGTCGCGGTAAGGCAGCGGGCGGAGCAGTACGGCGTTGACAATGCTGAACATGGCGCTGTTTGCGCCGATGCCCAGCGCCAGTGTGAGGACGGCAACTGCGGTGAAGGCCGGACTCTTGCGCAAACGCCGCAGAGCGTAACGGACGTCCTGCATGATGTTTTCGATGGCGGCTCCCCGAAGATCAAGTGATTCTGTGCAGCTCTCTGACCACCACTGCAACTAGCGCAACTGATTGCAAAACCGGGGTCTTCGGCTGCGGCAGATTACGCTCAGTCCGCCCGAAACCGGACAGAGTGTCCAGAAGCGAACGTCAAGGGCGACCGCTCCGCGCGAAGGGCTTCTATCGGATCGATTGGCGCGATTGCCGAAACACCAATCGGATGTCAGCCCGAGCGGCCAATTCCGTGGTTCTACTTGATCACGGTTATGTTCGAAGATTCAGTTGCAACACGTTATGAACGTTCCAGCTGATCGGCTTTGTTTGGGGCAGCGATGCCTAGGAAAACCAGCAGGGCGCGATTGAGGCGCCCCATGTCCTCAGGAGCAAGTCGGCCGATTTGCTTGCCCACTTTTGCCCTTGGAACCGTGGTGATCTTATCCACCATCAAGCGGCAAGCCTCGCGCAAGCCATTGCCTTCGCTGGGCTGCACGGGCAAACGCAAGAGAGGAGCATCGGTCGGGTTTGTCGTGAACGGGCAGACAGTGATTGACGCGGTCACGTCGAATTGATCGTCTTGAACAATGACCACGGGGCGAGGCTTTCCCGAGTAGTCGTTGGCGCCGGCAATCGCCCAAATCTCGGCGCGCTTCAACGCGTGTCCATGTCCGAAATGGCGTCGATGAAATCCTGATCCTCTTTTTCTTGAGGACTCCTCGCGACTGCGAGCGACTGCCGATGTGCTTCCTTCTTGAAGGCTGGTGAGTTCGTATCGGGTACCCAAATCTGCAGAGGACGCAATCCTTGTTCGCGCAGCCGCTTGCGATGCGCCCTGACCTTGTCCCGCGACGACTTGGGTTTGGTTCGTGCTTTCATTTTGCTCTGCGCAAATGGTTACATGTAACCTACCACCAATTCCCAAGAAATTCAAATTGTCTTCAGGTAGGTTCTTCATCGCGACTCCTCGTGAGCTGCCGTAGTGAAGATTAGAGGAGAGTCGGCCGAAGTCGTGCGGTATTTGCGGCGTTTGCGCAGTTTCTGGAGTTGGAAGCGAGCACAGTCCCGCTACCCTCTAACTGCGCCAACGCAAGGTCACCGGACCTGACATCGGGTGTTGCAGTGGCAAACCTGTATCTTTCGAGCGCACGTACGCATTCTTAATCTGGAAGTACCATTTGCCCAGGCGATCGGCGTCGTCGATGAGCATGAGCGGGGGATTGAAGCGCAGGCCCTCGGCCTGCATCTCCATGGTCTGCTGGTCCTGGCGGAGAAACTTCTTGGCAAAGACATTGAAGATGGGTTTGACGAATGGCACCCAGGAGAAGATGTTCCAGGCGGCGCAGAAATCGATGCGGCAGCGGTTCTGCTCGATTGGCGTAACCACTGCGCGATTCGTCACCCAATGATCGCCAATGCGAATCTGCTCTACGCGAATGTTGGGCAGCGTGAACTCAATGGATGTAGTCACTTCACTGCCATAGAAACGCAGCAGCTTGTAGGCGCCGCTGTTGGCGCTGGGCGCGTGGGTGCGAATGCGAAAGCCCAGCGGCGTGGGCTCGAAGGTCTTCTGTTTTTCGTGGATGCTGCGCCGGCTTCGCCACCACCACGATTGATGCACAAAAGGACCGTGCGCCGGGTCCATGAGTCCGATCACTCCGTGGTCCACGTTGCACGGCAGTTCCGCCGAGAGATGCGTGATGCGGTAGCCGCGGCTGGGCAGCGGCAGCTCCGGAACCGGCGGCGGATTCGTGACCGCGCTGCGCGATTCCGCCATGAAAACCCAGATGTATCCGTCTCGCTCTTCGCAAGGATAATAGGTGGCGTGAATCTTCTCCGGCCTGATCCTTGAATCCTGGGTAAGCGAAGGAATCTGCGTACAAGTGCCGGAGTGCACGTTGAATCGCCAGCCGTGATAGCAGCACTCTAGGTCTTGTCCCTCGACCCGCCCGCAGGAAAGCGGAATGCCGCGGTGCGGACAAATGTCCTTCATCGCGAAGGCTCGGTTATCGGCGTCACGCCCGAGAACGAGCGGCTGGCCCAGGAGCATCGCTTTGACCAATTTTCGCCCATGCAACTGCCGGCCCAGTGCCGCCGGATACCAGAAATCAAACAGCATCTTCCCAGTTGCCGAGGAATTATCGGCAGCGCTGGCCGGCTGTGATTCCTGGATTTGAACGTCGGGCTGCATTTGTCTCATTAGGCAATAGGCGGGAAAAGAAAGCAATAAGCGGGGAAAAAAGCAATAAGCGATAGGCAATAAGCAATTAGGCATTCTCTGGAGACGCAACCCAATACGCTTTACCGTTCCGCATGAAGTGAGCGACCAAAGAACAAACATTTCGGTAAGCTGTAGAGCAATGTCTCTGGACGCAGATCGCTCGTCGTCTCGCCTGTCGCCTGTTGCTTATTGCTTATCGCTTATCGCTTGTTACTTATTGCTTATCGCTGGTTGCTTATCGCTCGCCGGATGCGGTACGCCGGGCGCGCCGCAGCCGCCTTCCTTGAATCTCGCGAAGCCGGTGGAAGATCTCAAGGCTATGCGCACCGGCAACCAGGTGCTGCTCATCTGGACGCCGCCGCGGGTCACGACCGATGGCGCCGGGTTTCGTCATCCCGGGGCTACCAAGATTTGTCGTGTGCAGGAGCAGCCGCACATGGACCAGTGCGTTGCGATTGGCTCGATAAGCACGGTGCTCAATATGAAGACGGCTTCTGCGACTGAGCCTGTGGAAGGAAACGGTCCGCAAGCTTACTCCACCTTCGCCATTGAGGTTGAGAACGATCGCGGAAGGGCTGCGGGACTTTCCAATCAGGTAGAGGTACCAGCGATGGCAGTGTCGCAAATCGCAGACGTCCATTCCGATCTCACTGCCGACGCGGTCGTCGTGTCCGGCGAAGTCACGCCGGAGAACACGGTAGTGAAGCAAACGCTCGAATTGCGGCGTCGGCAAAAGGGCTCTGCACAGGAAACCATCGCTGCACAGATTCCGGCGCCAGAGTCGGCGCAACGTGTGCAACTGCGCGATGAGACCTTCGACTGGGAAAAGACATACGAATATCGTCTGATTGTGAGTGCCGATGCCCTCCTGCCCAACGGGCCGGAAGTTCGCTTCGACGGTGCGGTATCCGCCCCACTCGAGGTGGTAGCGCATGACGTATTCCCGCCGGCAGTTCCCAGCGGGGTGCAGGCGGTTTATTCCGGAGCGACGCAGCCGCCCGCAATCGATCTGACCTGGAATCCGGATACCGATCGCGACCTGGCCGGATACTTCGTCTACCGCCGCGCTGCTGCGGGCGCCTCCGCCGCGGTGAAACTCAACGACAAGCTTTTGCCTGCCCCGGCGTTCAGCGACTCCCATATAACCGCGGGAGCTACCTATTTCTATTCAGTTTCGGCCGTCGATGTCCGCGGCAACGAGAGCCAGCGCTCGCAGGAGGCCTCTGAGTCCATTCCAAACTAAGGAGCTCCAAATTAAAGGCCCCAGGCTGCCCTGCCGGCTGCTTGTGGAAAACAGAACCTTTCCTGTTCGTTTCCTGTTATTTTCTTGAAATAATTGGCGAATTCACGTCAACCCCCATAATGTCAGGCACTTACAGGAGATTTTTGGATTCATCTGTTCCTTTCCTGTTCGTTTCCTCAGCTCAAGGCGAAATTTGCGCTTTTTGGGCAGAATTCCACGATCTGCTAAATTCTGCAAAAAATTCCCTGTATTTTTTCCCTGTTCTCAGGAAAGGCGGGCAGAACCGGCTGCGGGAATGGCGGGTGCTCTCCTGATGCAAAGAACCTGCCACGCACTACACTAGGGCTATATGCGCTACTGCAAGTTCCCCACCTCCGATGGTCCGCAGTACGGCGAAATACAAACCCGCGATGGCGTCGACTACATTGTCCGGAGGATTGCGCCTCCACCCGAAGACGCGATCTGTGTTTTTCACGAAGAAGAGATGCAGCCAATCGCATTGAGCGAAGCGCATCTCTTGGCCCCGGTCAATCCGTCAAAGATTGTTTGCGTTGGACGCAACTACGGCGACCACGCTAAAGAGTTGGGCAATGATGTGCCCACGGAAATCCTTATTTTCCTAAAACCTCCGTCGGCCCTGCTGGCGCCGGAAGCCAAGATCGTGATGCCCAAAGATTCTGAGCGGGTGGACTATGAAGGCGAACTGGCAGTGGTGATCGGAAAGAAATGCCGAAATGCGACTGAGGGTGAGGCGCTCTCCTTTGTTCGCGGCTACGTGTGCGCCAATGATGTCACCGCGCGCGATCTCCAAAGGAAAGATGGACAGTGGACGCGGGCGAAAGGCTTTGACACGTTTTGCCCAGTCGGACCATTTGTTAGCGATGAGGTTTCACCCGAGGCTCTGGACATCGAAACCCGCGTGAACGGACAAATCAAGCAGCATGGCAATACGCGCGATTTCATCTTCTCGCTGGCGCAGGTGATCCGGCACGTAAGCGGCATCATGACGTTGCTGCCGGGCGACCTCATTCTTACCGGGACCCCGGCGGGAGTAGGTCCGTTGAAGATTCGAGACCAGGTGGAAGTCAGCATCTCCGGTCTGGGAACACTCACGAATTCTGTGACTGACTCGTCGTCATCTCATATAAAGAGGGTAGTGCCCGTGGCAGAGCATAAAGGAGCAAGACAATGAAATTTTTTCTCGACACAGCAAACATTAAAGACATCCGCGAAGGACAGGCGATGGGGGTACTCGATGGCGTGACCACCAATCCTTCGCTGGTTGCCAAAGAAGGCAAGCCGTTCAAAGAAACCGTCATTCAGATTTGCGAGATCGTGAATGGGCCAGTCAGCGCTGAGGTTACGGCGCCCGATCTCGAAGGGATGCTGGAGCAGGGGCGCAGCTATGCCAAGTGGCACCGGAATGTGGTGGTCAAACTTCCGACTACTCGCGATGGCGTCAAGGGATGCAAAACGCTGGCCGGCGAAGGCATCCGCGTGAACATGACGCTATGTTTTTCCGCCAGCCAGGCATTGCTGGTCGCCAAAGCCGGAGCAACCTACGTGAGTCCATTCGTAGGACGCCTGGATGACATCAGCACCAGCGGCATGACGGTTGTCCGCGAGATCGTGCAGATTTATCGCAATTACGGATATCCAACTCAGGTTTTGGCCGCTTCATTGCGGCATCCTATGCATGTAGTCGAGGCCGCGCTCGCCGGCGCGCACGTCGGTACCATGCCATTCAAGATCCTGGAAATGATGTTCCACCACCCGCTAACAGACGTAGGAATGGAGCGATTCGCCAAAGATTGGGAGAAGGCGAATTTGAAAGATCTGGAAAAGGCGATGAAGTAGCTCGAAACCTAAGGAAAAGCGACTGGAAAGCCTGCGTCACGAATAGAAGAGCGGCTCCAACTGATCAAATGGGATGTATCGCGTTGCTTGCCGAAGGATCGCGCGGCACGTCCCAGTGTCTAATTCTCGGTGGTCCGGAATGGTCAGGGTCTCGCGACTCCCGCTTGGATTCATACGCTGCAGTTTCATGTGGCTGCCGCGTTGTGAAACGACCACGAACCCGAATTTTTCTAATATGGCCGCCACCTCCCTTCCAGAGAGGCGTTTAAGCCGGGGCAGGAGTGGACTCCAGTTCGAAAGTCACGATGATGGAAGGAGAAGGAGCGAGACCCATTTTGGTGAGGTCCTCACCTTCGAGATGGAGACCTACAGCTTCGCGTAAATTCGCGGACACTTCGTCCAAGGTGGCCCCTTGTGTGATGACAGGAATCTCCACACACTCCGCGACATAACCCGATTGCTCACCCAATCGAATAACAGCTTTGATGGTCCGCTGCAGCGGCATGAGATGACCTTCATCAATCGTAGCATTCATCATCGGCAACAACTGCGATGTTGGGCGCTGCGTCAGCCGTTCAAAGTTTCCGTAACTTTGTTGATCAGGCGATTGAGGTCTTTGTCCAGTTTTCTCTGATCGTCGATCTTGGCCACTGAATGCATTACGGTGGTGTGATGTTTGCCGCCGAACTGGCGCCCGATTTCAGGCAATGAGGCTTCGGTCATCTGCTTGGCCAGGTACATCGCGATTTGGCGCGGCACCACGATCGACCGCGAGTTGTTCTTTGCCTTAATCTCCGGCACGCGTAAGCCGAACTGTTCTGCGACTGCCTTCTGAATTGCCTCAATGCTGATCTTGCGCGCTTGCGAGTCGATGAAATTCTTGAGCACCTGCTGGGCGGTGCTCAACGTAACTTCTGCGCCGGTAAGCGAGCAGTATGCAATCAGCCGAATCAGCGCTCCTTCGAGCTCGCGCACATTAGTGCGGACGTTGGATGCAATATAGAGCGCCAGATCGGTTGGCAGCGGCACTTTTTCGCTTTCGCTCTTCTTCTGCAGGATTGCGACTTTGGTCTCGAGATCGGGTGGCTGGATATCGGCGATCAATCCCCATTCGAAGCGGCTGCGCAGGCGGTCTTCGATCTCTGCGAGTTCCTTGGGCGGACGGTCGCTGGCGATCACAATCTGCTTCATCGACTCGTGCAGTGCGTTGAAGGTATGGAAGAACTCTTCCTGGGTGCGCTCTTTTTGCGCCAGGAACTGGATGTCGTCGATGAGCAGCACGTCGACGTTGCGGAACTTGTCGCGGAAGCTGGTCATCTTGTCATAACGCAGCGAGTTGATCATCTCGTTGGTGAACTTCTCGCTGGAGAGATAGCAGATGGAAGCTTCCGGCTGGCGCTTCTTGACTTCGTGTCCGATGGCCTGCATCAGGTGGGTCTTGCCCATGCCCACGCCGCCATAAAGAAAGAGTGGGTTGTAGGCTTTCGATGGGCGCTCCGCGACGGCCCGCGCGGCGGCGTTTGCGAACTGATTGCCGCTGCCGATGACGAAGGCGTCGAAGGTGTATTTCGGACTAAGCTGCGCGGCAGTGTCAAAGTCGAAGCGCGATTGTGAAGGGCCAGCAGCTGCAGGCGCCGTGCGCCCCGGAGCTACCGCGACTCCCCCATAACCTGCCGATTGCACCGGAATGGGTTGCGAGGGTGGGCGATGCGCGACCACGGAAGGATCGTCCTCTACCGTGACGAACTGAAAGTCCTCAAACTCCAGTTTGAGATTGTCCACTGCTTCAAAAATCAAATCGCCATACTTGTCGCCGATATGGCGAAACTCCGGAGTCGGCACGCGTACAAACATCACCTTGCCAACTGCGTGACTAAACCGCGTTGGCTTCAGCCAGGTTTCATAAGAATGACGATTGATCTTTTTTTCCAGGGCGCCCAGGATTCGCATCCAGGGATTGACTTGTGCTGCAGCGGTGGATGAAAGGGACATTATGGCTTTACCAAGAATCCAAACCGGCTCGAACGATTGACCTTCGAGCCAGCAGTTTACTCAGCGCCATCGCAGGGGCCGTCGGAGCTGAAAGTTGCAGTTTTGAGCCTGAAAAAACCCTCGAAAGCGCACCGTCGAAGGAAGAGGCTGAAGCTTGCGTTACGAAATCGTGAATCCGGAACTGACGGCATACTAGCACAAATAATTTCTGTTGTGGAAAACTTCTGAACGCCGCATGAATAGTGCAGTTTTGCAGCATTCGCAAATCACAGGAAATCAATGAAAACTATGCCCCAATCGAGCTTTGGATTGCCCCGGCAATGGCCTCAACGTGGCGCTCCATCTGCTCTTTTGACTGCGCTTCGATCATCACACGCGCCAATGGTTCCGTGCCGGAGTAGCGAACCACAACGCGACCGGTTCCTGCGAGTTCTTTTTCGGCGTGCCGGATAGCCGAGGTTACGTTTGCGATCTTTTCCAGCGGCTGCTTCTCCCGCACGCGCACGTTCTTGATCATTTGCGGAAAAACTTCCAGGTCACTCACCAGCTCCTCGAGTTGCCGGCCGCTGCGTGAGAGTATGTCGAGGACAATGAGGGCGGTCAGCAGCCCGTCTCCCGTAGTTGCAATTCGGGAAAAGATGATGTGGCCCGATTGCTCGCCGCCCAGCACCGCGCCGCTCTTGCGCATTTCGTCCAGAACGTACTTGTCTCCAACCGGGGCGCGCAGCATCTTGAGTCCCGAGCGCTGCAGCGCGGCTTCGAGACCCATATTTGACATCGTAGTTGCGACGATGGTCGCCGCGTCCAGTTCGTTGCGCGACTGCAGATCGCGGGCAGCCAGGAGCAGCACAGCGTCGCCATTCACAACTTTCCCGTTTCGGTCGGCGAAGAGCGCGCGATCGGCGTCGCCGTCAAAGGTGATTCCCAGAACGGCGTGCCGGCGCTTCACCTCATCGGCCACCACTTGCGGATACAACGCGCCGCAGTGGTCGTTGATATTGCGCCCATTGGGAGAGAAATGAATGAACTCGGCCTCGAGTCCGAGCATGGCAAACAGCTCCACGGCTACCGGACTCGCGGCGCCATTCGCACAGTCAATGACAACTTTTCCTTTGATCTTCGGCGATGCGATGCGGTTCTTGAGCCACGTCTCATATCGCTCGCGCAACTCATGATCGCCAGGCAATGTGGGCAGCGCCTGCGGGCGCGCTTGCGCCGAACCACCCTGTTCGAGCAAACGAAAAATCTCCTGCTCGATTGACAGCTCAACCTCATCGGACAGCTTGTAGCCGTCGCCGCCAAAGACTTTTATGCCGTTGTCGATCCAGGGATTGTGTGAAGCGGACACTACAACGCCGGCATCGAAACTCAACTGGCGCGCCAGGTAGGCCACGCCGGGCGTGGTGATCACCCCCGCAGACGAAACTTCGGTCGCCCACGAGGCCAGGCCGGCGGCCACGGCATCGGCGATCCAGCCGCTGGATTCGCGCGTGTCCTGGCCGATGACGACCTTTGGGCGTCGACTGCCGCGAGACAGGTGATGCCCCAATGCCCGGCCGATCGCAAAAACTGTAACGCCATCCAGCGGGAATTCTCCGGCCACGCCACGAATTCCATCCGTACCAAAAAGTCTTCTGCTCATCTAGAAGTCAGTTGAACACGGAGGTCACGGAGGGCATAGAGGAAAATAAAAACGTGTCCTTTGATTTCCTCTGAGTCCTTCGTGTCCTCCGTGTTTAAATTCTTGTTTTCGCTTTAAAACAATCCCGCCTGTTTTCTGGGCAGCGGAATTCCGAAATGATCATAGGCCAGTTGGGTGGCCACGCGGCCGCGCGGCGTGCGGTCGAGAAATCCGATCTGGATGAGGAATGGTTCGTAGATGTCTTCAATCGCATCGACATCTTCGGCCAGCGCCGCTGCCAGCGTGTTCAATCCCACTGGTCCGCCTTGATATTTCTCGATAATAGCCAGCAGCAGCCGGCGGTCCATTTCGTCGAAGCCGTGCTTATCCACTTCGAGCATGGCCAAAGCTGCCTGGGCGGTCTCGCGATCGATGCGCCCGGAGCCGCGGACCTGCGCGTAGTCGCGCACGCGCCGCAACAGGCGATTGGCAATGCGCGGCGTACCACGAGCGCGGCTGGCAATTTCCAGGCTGCCAGCTTCATCAATAGAAACACTCAGGATTTCTGCCGAGCGTTTGACAATGATCTGTAGCTCGGCATCGGAATAAAACTCCAGCCGAAGCACAATCCCAAAACGGGAGCGCAGCGGAGACGAGAGCAGCCCGGCACGGGTTGTGGCGGCAACGAAAGTGAACGGCTTCACCTCCAACGTATGCGTACGCGCCGAAGGCCCCTGTCCGACGATGATGTCGAGCTTGTAATCTTCCAGTGCGGAATAGAGTATCTCCTCCAGCGCGGGCTGAAGACGATGCACCTCGTCGAAGAAGAGCACCTGCTTCTCACGCACGTTGGTGAGGATCGCAGTGAGATCACCCTTGATCAGCAGCACCGGGCCGGAGGTCTGCTGATACTCCACTCCCATTTCGTTGGCAATAATGGTCGCGAGCGTCGTCTTCCCCAATCCCGGCGGGCCATATAGAAGAACGTGGTCGAGCGCCTCTCCGCGAGACTTGGCCGCTTGGATGGCCACGGAGAGGTTCTCTTTCACCTTGTGTTGACCAATAAACTCCTGCAGGAACCTGGGACGAAGTTTGAGCTCGAATGAAGCATCGTCTTCCACCATTCCGGCGGAGACCATGCGCTCACGAGTCTCTGAACTGGTTTTTGCGGAAGGCACTTACGGGCGATAGTAAAGCGAATCGAGATGCGAAGCAATCAGGAACAGAAGAAGAGTGGAGATCAGGGATTTTCTCGTGGACTGCCAAGCTCAGCGATCACTTGTTGCTCGGCTAACTTTCCGTCCAGGTATACGGCATGTATCAGCCGCACGCGGCGCCCCCGACGCGAGGCCACCGCCGACGCAACATCGAAATCGTGAAACGCCGCAATCAATTGCCAGCGGGCGCTGTTTTCCTGCGGCGACCAGATCTCGTACTGTTCGAAACGTTCCATCGGGCATGCTGCCCAACATTAGATGCAACGGCAATGCGCCTGGGTAGAGACGGGGCCATGCCCCGCTGAAAAGAATGGCCGCTGGCCTGGAACACGCGGCATGCCGCATCGCTTCCCAGCTCGCGGATAGCATAAGTTAAGTAAGGGGGAAACGATCGACTCAATTCCCGCGCGCTTGATGAATGATGTGCTCCATCTGCTCCAAATAGCGCTCCAGCGCACGGCGGCCCTGCGCGGTGATCCGATATTCGGTTCGGGGAACACGTTCCTCGAATGATTTTGTGCAAACAATATAGTTTGCCTCTTCGAGTTTGCGGGCATGCACGCTTAGATTTCCGTCTGAGGCTTCCAGCAGACGCTTGAGCGCCGAAAAAGTGAGGGACTCGTTCACTGCCAGCGCGCTGATGATTCCCAGCCGCATGCGTTCATGAATCACCTGATCGAGACCCGATGCGGAGGTTTCCTTGCGCGCGTCTTCCTTGCGGCCGCCGAAGGCGCGGGCCGCACGGCGGCCGCTCTCCGCTCTTTCCGACGCTGCTTTGTTCTTCGTTTCTCTCACAACGTTAACCTCCGTGCTTGCGGGCGATGATCCACCCAAAGGCGGTGTGCAATCCACCAAATCCGGCTGCCATCATGGCGTTTCCCCAACGCGCGGGAACACCCAGCGCCACTGCGCCGAGAATTGCAAAACAGATTCCCATCACCGGGACCACCCGCACCGAAAAAGCTCCACCGGTGATGATCGCCACACCGTAAAGCATCAGCCACATGCCGGGTAACACCGCGTACAGGTGATGCTCCATAAAGACCAACGTGAGGACTCCGCCGGCCGCCAGCGGCGGAACCAGGCTGAGCGCGCATTTTCGCGCAGGAATCGAGTTCGCCAGCTTGGTGAGCCCGCCCGCCTTGCGCACCATTGTGGCGAGCACAATCATCGCCGCAAGCGCGGCCTCACCCAGCCACAGCAACACCCACACAATGTGCGAACTCACGCTGCCGGCCAACGCAGCGGCGGCAAACGCGGTCCCACCCAGCAGCACCATTCCCCATCCCGGCACGGCGGTAAACGACGTGGCATTCTCCATCGTGCGGCGGATGAACTGAATCTGGTCCAACGCCTCACGATTAGGTGGCGAAGACGTCCGCCCTTCCACACTGAAGGAAAGATTTCGGCGTCGCCTGGGATTGCGGCATTGCTCCATGGAGTTCGGGCGGAGACTGCTGAAGTACTTTACCACGAAAAGAGCCGGGGTTAACGCGAAGGGCACGAAGGAGGAAGCACAAGTTCACGGAGATTCTTGAATTCCAAAACTCCGTGAACTTCTAAGTTGCCTTCGTGCACTTCGTGTTAACCCAAGGATTCCTAGCGCACCGAATCGGCAATCAGGACGCGATTGCTCTCGAGCAGGTTGCCGGTGGCGTGGTCAAGCGCCGCCAAAGCGAGTTGCAGGCCGACCTGGGCCTGCACGTAGCTTTGCTCGGTTTGTTCCAGCACATTTTGCGCGTCGAGGACAAAAAAGATGGTCTCGGCCCCAAGCTGGTATTTGCGTTGCTCCGCCTCGAGTGATTTCTGGGCAAGATCGCGGGCGGTAGCAGCGGCGGCCAGGGAAAGCTTACTTTGCTCGAGTTGATGGACAGCGTCGCGAACCTGCTCAGAAATTTGCTGTTGCCGGGAGCGAAGCTGATATAGATCGGTGCGCTTGGACACCATTGCGGAACCGAGATCGGCTTCGGCGGTGCGGTTGCGGATGGGCAGATTCAGGCGCACGCCCATGCTATAGGTGGGAAATCCGAATCCTCCAACCTGGCTGAGAGCGTCGAGCAGACCTCCTCGGGACACTACAACCGGCGCACCACTGGAACTATCCACCACATTGCCGCCAATGCCGTTTGAGGTGTATCCGCCAGTCAGGTCCAACTGCGGCTTCAGCTCGTTATCGGCGATGTAGATGCTGGTATCGTCATTGGCGAGTTGCTGGCGCGCGGCTTCGAGTTCCGGCCGTTTGCTTATGGCGGAAGCGATGGCTGTAGCGATATCCTGCGTGGCCGCGTCAGCGGGACTTTCAATGTTCTCCGCCAGATCCAGATCGAGTGCTCCCGCGCGCGCATCGAGATCGGCGCCGATGGTGCGGCGAAGCTGGTCTTCGAGCGGCTTCACCGCGTATTCGGCCTGCACTACGGCGAGCTTGCGCTGCGCGACCGTCGCTTCTGAGCGATAGATATCGAGGGGCGAGAGCGCGCCAAGCTCCAGGGCGCGCTTATCGTGCTGGTAAGACTCTTCCGCCAACTTCAGCGAATCCCGGGCGACCACCAGGTTTTTCTGCGCCTGCACCAGAGTCCAGTACTGGGTAATGACATTGAAAATTGCATCGTTCAACTGCGCCTCAAAGTTTGCGCGCGACTGCTTCACGTTTCTCTGCGCGATCAGAATCGGGCCATGGTTCACGAGATATCCGCGGCCGCGCAGCAGATGCTGGTTGAGAGTGAACTGCGCGCCCGAAGTGAACGATGGATTGAACGTAGCGAAGGTGCTGTTGGTCGTGGAGCGGTCGTTGTTGAAGCCGATGGAAAACGTAGTCCCGCTTTGGAACGCCTGGTTGTAGCTGAAGTTGGTCTGTTGGTCGAGCTGGCTGAGCGTCTGCGCTCCCTGAAGCTGCGAGGTCGTGGGCAAGGTGGTGCGCTGCGGCAAAAAGCTCGCGGTCAGCGTGGGATCGAAGAAAGCGTACGCACGCTTCACCGCGAACGGCGACTGCTGCAGCGACCCCTGGCTGATGCGCACGTCGGTGTTGTTGAGCAGCATCAGCCGGATAGAATCCTGCAGCGTAAGCCTGAGTTTCCCATTGACGATGTACTCGTCGAGCGACTGCGGCCCCTCAAGCTGCGTCTGCACGTGCGGATATCGGAAGATGCGCTGGAAATATTCCGGGCCGGGAAATGTCTGGGCCCAGCCGAGCACCGGAACCAGTACGGCGATTGTGAGCAACAGGAGTGTAGATACTCTTTTCATGATTTCTTATGCCCTGGGGTGGATGCTGCCTGCGTTGGATCACTATTCGCATCGGATCGCTTCGACTGGATCCAGCTTTGCCGCTTTCACCGCTGGATATAGCCCGAAAATCAGCCCTACCGATACTGAAAACACGAACGACAGCAAAATCGAGTTCATGCTGGTGACAGTGGACCAGCCGGCAAGTAGCGCGATGCTCTTGGACATGCTTACCCCCAGCACAATGCCGAGCATGCCGCCGACGAACGAAATCAGCACAGCCTCAATCAGGAATTGACGGATTACATCGCTCCGGCGCGCGCCGATGGCCCGGCGTAAGCCAATCTCACGCGTGCGCTCCAGGATGGTCGCCAACATAATGTTCATGATGCCAATGCCGCCTACCAGCAAAGAAATGGAAGCGATCGCGACCATCACCAGATTAAAAACGCGTTGCGTTCGTTTTTGTTCTGCCAGCAGTTCCGAAGGCACCAGAATGCCGTAATCGCTCACTCCATGATGGGTCTGGCTCAACACACCGCGCGCAACTTCTGCCGCTGCCGGAGTATCGGATGCAGAACCGAGCTGAAGATAGATTCCGTCGATGTCATCTTTGAGGTAACTTCGATTGTCTTCCAGGCGCAACACCGCAGATTCGAGCGGAAGATAGATCAGATTGTTGAGGTCCTGGCTGGAGACGCCCTCGACAGCTCCCCCAGAGCTCATCTGCGGGCCAACTACTCCGATCACGTGCACCCACTGATCGTTGATCTTCAAATATTTGCCGATCACATCATCCTGGCCGAAGAGGGCCGACCTGGCAGCCACTCCGAGCACTGCGACCGGCGCCGCCATTTCAGCCTCGGTGGAATCAAAAAAACGGCCGGAAACCAGTCGCAGACCGGCAATGCTCTGGTAACTGGGATCCACGCCGTACACGTTGGGCATTTCGCCCTCGGGTTTGGGCAGCAGCTTCGAAGGAACGAATTTGCGGCGGGGCGTTGACTCCACCACATCGTGAGCGGTGGCGGTGATCACGCGATAGTCCTGCAGCGAGAGACCAAGCGAATCTTTACGGACCTTCTGCAGGTCCTGCCAGTTGGTGGCTTCGTGCGCTTCGATGATCAGGTTGCGCACGCCAAGCTGCTCTATAAATGCCATCGCCTGCTGTCGCGCCCCGGCGCCGATGGAGAGCATGGCAATCACCGCTGCCACCCCGAAGATCATCCCCAACATCGTGAGCAGGGATCGCAGTTTATGGAGCAGCAGGTTCTGGAATCCGAGTCCCAGATCGGGAAGGTAGCGCGACTTAAACTCGCCGGCATGCCCTGCGCTGTCACTGAAGGCAGCCATTACACCGCTCCCTTCGGCACGCCGCTCTTGCCAGCATCTTTGCTGGCTGGATCTGCCACCGCCACTTCCGTGCCCTCTTTGAGTCCTTCCACCACAATGCGACTTTCGCTGCGGTACATCACCTTGACTATTACCGGCTGGAAGCCGCTGCTGCTTTTTACGTACACCATCTGTTTGCCGTCTTTTTGAAACAGGCACTGCGACGGCAAATACAGAACATTCTTAAGCTGAGGACCGCGCACCTTGATCTGCGCCGAGAGGCCGGGGCGGAGATCGGGAGTGGTCTGCTCCAGTTCCAAAGTGGTTTGGAAGGTGCCGGAGGGATTGTTGTTCCAACTGCGTCCGACCACGCCTGCCACCGATTTCACTTTGGCGGAAAGAATTCGCCCCGGCCGGGCATCGATCTGGATGTCGGCAGCCTCGTTGGGCACGAGATTCAGGCGGTCGGCTTCTTTGACCTTGGCCTGAACTTCCATCTGATCGACGTCGAGCACCTCGGCGAGCATTCGCCCAGAAGTGACCAGGTCGCCGGCATGATATTCGGGCAATACGATCCCGGGAAAGCCGAACCCGCCAATGGCGTCCTGGTTTTCCTTGGCCGCCACAATGCCGTCGATTGGGGCTTTCAGGGTCATCATGTCGATGTTTTGCCGGGCCACCTTCATCGCCACCTGAGCGGCATCGCGCTTTGCCTCCAGAACTTTTACTCCAGCTTCTCCCGAGATGACACGGGACTGCACATCCTGTTCCAGTTGCGCGAGCTTGCGCTTCGCCTCCTGGAGAGCAAGATCGTTTTTCTCTGCGTCGATAGTGCTGACCAGTTCGTTGCGCTGGACTTCAAGTTCGGCGCGGCGCACGTCGAAGCGCGCTTTGAGCAGCGCAGTCTCGTCCTCTGCCGCCTGCACGGCGGCATCGGCTTTAGCTTTCAGGATGTCCTGCTCGGCCTGGCGAAGCTGGGATTCGTTCTGGCGATAGTTGTACTGCTGTTCGCTGGGGTCGAACTCGACCACCGTATCACCGGCTTTTACGTGCGTTCCCGTGCTGAGCATGGAGACGATCTGCAGGGTGCCGCTTACCGGCGGAGCCAGCAGCGACGCGCTATGCGGAGCGCGAAGCTCGCCGTGCGTGAACACATCGATCTCTATGTTCCCGCGCTCCACGCGCGCGGTTGGAATCGTGCGTTCGCTGCTGCCCAGGCCGCGGGACGCCGCCAGGATTCCTCGAGCCAGCAACACAATGCCGATCACGCCGGCAGCGAAAAGGATGAGACGAAGGGGCTTCATTGGCCTGCGCCGCCCTTTTCTTGCGCCAGATCCTTGAGCGCAACGCGTTCACCCGGGCGGACTCCAGCGATTACCTGTGCGGTATCTCCGCTGCGCCGGCCCAATTGGACGTTTCGTTCTTCGAAGTTGCTGCCTTCGCTTACATACACGACCGTACGCCCGTTATGCTGAAAAACGGCCCCCACGGGCACCAGGACCGAATTGGGAATACTGTTCACCTGAATCCGGGTGTTTGCCTTCATTCCCGGACGTATCCGCGGATCGGTGCGGTCGATCGCGACACTCAAGTCGAAATCCTTGATGGGCGGCCAACCGTTCCAGTCGAGCTTCGCGAGCCGGCTGATATCCTCCACGTGGCCGCTGAAATCCGTATCGGGAACCGCGTCAATGTGGACGGTGCTCGCTTGTCCAGTATTCAGCTTGCCGCGATCAGCTTCGTCCACGTGCGCGACCATACGAATCGAACTCAAGTTCGGAATCTCCAGAATGGCGGCGCCGGGCCAGGCGCGATCTCCTTCGCGAAAGTCGGGAGCATTGCCGCCGAAATTGGAAGCTCGATCGTTGCTGAGAACGGTCACCACCCCATCGCTGGGCGCTCGCACCGTCATCGACGCGATCTGGCGTTCGGCAGTCTCGACGTCGAAGCGCGCTTTGTCGCGCTTCTTCTTCTTCATTTCGACATCGGCCGCAGAACCGAGCTTTCCCGAATCGAGCTTGGTTTGCGATTCCAACAATTTCTGTTGCGAGTCAGCGAGGGCAAGCTTGTTTTTCTCTCCATCGATCTGTGAAAGGATTTCCGCCTTACTTACGTCCAGACGGGCGCTCTCAACGTTGAACTTGGCGCTGAGCGAATCGGTAAGGTTCTGCTCTTCCGTCATGTGCTCGGTTGCTTGTTGCTGGCGAATCTCGGCTTCCGCTGAAGCCAGATCGCTCTGCTTTTGCTCGAGCGTGCGTTGCAGCTTCGTGCTGTCGAACTGCAGGACGATGTCGCACTTCTTCACCTGCGTGCCCGTATGCGCGAGCTTAAGGATCTGAAGATCGCCTGCCGCAGCGGGAGCAACCAGCGTTTTGGAATCGCTGGCCTTGATCTCTCCCCGGACCTGAATATATTCAACGAAGTCACCACGCCGAACTTCGGCAGTCGGAACCGCATTGGCCGAGGCATGCGAAGAGCGAACAGCGGACACGCCGGCGATTGCAGCCACTGCGATCGTGGTGGTCGCGAGGACCCTTCTGCGGGTTGTGAAAAGCGCCTTCATGGCTTCGCGCCGATCATGCGCAGCACGCGTGTTCCTTCGTTGATTCCGGAGACCAGCACCGCGACATCGTTCTCGGCCCCGAGGGTTACGTCCGCGCGCGAGTAAGCGCCGCCGTCCCAGGCCATCACATAATGCTGTTTACCCGAACTCGCGACCGCATCGCGGGGCACCGTCAATACTGCGGGAATGCGTTGCAGCTCGACATCCAGCGAGGCGGAAAGATCGGGGAGCAAACGCGGATCAGAACCCTGAATCGAGACCAGCACGTTGAAGGTGCGGACAAAATCCGACAGTCCGCTGGTTACGCCGATTACGGCGATGCGCTCCACTTTTCCCGGAAATGACAAATCGGGATACGCGTCCAGTTTCACTCGCACTTGCTGTCCCGGCGTAAGCAGCGAGGCATCCGCCTGGTTTACCCGCGCGCGCACTTGCATGGCTGCAGAATTCACGATCTGCATAAACGGCACCCCGGCCCGGACTTCGTCTCCTTCCTGCACCTCGCCAAAGCGGCCACCCTTCCAAATGGTGTTAAAGACGACAATGCCGTCGATGGGAGAATGGATCTCCAGCTTGCTCGCGTTCTTGCGCGCGTACTCCATCGCCTCTCTCGCACGATCGCGCTGGATCTCCAGAGAAAGTAACTCCGCCTTGGCCGAACTTCGCTTGAGGTCATAAGTTTTCTTGAGTTGCTGATAGGTGGAGTTCGCCTCCTCAAGTGCGAGCTGGTTTTTCTCGGCGTCGATTTTGGACAGGATTTCGTTCCGCTGCACGTCCAGAGCGGCCTTTTTTGCGGCGTTTTCCGCCTGGCGCAGAGCGCTTTCATCACTGGCCAGGCTTGCCGCCTGGTCCGCCTGCTTTTTCTTCACCTGCTCGGCGAAATCTACATAAGTCGCTTCCTGATCGAGCGCCTCTTTAATCTGCGCCTGCTGATCGAATTGGACCAGCAAATCGCCTTTCTTTACCTGCTTGCCGCTGGCAGCCAGCTTAGTGACAGTCAATGTGCCCAGGTTGGCGCCTTGCAGCCGCGGCGCCGCCACGGCAATGGAGTTGATCGCCTCGACCGTGCCGGCAAGGCGAATGCTGTCAACAAAATCAGAGCGCGTAACTACAGCAGTTGCGATTCCGCCAATTGCAGGGGCGCGCTTGAAACTACGCAACCACATGGCGCTGGAAATGAAGACCGCGATCGACGCAATCACCGCAAAGGTAAGTCTGCGTCTGTGGTTTTTCTGGGGGTTAGGAACGAGCGGCGCGCGAGTCGGCGGCGCGCGCTCGATCTCCGGAAGTTCTACTAAGTCTTTTAACGGCACCGACTCTTCACGCTTTCAAAGCTACAGGTGTTGGCGGCTGTAAATCTTAGCTCGTTTCGACAGGTACTGGAATGGGACGTTTGCATTAGCTGAACGTTAGTGGAGAAAATCTTGCAAAAGTTCCGGGAGAATTCAACAGGGACGTTCCCGCCAAGAATTTTCGTGATGTGTTGCCACATTCTGTAGAGCTGGAATGGCTTCCTTAATTTTGCGAATCCGAGATTAACTTTTCGGCGAATCAGTAAGCGATCGAACCGCGGGCTTAGCGCCCTGGTAAATCACTAATGCGGAGCTGGTGTTCGAGCTACGCGCCGACCTGGGCGACGACCTATATGACCCACCCCCGCCGATTTCCAAGGTATCGGGGCCGAAGAGACATTAAGGCCATCAAGTGCGGGTACTCATCCTCTGGTTACTGACGGTGTGAAATAGTTTTCACACTGTGGTGAACGACCTTAGCAACTGGTTTGCTAGCTTAGGTTGTAAGTAATTGATTTTAAATATATAACTTTGGCCATCCGAGTGCACATATTTTCTTCGCTTGCTCAGTAGTAGGGTTCCCCGGCCCAAATTTTAGGTTCCTCTCCCACAAAAAATCTAACGAATGAGACTACATTTCTCTCTATTGCCTCTTGCCCTGCTCCTGGTTGGCGCAACGCTCAGCGCGGAGCAAAGGCCCGAACTGTCCCGTAACGCGCGACTTGCGCAGATCGGACCGGAAACCGCTGTCACAACCTCCGATTCGAACCTGCCTGCGCGCACTGGCAACGCGAGTGTTCCGCGAATGTTCCGGCTCACCGGACAATTGCCACCGTCGACAGGACGAAGCATCGCACAACCCACTACCCGGCTGGTGACCTTCGCTTTGTACTCGCAGCAGGAAGGGGGAGAGCCGATTTGGAGCGAGACCCAGGTTGTCACTTTAGACGTGACCGGCCAGTACACGGTCACCTTGGGATCGACGGCACTGGCTGGCATTCCGGCCGACGTCTTCAGCTCCGGCGATGCGCGATGGCTGAGCATTACCGTCGAAGGCGAACCGCAACAGCCACGGCTGCTGCTGGTGAGTGTTCCGTATGCCTTGAAGGCCGAAGAAGCCGAAAAGCTGGGCGGTAAGGCTGCTTCAGAATTCGTCACAAAGAGTGACTTGCAGCAAGCTGTGCAGCAGTCAGCAACCAGCGCCGTACAGTCACAGATCAACTCGCGGCAAAGTGCCCAACCGGGATCGGGGAAAGTGCAGCCCGGCGGGCTGGACGATACTCGCCAGGCAAGTCTTTCGACGGCCAACGGCACCTTCATCACCCAGCAAGGTATGACCAGCGGAGGGGCCGCCAGTTTTTCTGACACTAGTGGCGGCGAAGTCGTCTTCGTGAATCAGAGCGGAACCGGCATGGGGCTGAACGCGGTCACTACCGGTACTGTCGCCGTCAACGGGATGGTATCTTCGGCAACGGGAGTTGGAGTCTACGGATCGGCATCGTCAACCGCGGGAACCGCCGCCGGAGTTCGCGGTGACACCGCAGCTTCGGGTGGCCAGGGCGTGATTGGATTTGCATCCTCAACCTCAGGCAGCACCGCCGGCGTTTCCGGACAAGCCGTGAGTGCGACCGGCACCGGCGTGCAGGGCCAAGCGTCAGGCAGCAGCGGCGTCGGCATACACGGAACCGCCTCATCGCCCACCGGCAGCGGAGTCGGCGTGATGGGCGAGACACTCAGCCCCTCCGGTACCGCCGGTCTATTCAATGTTTCACAATCGGGCGCCAAGATTCTGACCGGCAGCCTCAATGGCCAGCAGAAGTTCGCAGTCGACGCGCAAGGCAACGTTTCGGCTGCCGGCGGCTTTTCAGTAGCAGGTCCATTGCTCGCGCCAACACTCAAGCTGACCGGCGGAGTGTACATTAACGGCAACCAGATCATTGACGGCCAGGGGAATTGGCTGGGAAACACGACTGGCTTAGCGGGTGCGACAGGTCCCGCCGGCCCGGCTGGACCACAGGGCCCCGCAGGACCAGTCGGTCCTACCGGTCCGCAGGGGCCGGTTGGTCCAAAAGGGGACACCGGCGCGACAGGTGCTATTGGGCCTCAGGGGCCGGCAGGTGCAGTTGGCGCAGTGGGTCCCGCAGGTCCCGCTGGGCCGATCGGATTATCGGGAGCGCCAGGACCGGTCGGACCACAAGGCGCGACCGGCCTCACCGGGCCGCAAGGACCGGCTGGAGCAACCGGAGCCGCAGGGCCGGTGGGTCCGCAAGGCCCCGCAGGAGCATCTCCCTTTTCCCTGAATGGAACCAGCGCCTTCTACAATGCTGGGTTCCTAGGTATCGGCACCTCCTCTCCACTCCTCAATCTTGACGTGCGCGGCGACGAGGTGGTTTATGCAGGCAATGCTGCATCGGCGCAGGGAGTAAACATCGTTCAACCGGTAGGCTCTCGCGGAGCCGGTCTGAACCTGCATGTCGGCGATGGCAGCTCGGCGCCTGGCGCAGCCACCCTCAAGGCATTCGTGCGAGTGCTCGGCGACAACAACGACTTCGTTATTGGGCGTTACAGCGGAGCAGAAATCGTATCGCTTCGGGTGAATTACACGAGTGGCGATGTCATCGTTGCCGAGTCTACCGGCAACCTCGGAGTTGGGACCTTATCGCCACAAGCCAAGCTGGATGTAAACGGAGCGATCGCGGTTGGCGGTACCGTCGTCATCGACGCGAATGGGAATTGGCAAGGAAACCCCACAGGTCTGACCGGGCCTCAAGGTCCCGCAGGACCGCAAGGAGCGGTTGGACCCGCTGGGCCAATTGGTCCGCAAGGGCCAAAAGGGGACACGGGTGCTACCGGGGCAACTGGGCCCATTGGTCCGCAAGGGCCCGCGGGAGCTATCGGACCAATCGGGCCTCAAGGAGTGAAGGGCGATACCGGTGCTACCGGTGCGCCTGGGCCGATCGGACCCGCCGGACCTCAGGGACCGGTTGGAGCTACCGGGCCAATTGGACCCCAAGGACCGAAGGGTGACACCGGTGCTACCGGAGCAACTGGCGCGACTGGGCCGATCGGACCCGTCGGCCCGCAGGGACCAGCTGGAACTATTGGACCAATCGGACCCCAAGGACTCAAGGGCGATACCGGCGCTACGGGTGCGACTGGTCCCATCGGTCCGCAGGGACCGGCTGGAGCTACCGGACCAATCGGACCCCAAGGGCCGAAGGGCGACACCGGTGCTACCGGTGCGACTGGCGCAACTGGGCCGATCGGACCCGCTGGTCCGCAGGGGCCCGCTGGAGCTATCGGACCAATCGGACCCCAAGGACCGAAGGGCGACACCGGTGCTACCGGTGCGACTGGCGCAACTGGGCCCATTGGTCCCATTGGTCCGCAAGGGCCCGCTGGAGATATCGGCCCAATCGGCCCTCAAGGACTCAAGGGGGACACCGGTGCTACCGGTGCAACTGGCGCAACTGGGCCGATCGGGCCCGCAGGACCTCAGGGTCCTGCTGGGGCTACAGGACCAACCGGACCCCAAGGACTGAAGGGCGACACCGGTGCTTCCGGTGCGACTGGCGCAACTGGGCCCATTGGTCCCATTGGTCCGCAAGGGCCCGCTGGAGATATCGGCCCAATCGGCCCTCAAGGACTGAAGGGTGACACCGGTGCCACCGGGGCAACTGGCCCAATCGGCCCCGCGGGCCCACAAGGCGACATCGGGCCCCAAGGCCCAAAAGGGGACACCGGAGCTACAGGAGCTGTCGGGCCGCAAGGACCTGCGGGACCAGTTGGGCCCGCCGGACCACAGGGACCGATTGGGCCAGTAGGTCCACAGGGAATACAGGGCCCTGCTGGCCCCGACTTCCCCACCGGAGCAGTGATTTCTCTGCTGGCTGGACACAATCCGCCCGACGGATTCCTGCTGCTGGGGACGCAAACGCTCACAATTCGTCCACCCTGCTCACAAGGCAAGGACGACGATGATTGCGGCGTGACTCACGTGACCGTCAACGTGTATGTAAAGCAGTAGCAGACAAAACTGTTCGAGGCGCCTGTGGTACTGGCAATTCTGTCCGGTTGCGCCTCGTGAAACCCGGCGGGGCGGCTATGCCACAGCTTTTTTGCGCCACGGGTTTTCCAGTCCTGGTTTTTTGACTGGGACCTAGTGGCAGGGGCTAGCTCTCTCTCACAGCTGGAGCCCAAGCTCGCAGTAGCTAAGTGCTGGATCCCAGTTCTGCCCCACTTAAATCTGTTTTTCATCATCCCGTCGCATCTCGGCGCAAGCAGAGCAATTCATCCAGTTCGATTCACAGAAAGTTGCAGGCAGCGCAATTCCTGGCAGCTCTCATCTACTCCCATGAAGCTTTCCTGGAGGATGGTTAGTGTCGAGCGCGGAATTCGGTTCTTTTACCCTGGCCCTGTTTGCTCTTATCGGATTAGCCCATTTCCTTGGTTACATTTTCACGCGCCTTCGACAGCCTCGAGTTGTGGGAGAGATCGTTGCCGGCATCGTACTGGGGCCGGCAATTCTTGGGCACTTTGCTCCCGCGATTTCTTCTGCCATCTTCCCGACCGGGACGAACGGCGCAGGCAGCAAGGATCAAGTGGTGCTCGGGTTTCTATACAATCTCGGGCTCCTCCTCTTAATGTTCGCGTCGGGTGCGGAAACGAAGGGGCTGTTCAACAAGAACGATCGCCGCGAAGTGAGCTGGCTGGGAATCATTGGGACCGGCTTGCCGTTCGTCCTGGCTTTGCTTTGCGCCCCGCTGATTCCACTTGGGCCGCTCATGGGGAGCGCCGGACAACGTACCGCGCTGCTGCTGGTCGTAAGCATTGCCATGGCAGTAACGTCGATTCCGGTGATCTCCAAAATCCTCCACGATCTGGACATTATGCACACGCGCTTTGCCCGCCTGATTCTGGGCGTCGCTGTCATGGAAGACATCGTTCTCTGGGCAGTGCTGGCGATTGCTACCGCCCTGGCCAAAGCGGGATCGATTCCGCACCAGAAGATCGTGGTTCACGTTGCCGCCTGCATCGCGTATTTCGTCATCGGGCTTACCATCATGCCTCGGCTTCTACGACGGCTGAGCGAAACCCGGCTCAATGTGCTGGCTAAGGCTTCTCCCATCGGATACGTCATTGTCGTGCTGCTGGCCTACGCAGCGGTGGCGGCTGCATTTGATGTCAGCCTGGTCTTTGCAGCTTTCCTCGCCGGCTTTGCTGTGGTTTCGCACATGAATGCTTTTGAGGAAGCCGTGAGTACCATCGGAAAAGTTTCCTTTGCGGTGTTCATCCCGGTGTATTTTGCCGTCGTGGGGTACAAGCTAGATCTTACAAAGACGTTCTCCCTCACGATGTTGGCGGCATTCCTGACTATTGGCTGCGTAGCCAAACTACTTTCAGCCGGAATGGGAGCGCGGCTGGCCGGGTTCAACTGGAATGACTCAGTAAACCTTTCCATGGCCCTGAACGCGCGCGGCGGACCGGGCATCGTGCTGGCCAGCGTTGCCTACGAGGCCAATATCATCAATGCTGCGTTCTATACCACCCTGGTGCTGTTCGCGATTCTCACTTCGCAGGTCGCGGGAGCGTGGCTCGACTATGTGCTCCATAAAGGGAAACCCCTGCTTTCAGGGCAACGGGGTGAGGCGACAGCAACGCAGACCACATCTACGCCGGCGCTCGCGGCATGAGCGCATAAGCAAAAGGAGAACCGCCGTTTCTGGGAGCGCAGATGGGCGGTTCCCGGCCGCAATCAGTGTCCCTTGTAAACTGCTGAGAATTCCTGTTTCTCAAGGTTGACATCTGCCGTCAACACTGCCAACGTACTAGCCACGGGACGAATTTGTCCCTCCTTCCATGGCTGCACCAACAATTGTGCTCATCGATTACGACGAAGCCGTGCTTGCAGCAAATAGTGAGGCGCTACAATCCCGTGGATATCAGGTACATACGGCTTGTGATGGCGCAGAAGGACTGAAAGCGGCGGTTGAGCAGCGTCCCGGAATCGTGGTGCTCGATCTCGTCCTGCAGCGGATGCCCGGGCTTCAGGTTTGCGAAGCAATCAAGAAGAACCCGCAACTGGGTCACACGAAAGTGATCGTTGCGCCCTCGCCCACTTTTCACATCGATCTCAAGAAGGCGCGCAATCTGGGAGCAGTTTCATTCCTGAACAAGCCTTACCAGCCGGAAGATCTCGTACGGGCAATTGCTTCGGTGGAAGCTATGCCGCTTCCCGAGAACGAGGCGAAGCGCGTCGCCACGCTACACGGCTACGACATCCTGGATTCTGCTCCGGAAAAAGCATTTGACGACCTGGCAAAACTTGCCGCCATCATCTGCGATGTGCCCGGCGCGATGATCACCTTCATCGACTCGGAACGGCAATGGTTCAAGTCGAACATCGGCTTCATGGCCAATGACGTTCCGCGCGAGATGTCGTTCTGCGCACACGCGATCATGCATCAGGATGTAATGGTGGTCGAGGATGCGGAAAAAGATGAACGCTTTGCCGGCAACCCGCTGGTCACTTCGGGACCGCAGATTCGCTTCTACGCGGGTTCGCCTTTGATCGCGCCTACCGGCGAGGCTTTGGGTACCGTTTGCGTGATCGATCACAAGCCGCGCGTCATCAATGAGAACCAGAAAACCGCTCTGAAGCTGCTTGCCAATCAGGTGCAGGTGCTGCTCGAATGGCGGCGCTACATGAACCGCGCCAAGAGTTCTAGTGCGGGCGGAAAATAGATCTGGGCTCCGACTGGGGATTCGCCATCCAAAATTGCTCTAGCTCCTGCTATTAGCGGAACTTGGCAGCTAGTTTGCGCCCCATTCAAACGCTGTAGTAGGATTCGCCGTTCGAGGAGAGAACGGAATGAGCAACGTTGAGCGACTCGCGAAAGCCGGTTTGATTCACAAAAAAGAAAAATTAGCCGACCACGAGAAGCAGATGGTCGAGAGCTTCTCCAAAGAAGAAGTCGACGCTCTGATCAGCGTCAAAGCGAAAATCAAAGAAGAGTTCATAAAGAAGCACGCCCACGGCGACTCACCCACAGTCGGCATCGTTTTTTAGCGCAAATCCCGCTCGCATCAGTCGGGTAAAATCGAAGTTGTGTCTCGACCATGTCGATCTCCCCTGCCCACTCCATATCTGGCGTGAGCCACAGTCGGCGTTTACGCGAGAAGATAGATTTTGCGCGCGTGTCGCTGGATGCTGCCGCATTCGCGCTCTGGAACCATCCTCGCCTGCCTGAGCTCTACCCGGAATTCCTGTTTCGGAACCATGCGGTTATTCGCGCCAGCGTACCCCTGATGCAGGCGGCGGCGGACGTTTGCGAATCCCGCAAAAGTTCCGACCCGCTGTCGGCGGGGATGTTTGAATATCTCAGCCATCACATCCCGGAAGAAATGCACCACGACGACTGGGTGCTGGAGGACCTGGAGGTTTTGGGTTTCGACCGGAAGAAGGTCATGGCCCGCGTTCCGCCTCCATCGGTGGCGCGGCTGGTGGGCTCGCAGTATTACTGGATTCGGCATGTTCATCCCGTGGCTTTACTGGGATTCATCGCTGTCCTCGAAGGCACACCGCCGGATGTGAACTTTTTTGAGCAGACTGCCGACCGTGCGCAATTGCCGCGCAGCGCATTCAGCAATCTGCTGCGCCACGGCAAACTTGATCCACGCCATCGCGACGACCTCGACCATGCGCTCGATGGTTTCCCATTATCGGAAAATGACCACTCCTTGCTCGGCGTCAGCGCCTTTGAAACAATTCACTTGCTTGCTGTCGTCGTGCAGGAAGCGCTCGATATGTTTCCCGCTTTGGCGCGGGCGGCTGCGGTTCCCCTGCCATGAAGGGGAAGACCATCTCGCATTACGAGATTTTGGAAGAGCTGGGTCATGGCGCGATGGGAACCGTCTACAAGGCGCGCGACCCCCGCCTCGACCGCCTGCTGGCCATCAAGTTTATTTCCCGCGAAGTGGCTTCCGATACCGAGAAGAAATTGCGCTTCGTGCGCGAGGCCCGCGCCGCTTCCGCCCTCGATCATTCCAACATCTGTACCGTATTCGAACTCGGCGAGACCAATGAAGGTGATTTGTTCATCGCCATGGCCTACTGCCCGGGCAAGAACCTGCGCACGCGGATGAATGAAGGACCGCTGCCGGTGGCCGAAGCTGTGCACATCGCCACGCAAATCGCGGAGGGCTTGGCGCGCGCGCACCAGGTTGGCATCGTCCATCGTGACATTAAGCCGGCGAACATCATGCTCACCGCTGACGGCGGGGTAAAGATCGTGGATTTTGGTCTGGCTAAGCTTCCAAACGACATGGACATTACCCATGCCGGCGGTTTTCTCGGCACCGCTGCTTACAGCTCCCCAGAACAGTTGCGCGGCGAGTCCCTGGATATGCGCACCGACGTGTGGTCCTGGGGGGTGGTGACATACGAAATGCTGGCCGGCCAGAAGCCGTTTGCGACCATGGCCGACATCGTGGCCAAGTCGCCGACGCCGCTGACCCACTTGCGCTCGGATATCCCAGTGGAAATCGACCGAGTGGTGCTCCGGGCCCTGCAAAAGAAGCGTTCAGACCGCTGGAAGAGTGCCGAGGAGATTGCGGCCAGTCTGAAGACGCATTCCGCGCCCCCGGCAGCCAGCAACGGAAATCACGGCGCTTCCTTGGCGGTCTTGCCCTTCGTCAATTTAAGTCCTGAGCCGGATAGCGAGTACTTCAGCGATGGCCTTACCGAAGAACTCATCCACGCGCTTTCTCAATTGCAGAATTTGCGCGTAGTCTCCCGTACTTCTGCCTTCGAGTTCAAAGGCAAGACCCAGGACATACGTAGCATCGGCGATCAACTCAACGTCGCCTCAATCGTTGAGGGCAGCGTGCGCAGGCACGGAGAGAAACTGCGCGTCAGCGCGCAATTAGTCAACGTCTCTGACGGCTACTGCCTGTGGTCGCAGCGTTTCGACCGCGAGTTGAAAGATGTTTTCGCCGTGCAGGACGAGATCGCACAAACCATCGCCGACACGCTGAAGATCAGGCTCGAAACCGATCCGCAATCCGCACTGGTGCGTCCGCGCACCGAAAATATTCGCGCCTATGACCTTTATCTGCGCGGACGATTTCAATGGAACAAACGCTCGCCAGAAGGCTTTCAGCGGGCTCTCGAATATTTTCAGGCCGCGCTGGCGGAGGACCCGAATTTTGGCCCGGCCCATTCTGGGATTGCCGACTACCACATCGGAGTCTCGATGTGGGGGCTGGAAACTCCCGCAGAGGCCTGGCCCAAAGCCAAAGAAGGGGCAACCAAGGCGCTCATCGCCGATGAAACGCTGGCCGAAGCGCATGCCTCCATGGGCACCATTCGCATGTGGAACGAGTGGCGCTGGCGCGAGGCGGAGCGCGAGTTTCTGCGCGCCATTGAATTGAATCCCGGACACCCCAACGCGCACGTGCAATACAACATCCTGCTCGTCCAGACCGGACGATTCGATGAGGCGGAGCGCGAAATTCGTGCCGCAATGGAAGCCGATCCGCTTTCCATTCCCATGAATTCCTATCTCGCTGGTGTTTACCATTACCGGCGCGATTACGATCGTTCGTTGGAAATTTGCCGGCAGGCACTCGAGCTCAGTCCAGACGACATCGAACTCCACGTGGTGGTGGGACTTAACTACGAGCAGAAGAAGATGTATGCGGAGGCCATTCAGGAGATCGAGTTGGCGCTCAAGCTGGCAGAAAATAATCCGCTGATCTGGGGACCACTGGGCTCGTGCTGCGCCGCGGCCGGCGATCGTGACCGCGCGCTTTCTTTGCTGGCGCAAATCGAGGAACTGTCGAAGTCTGCTTATGTCGCCTACATAACCCCGGCCATGATCTGTCTGGCATTGCAAGATTATGATCGCGCCTTCGATTGGCTGGAAAAAGCGGCTGATGCCCGCGAGGTTCTATTGTGTTATCTGGCCGTCGGCCCAATCTATGACGGGATCCGCAACCATCCCCGATATCTGCCACTGCTGAATCGCATCGGATTGGCGTCTCATTCCGAGGCTACGTCGATGACGGAATAGCTACTGGCTACTGGCTACTGGCTGCTGGCTGCTGGCTGCTGGCTGCTGGCTGCTGGCTGCTGGCTAAAGGCTAAAGGCAACTTCAAACATCAAATTTCTTGGTTTTGTTGTTGCTGTTGGTTTTGAGCTAGCAGCCAGTAGCTAGCAGCCAGCAGCTAAGTTACCAAAGTCGCTGTCCCTTCCGCAGTGTTGGCTGCTTTCGTCATCTACCCCCTCCTGCCCGCCAATGGCACAGTAGTCGCGCCCCTTCCCCAAACTTGAGTTCCACCGGAGGATACAGTGTTTATTTTCAGCAAGCGCTTTTTGCTCAGCGTGGTGGTTGCGGGCGCGATAACCTTCTGCGCCGGCTACGCCTATGGCGTGCAGCCGCACATGATCGGCCCCGACGGCGGTGATGTTCGGTCTCTTGCCTACGACCCACATAATCCCGATCGCATTCTGCTCGGTACCAGTTCGGGACAGATTTTTGAGTCCACTGATCGTGGCCAATCGTGGATGCGCTTTGCCCATCTCGGCGATGGCGCCGACTACGTACTCGACCACATGGTTTTCGATCCTGCCGATTCGCGCAAGCTCTACGTAGCTGCGTGGAGCATCGAGCGGGAAACCGGTGAGCTCTTCCGCTCGCGCAATGGCGGAAAGAGCTTCGAGTCACTCAATGGGATGAGGGGCAAATCGATCCGCTCCTTCGCCATGTCTGCCTCCGATCCAAAGATTTTGGTTGCCGGCGCGCTGGATGGCGTGTTCCGCTCAGAAGACGGCGGCGATCACTGGACGCGCATCTCTCCCGAAGGTCACAAGGACATCAAGAACATCCAGTCGGTGGCCATCGATCCGAAGAATCCTGACGTAATTTACGCCGGAACCTGGCACCTCGCCTGGAAGACCGACGATGGCGGCCGCGCGTGGCACCAGATCAAGAATGGCGTCATCGACGACTCTGACGTGTTCTCGCTGATTGTCGATCCGCAGCAGCCCTCCACCGTGTACCTGAGCGCATGCTCGGGAATTTACAAGAGCACCAGCGCCGGCGACCTCTTCCACAAAGTTCAGGGCATCCCGTTTTCCGCGCGCCGCACTCGCGTGCTGAAGCAGGACCCCAATCACGAAGACGTGGTCTATGCCGGAACCACTGAAGGTTTGTGGAAGACGCAGGACGCCGGCGCCACCTGGCATCGAGCGACCGCTCCGAACATCATCGTCAACGACGTAATGATCGATCCGGGTGATTCCAGCCGCGTGCTGCTTGCTACTGATCGCAGCGGCGTACTGCTGAGCACCAATAACGCCGGTTCGTTTATGGCGTCGAACGAAGGCTTCGCCCATCGTCAAGTGCGGGCGTTGCTTGACGACGATCGCAATCCCAACACGTTGTATGCGGGAATGGTCAACGACAAAGAGTTCGGCGGCGTCTTCGTCTCGCACGATGACGGGCAGCGCTGGTCGCAGCTCAGCAATGGCCTCAACGGACGCGATGTCTTCACCCTGGCTCAAGACCGCAAGGGCGACATCTTCGCCGGAACCAACGCCGGCCTCTTCCGCCTCAACTCAGCCACCCACAGCTGGATGCGCGTAAACCTGCCGGGAATGATGCCGAATATTCCCGATTTGGCAATCGAAGGCGACAGCATGTACGTGCCGACTTCTTCGGGCACGCTGCTGGTGTCGCACAACCTGGGCAAAACCTGGACCGTTCAGCGCGCGGCGAAGCACGAGCCTTTCCTGAAAGTCCGCGCCGATCACGGAATGGTTGTTGCCGCGACCTACACGTCTCTGCTGGTCTCGCCTGACAACGGCAAGCACTTCAATACCGTGCAGAGCCTGCCGGTAACGCTGATCACCGGCATTGCCATCGACGACAACTCCGACGTGTGGATCTCCTCCGCGCAGGGCCTCTTCCACCAGCATGATCGCGGCGGCTGGGAGCCGGTGAACGCACAGTTGCCAAAGGCCAAAATCGTCTCGCTCGATTACGACGAGCACAGCCGCGAGCTGCTGGCCATCGTTGATGGTTCCAGTGAGGTGTTCGCCAGCCGGGATGACGACGGGCGCAGATGGCATCGCGTGGAAGATGCGGGCCTGCCGCTGCATCGCGCGATTCCCATGCGCAATCACATGCTGGCCCTCAGCATGTATGAAGGCATCGTGAGCTTCGACAACAACAATGAGCGCATGACAGCCCGCGCCGAACAGTCCGGCGGCAGCGAATAAGTTTCCTTCACCCCTGACCGGAAAAGGCGGGAGCAGAATATGGCTCCCGCCTATTTTTTTGCCTTCGCAGCTCCGAAGCTTTTTACCGCTGTTTCGGCGCAGGCCATTTCGGACTTGTCTCGATCGCCGAACTCTTCAGCCCTTCGTCATACATCGATCCATAGTAGAGGTACTGCTTCACCGGATCGTTCGGATAGCTCATTTTGATGGTGTCGCCAGACGATTGCGTAAGCATCGGGTTCACGCCAGCGTAGTACGTAGGCAGGTGGAGCTTCTTGTAGCGGGCGACAACCTGATCGCGCAGCGCCGGGTCGAAGTGAACTCCATATTTGTCGACCAGCGATTTGATAGCGTCGTAGTCGCCTTCGGCCTTGATGCGCATGAGCTCGGCCAGCAGCATGCCTACGCCTTTGCGCATGAGTTGATAGTCCTTCACGCGAATGTACGTCTTCCCATTTCGGTTGAACTCTTCGATCGAGCCGGGCACCTTGTCTTTGATATAGCCTTCGATCAGCGCGCGGTCGCGTTCGTGATCTTCTTCGATAGTGTCGCCTTTGGGAATGCGACGGAGCTGGGTGAGCGCGACCAGCGCTGCGCCGTCATACATGGTTTTGGCAACTTCTTCCTGGTTCGAAATCAGTCCGAGCTCCTTCAGCTTTGGGTCCCAAACATTCCAGAGCGCCATCAGATCGGCACGGCCTTCCTCGAGGGTGGAGAAATACTCTTTTAGATAAGGTTCGGCGCCGTTCTTCAGGCGATCGCTGAGCTTGCCCGATCCGTGGCCGATGACCTCGTGCATGGCGGTCAACAGGTCTTCGGCTTCATCGCCGTATTTCTTACCGCGCGCGACGGCGGCAGCGTCTGGAGCAAACTCCTCCAGCGCGGAATATCCGGCCGCATTGGAAAGTGCGCGACTGCTGCCGGTGAAGAGAAAATTCTTGGTGCCGTACTTCTCGTGGATTTCGTTTTCATTCGGCAAGTTGTCGCCGACGGTGTTCACGTGGAAGTCGCCGGTTTCGATCAGGGTCTCCACCGCCTTCACCACTGGCGGCTTGAAAGATGTTTTCTTGTACTGGTCGGCCCACGGAGCTTTCTGCTCGAAGTATTCCGCATTTTGCGCCAGCTTGATCATCGCCTCCGTCACCTTCTGATCGGTGACGGTAACAAACGCCTGCGAGCTGCCTTTCTGTCCGCGCGCGTCGCGATACACTTCGATGAAACCGTTGGCGAAATCGACGATCGCGTTGTTCTGTACCCAGTCGGTGCCGAACTTGAGCCAGTCGTTGGGACCTCCGGTCTGGTAATAGCGAATCAAATCGGCGATGACTTGCGCCTGCTGCGGATCGGCGACGGCTTTGGCTTTCTCCAGGCATTCATTCGCTTTGCTCAGGAAATTGGCATACAGGCCTGGCGGCACGCTGCCGTCCGGTGTGCCCGCGCGATAGACGATCTCGGTGAGGTTGCCGTCCGGTCCCGGCGCCACTCGTGAATTCAGAGGATGCTCTTCTTTGAATCCCTTCAGATCGTTCAATGACAATCCGGGATAGAACGTGTTGGAGCTGGCCTGAAGAATGTCTTTTCCCGCTTCGGGACTTTTGGCCGTGTCCATCGGTTCGAAATTGGGATCGAAGAGGGACTGCTTGAGCTGCTCGAGTTCCGCGTTCAGTGCGTCGACAGAATCAAGCGCCGGCAGGTCGGCGTACGCGGTCTTAAAAGCGCCATTCTTCTGGGCAATTAGCGCGGCCCGCTTGAGTTCGTCAAAGGAAAAAGTCGGAACGAACTTCTGCGCGGTATTGTCGTTGTGGTTGCCGCGATTGGCCCAGAAGAGCAGGGCATAATCTTTGATTTTCTTCATCGTCGCCGGCGGGATTCCGGCTGGATGCGCGACAATCTCCTCCAGCAGCCGCTTCTCGCGAATGGCGTAGGCAGAAAGTTGATCGTAAATAATCGGATCTATCGCGATTGCCGCCTGCGACAGCCAGTACGCCAGTTCCTGCTGGTTTGCCTTGAGGCTATGGAAGCTGTCGGCCTTGAGCTGCACGAAGCCGGTGTCTCCCACGCGTGCGACCAGCGCGCTGGGGCGATGATTAGAAGCGGCAGTGTGCTTCTTTGGCGCCGGCGCGGTTTGCGCGACAGCGCTGCTCAATAAGCATAGGAACAACAGAAACCTAGATGATCTCTGAACCACTGGTTGCCTCCCGAAGCTAGATCGAAACTCTCAATGTTAAACGAACGACCACATACAGGCGGCATGCGCTGGGCCCAGCTGCCGCAGGCCGTGCTGAGAACCCTGTGCGCCCTCGCACATTCGCTGTAAGCGACCGCAGGTTCCTGGGTGAGGGGGTTACCCTGGCCGAAGTTGGCAAGAGCCTATAAGTCAACCAAATCAAAAACCGCAGGCGAGGCGCCCGCCACCGTATCAGCACGGAAACGTCGCGTGGTCGGGTTCTAGCGCAACAAAAAAGGGAGCCGCGAACGGCTCCCTGAAATTCCGATTAGGAAAGTTAGAAGATGATCTTGCCTTCCAGCTCAATGCGGCGGCGATCGATTCCCGAGAACACCGAGTTCGTCTGGAACCCTCCTGTGTTGTTGAAGAAGGTATTGGCAAACGAGCCCTGAACGTCGCGGAAACTACCATCGTCGATGATGGGATCGGGGTTTCCACGGTAATCGCGGTTCAGGACGTTGAAGGCCGTCGCCCGGAGCTGCAGGTTCAAACGCTCGGTCAACTTCAGGTCCTTAATGATCGCGAGGTTGACGTTATTGATGGTATCGCCGCGCTCGGTGTTGCGGCCGACGCCGGCAAACGGGGTGCCGAGGATGGTTGCGGCAGTGGTGTCATTCACGATCCAGTGCACCGCGTTGGCAGCCACGGGATCGCCGGTATAGAAATTGACGAGCTGGCCCGGAGCGACGAACTGGCCAACGGTGTCAAGCGGCGCGCCGGCATTGGAAAGAATCGGTCGGCAGGCCGAGAAAGTCGAACTCACAGCCCTCGTCGGATCGCACAATGTGCCACCAGGCTGGCGCGCTTGAATTACGGTGTAAGGCTGGCCACTAACGTAACGCCACACCGGATTGATCTGCCATCCGCCCAGAGCGCGGCCGAGGAAGCCGCTGCGGTTCTTGAAGAAAGGCAGTTGATAGATCATGTACACGGAGGCGACGTTAGGATAATCCAATCCGCTGTTGGCCCGTTCCGCCTGGTCGATGTTGAATGGGTTTTGCGCGAATGACAGAGTGTTGCCTCCACCCACACTGCTGAAAATTTCGCTCACATTGTCGATAGTGTGGCTGAATGTGTAGCTCGCTCCTGCCGTGATGCCATGGAGGTTCTGCACATCCAGTCGGGTCTGCAATGAGTGATAGATCGAGAATGCAGTGTTCCCGCGCCGGAGAACGTTTCTGTGATTGCAATCTACGTACCCGGAAGCAAAACCAGGAGCGTCCGGAGTGGCGCAAGGAGTTAAACCTGACGGAATCACATTGGCGAATCCACCGGCAATCAGGGCCCCCAAGGCAGGATTCGCATTGAAGGACTGAAATAGTCCTACCGTGTGATTTCCCACATACCGTCCCTCGGCCACGACATGCGAACCGATCTCGCGTTGCAACCCCAAATTCCACTCTTGGGAATAAGGATTATGCAAATTGGGCGAGATCGTGGTTTGCGTGCGCAGCCCCGGATTCACACCCAGGGGAACTTGTGGAAGCGTGGCGCTGCGGACATCGCCTCCAATTCCACTCGCCACCAGGCATCCGGCGCATGCCGGAATCTGCGCCAGATTGACCGTGGGCGTGGAGTTCGCAACGTTGGAGAAGATATTGTAGAACTCGGGGTCGTAAGCGATGCGGAAGCCGCCCCGGATCACGGTCTTGTCCTGCCCAAATAGGAACGGCGCCAGACGTGGCGACCAGGAGAAGCCTACTACCGGCCCGAAATTATTCTTGTCGATCGGGACTGCGGGCACCGTGCGCAGCGATAGGGGAAGGCTGGTATCCCAGAACGCGGTAGCAGGATTCGATTCGCGCGCAACGGTCAAATCATGCAGCACGTTGTTGGCTTGAGATTCAATTTCATACCGCAAGCCCAGAGTTAGCGTGAAGTTGTCACGCACCTTCCAGTCGTCCTGGAAATAGAAAGCGCCATCGTTTTCGGTGAAGACTGGGTTCGGCGGGCCGTTGGCGATGGTAGCCGTTGGCGTATTGGCGATGAAGTCACTGGGAGTACCGTCCGGCTGGTCCGCGAAACTGTTGAACACAAACAGTCCGTTGAGGTCCGGCAGGAAGAAGTTAGGCTGTCGCTGGCGGGCGAATTCGCCGCCGAACTTCAGCGAGTGCGTGCCGATCTGTTTTGAGGCATTGTCCTGCACCTGGTAATCGATGACGAAACGTCCCTGAGGAAATCCCGGGTTCAATCCTGCATTCAGCGTGCTTCCATCGAGAAATTGAATGCGCGTAGGGCAGCGCTCAAAATTCGCTTCCGTGCAATTGGGATAGGAACCAGCCTCGAACGCTACGTTTACGCGAGAGTAGCTGAAGCGCGCTTGATTCAAGAAAGTCGGCGAGAAGGTGTGACTGTAATCTAGCCCGATCTGTTGATCCCGCGAAGGCTCATCGAAAAAATCGCCAGCCGCCAGAGGAGTAGTTCCACCTGGGCTGACGTTGGTGAAGAGTTGGTGCTGGAAGATATAACGTCCGAAGAACCTGTCGTTCTGACTGAGCTGCCAATCCACGCGGCCAGTGCCCTCGTAATCGTTGCCGATGCTCGGGAGCTTGCGCGTGATCGTAGCAACTTCAATCGGCACTCCGCCCACGGGCACCGTGGAAATCGAATTGATGGCGATCGTTCCTTTGTTTACCGAAAATGGGCCGATTGCCGAGAGTGCAGCCACGGCCGGGTTGCCAGGAAACGCGGCTTGCAGTTGCTGAAGTCCGGTAGGCGTCGGAGTCACCAGTCCGCCCGAAGAGGCCAGCGTTGCGCCGGTGCGGGTGAAGTCAAAGTTACCCGATCCAAAGAACCAGAGTTTGTCCTTGACGATAGGGCCGCCCATGGTTCCGCCATACCGGTTCTCGACATACCGAGGCACGACTGCTGTGGTGCATCCGCTGGAGGCAAAGGCGGTCACTGTGCCTGCGGCGACGCCTTTCGGGCAGATGCCGAACAGCGGGCTCTTGTCCTGATTCGCCAGGGAATCGGCCTCATCGCCGTCATAGACTTCGTAGCCGGTGCCATGGAAGCTGTTCGTTCCCGCTTTGGTGATGTAGTTCACAACAGAGCCGGTGTTGCGGCCGTACTCCGCACTGTACTGCGTCAGCACCTGCACCTCAGCGATCGCGTCGGTGTTGCCAAAGAAGATTTCCGGGCCGGCGATCGAGGTGTCATTATTGCTCTGTCCATCGAGTTGGAAGTTGTTGGAACGTCCGCGCTGCCCATTGGCGGCGAATTCCGCGCCATTCTGATTGCTGAAGCCGGCGTCTCCGCTGGGCACCACGCCCGGTGTGAGCATGGCAACGAAGTCAACTCCATTGCCGATAGGCAGATCCGACACTTTCTGTGTGTCAAACGTCTGGCCGGCCTGGATGGAATCCGTCTGCAGCAGCGGAGCGCTAGCTTCCACCGTCACCGAGGTCTCTCCACCGCCTACGGCGAGCTGTTGCACGCCGACACTGGTCGGAGAGCTCGCGTTTACCCCGATCCCGTCCAGTGTGACTTTGTTGAAGCCTGACGCGTTGATGGTTACGGTGTACGTTCCCACCGGAACTCCGCGAATCTCAAACGCGCCTACCGAGTTCGTGACCCCGTTGAAGCTGCTGTTGGTTCCGTTCTGGATCGCCGTCACCTGCGCCCCAGAGACAACTTTCTGTTGCGGATCCTGGACGGTTCCAGTGATCGATCCGGTTGTGATTCCCTGTCCGAAAGCCAGATAGCTGGCCAGCAATACCAGCAAGCCACTCAAAACCGTTCGTTGCACCAAGCGAGACATAATTTTTCCTCTGTTAAGCAAGGTTTTGGTTTTCCCTGCAGCGAGGAAAGCAGCCGTGTTGCCACAGGCGCTGGATCCGGATTGGATGAAGTCGCCGAAAAATGGTATGAAAGCGCGCCGTTTTGGGTCGGGAATGGGACGATGCGGACTGTCCCAAAATCCTACGTAAAACGGGAAAATCCAGCCCAAGCCGTTACAGTTTCACGGAACTGGTTTTCAACCGGCACGTCCTCGACCCGTTGCCCGCGAAAATAACTGGGGATGTATTCATCCCAATTTTGAGGTAGTCTCTATGCGCGAAAGGAAGCAGGAAAAGCATGAGCAACCGCGCCCGCGCAGTGACGAAGCACGAACACGAGGCAGAGGCTGTCAAACGCAACGTTCTCACCATTGATATTGGCGGGACCAATGTCAAGCTGCTCGCGACCGGGCAAAAAGAGGTCCGGAAGATTCCATCCGGCCCCACCTTGACTCCCGCGGACATGTCGAAAAAAGTAAAAGCAGCGGTCACTGATTGGGAATTTGACGCGATCTCGATTGGCTACCCCGGACCGGTGATTCAAGGCCGTCCGCTGCGCGAGCCCCACAACCTTGCGGCAGGTTGGGTGAAGTTCGATTATCGCAAGGCTTTCGGCAAGCCGGTAAAGATCATGAACGATGCCGCGATGCAGGCATTAGGCAGCTATAAGAAAGGACGCATGCTTTTCCTGGGCCTCGGCACCGGATTGGGCTCGGCCATGATCGTCGACGGCGTAATGCAGCCGATGGAGCTCGCCCATCTTCCATTCAAGAAGGGCAAGAGTTACGAAGACTACCTCGGCAAGCGCGGCCTGGATCGTCTGGGCAAGAAGAAGTGGGAAAAGAACGTGTGCGAAGTTGTCGAGCAGCTTCGCCAGGCAATGCAAGCCGACGACGTAGTGCTGGGCGGCGGTAATGCGAAAGTGCTAAAGAATCTCCCCGATGGCGCTCGACTGGGAAACAACGCCAACGCATTCATCGGCGGCTTCCGCATGTGGCAGGACGAAACTGTCCACCACGGGATTGTGAGGACGGCTTCGGCGAAGTGAAAAAGCTCCTAAGCTGCTAAGCTCCTGAGCTTCTAAGCGAACATCCAGTAAATTGCCTCGACTGCGAGCCTCTAGCGCTGCTCCGCGTACCGGCCAGGGCTAAAGCCCAATTTGAAACATACATGTTTCTCTCCAGACCATGGGTCCGGCTTCATCTGCTGGAAGCGGGGGCTCCCACCGAAGACCTACTCCAACTTGAAATCGCTCTAGACCTGCCGAAAATGCAAAAAAGGTAGAGACGCAGCATGCTGCGTCTCTACCCATCAGTTATGACTATGGCGTGTAGCTCACGTGCGCTTTATCGATATAGATAAAGTACGCTGCCCCAGTCGTCGAATTTGCAGAGTGCATGTCAAGCTGGAATGCATTGTTGAATTCCGGCGCATGAGTTCTTGGCTTGCTCTGGTGCATTGCCCCCGCTCCGCTGGGAACGTAGTGGTTCACGCTGGATGCTCCCAAAGGCGTTACTTCGATCCAGTCGAACAGAATATTGCTGCCCGAAATCGTGTAATGCGCCTTCACGTGGTACCAGGTATCGCCCTGGAACCGCTGAATCACAATGCCAGTATCGATCCAGGCCTTGTTGACGTAGTCAAAAGTCCTCAAGGCCATCGTACCGGCAGCCTGTCCGGCATAAAGAAATTGCCAGCCCATGTTGTAGGTAATGTTTGCCGAGGTCTGCTGCAGCTCGAACTCGATGGCCTGAGGGGTGTTGACGAATGCGGCGGGAACGTTGATATCAAAGTCATCCACCGCCTGCGAAACCGGCGCGGCTAACTGCGTGGTGTTGGAATGCCAGCGATAAGCATCGGCGAACCAACTGGTACCGCAGCCGCTGCAAGTCCCCGAAATGTCGTACTTCACCACTTCCGTTCTTCCCTCGGCTGATTGGCCCTGAGCAAAATCAGCGTTCGCCACTACGCCAGTAGCGCCGCTGTCGGCGCAGGACGGGTTGCTGGTCGGGCAGCCATTCCAAACCTGACCCGGATCGTCCGTGTTGCAGAACTGGCCGGTGCAGGCATCGCTCGGACCTGACGGCGGAGGAGGACCGCCGGTATCCGGAGTTCCATTGGTAGTCAGCGTTTCTCCGTCCATATAAACCTCATATGGATTCTCCGCCGAATTTCCGTCCAGTTGCACGACTACTTGAAGCTGATTGGAACCTGCGTTGGTGGAACCAACCGCATACATTCCGCTCCCATCCGGTTTGGTGATGGGATAGTCCGTGCCATTGATGTTCATGTTCGTCCACTGTGCGCACTCACCCGTCGGCGAGGTGATCCCCGACGGACAAGGTCCGCGCTGGAACTGAAACGAAAATTGGTTCCATCCATTGGTGAACTTCACACAGGCGCGGTTGGATTCGATCCATCCTGCCTGCGGATCGAAGAAGCGCCACTTTCCGCTGCCACCGTTGTAGTCGCATTGCACTTCCATCTTGTAGTGATTCCCGTTTGCGAACATCTGTCCGACCCCGAACTGCAGAGCCTGAGCGACGTCGAAAACGTTCTGGTCGGTATTGATGTGGAAGGAGAAAGTAAACGCAGTGGCATTGGATTCAGCGGGAAATGCAGCCCACCAGCGTCCATTGCCATAGCCGCCTGAATTTCCGCCGAGGTGGAACTCCTGCGATTTTCCGTCCTGCTGCACGGTAGTCACGCCCTGGGCCATCCAGGACAGGTTTGCATTCGAGGAGCCGCCGGCGCAGGCGGTTCCGGTACAGAAATTAGCGGTGCTGGTGCCTGGCTGCAGCCAGCCGGAAGACTGGTCAATATCATTGATCGTTGTCTGCGCGAAGGCGGTGAACCCGAACAGCAGACAGAGCGCGAACGTCGAGAGTATGACTCGCATGTTTCTGGTCCTCAATTGGTTTAGATAGCTATCCCGCAGAGAACCTGGCAGGGGCCGATTGCAGTTGCAGGAATTGCAAATTGGCGAGCAGCATTTTAGTTGCCGCTTCCGTTCAGAGATAAGCCGGGCCCACAAGCGCGAGTACCGTCCTTAGGTGTGGCATCCGTTTGCCCATAATGGGAACGCCATTTGCTTCCAAAGCCAAAGTGAGCTGCGGAAAGTCGGGACAAGCGGGACGCCTTTGAGATGAGTGCCAAGATGGGACGAGTGGGCTTCCCAAATTGACATTGTGTGAGATCGTGAGCACACGCAGGAGTGCTGGTCCTTACGCCTGGTTTTGTTTCGCTCCGAGGTGTGTGGCTGCCCAGGCCCTTAGATCCAGTTCCATGTACTTCGCGCCGGTAATCGGGTTCTTACGATATGGCGGGATTTCGACGAATCCGAATTTGCGGTACATTTCCACGGCTGCGCCCATTTCGCTGGGAACAGTATCGAGCCTCATGGCGCGATAGCCGATCGCAGCGCCACAGTTGAGAATGGCATCCACCAGCGCGCTGCCCAAACCGCAGCCCCGATAGTTTGATCGCACGTACAGGCGCTTCATCTCGCAAAGATCGGAGCCGCCGAACAATTGTGCGCGAGTTTCGTTCCCTTCTCCTTCGAGCCGGCGCAGGGCCACGCATCCGGCCAATTGATCGTCAACCAGGCCCAGCAGCAGCATCCCTGACCAGGGAGCGTACTCGCCGGGCAAACGCGCCAGTTCCTCCTCGAATCCCTGAAAGCACAGATTGAAACTGAGGGAAGCGGCGTATTCCTGGAAGAGCTGGCGCACCGCTTCGATGCGCACCGCGTTATCCGCAGGCACGATGGAGAGATGCCGCTTGCGCTGCTGTACCGTTGCGGAACTAGCGGTCGAGGACATCGCGCTAGCCCATCAACATCCCGCCGTTCACGTCGAGCACGTGACCGGTGATGTAGGCCGACCCAGGCGAGGCGAGGAAACAGACGGCGTGGGCCACCTCCTGATCGGTTCCGGCCCGCCCGAGCGGAATGGCTTTGGCCATGCTCTCGCGCAGCTCCGGGCTGAGCACCTCGGTCATCGCGGTGTCGATCCATCCCGGCGCCACAGCATTCACCGTGATGTTGCGCGACGCGACTTCGCGGGCAACTGCCATCGTCAATCCGATCAGTCCGGCTTTCGATGCGGCATAGTTTGCCTGCCCCGCTTGCCCCATCTCTCCGAAGATGCTGGTGATATTGATAATGCGTCCCCAACGCTGCTTCAGCATCGATCCTATGACCTGCTGAATGCAGAGGTACGGACCGGTGAGATTGGTATCGAGCACCGCGTTCCAATCCGCACGCTTCATGCGCATGACGAGCTGGTCGCGGGTGATGCCGGCATTATTCACCAGAATATCGATTTTCCCAAAACGCTCCAGCGCGCCTCTGGTTGCCGATTTGACCTGCTCTTCCTGCGCGACATCCATGGCAAAGCTGGCGGCTTGGCCTCCAGCGGAGGCGATTTCATTTTCAACCTGGCTTAATTTCTCAGTGTTGCGCGCGGCCAGAGCCACCGTCGCTCCGTCAGAGGCGAGCCGGATTGCGCAGGCGCGCCCGATTCCTTGCGATGCTCCGGTCACCAGAGCGACACGGCCTTCGAGTGGCTTCATGGTCATGATTCGGAAAGGAAAGATTATAAAACCCAGCAACAATCGGGTCATCGGGTGATCGGGCCATCGGGTGAAGTTAAAGCCAGATCACCCGATGACCCGATGGCCCGATCACCCGATTGTTTACGCTCTCTCCGCCGACTCGCGCTCGAATTCCACTTCACGGACGGCCGGCCTGAGGCGGTAGAGATAGCGCAATGTGATTGGCGCGAACAGCGTGGTGGCAGCGGTCATGAAGAGAACGATCGCATATGCAGCTTCGGAGATCATTTTCATCTGCAATCCGATCAGGGCAACGATCAAACCTACTTCGCCGCGCGGAGTCATGCCAACTCCGACTTTGGCGGCGGTGTCCCATCCTTCCTTGAGAACAGGTAAGCCGCATCCCAGCAGCTTAGAGACGATGGCCAGCAGCGAGACCACTACAGCCGAGAGCACGACGTAGCGGGTGAAAATACCCAAATTTAATTTCGCGCCCATGATGAAAAAGAAGAAGGGCGCGAGGAACTCGTTGATGGCGGAGACGCGCGGCACCAGGTTCCATTCGGGCGCATACTCGGCAAACGCCAGTCCGGCAAAGAACGCGCCAATGATTGCCGCCATTCCGATCTTCTCCGCGACGACGGAGAGCCCAAGACAAATGGCGAGCGCGAGAATCAACGGCGCGTTGTGGGTTTCCATCCGTTCCAATCCGGGACGCATGCGCTGAATCACGCGCGGGGCGAAAAAGATCATCACCAGAGCGAATCCCACGGCTTCCACCAACAAAACCGTGAGTTGGATCCAGGCGATCGACTCCGATGAGACCATGCTGATCAAAACCGCGAGCAGAACCATGCCCAGGATGTCGTCAAAAACCGCGGCGCCGAGAATGATTTTGGCCGCTCGCGTTTGCATCACGCCAAGATCGTCGAGGACGCGCGCGGTAATTCCCACGCTGGTCGCCACCATCGCTGCGGCAATGAAAGTTGCCTCGTGTGCCGGATGATGGCGCAACATCATGTATCCGAAGCCCAGAGCGAAGGGAAGCGCCATGCCGGCCACGGCAACTCCCAAAGCCGAGCCGCCTACGCGGATCAGCTCTTTGGGACGGGTCTCCAGACCGACGGTAAAAAGGAGAAAGATCGCGCCAAGTTCGCCGATGGAAACGGTTGCGTCGCTGGGAAGAACAAAGCCGGTGAGATAAGGACCGAGCACGACGCCGGAGAGAATCTCTCCCAGCACCGCCGGTAACGACAGCTGCTCAAAGAGCTCGCCGAAGATCTTCGCCCACAGGAAGATCACCAGGAGCTGCAGCAGAAATGGATCGGCGCCATGCCTCATGCCGATTCTTTATTCTCACCTTAAGCCAAGCTGCGCGCCACCGAAATCCAGAGTAGCTGATTTTAGCTGCTGGCTGCTCGCTGCTGGCTTCTGGGCTTAGGATGTTGAATTCGGAGGATTCTACGCTTTGGGTCAGGCCTACAAAAGGCGAGGTGGGACTTGCTACCCTCCTCCCAAGTGTTAGTCTGAAGGAACAGCTGCAAAGAGCTCTTGCCTTGCTAGGAGCTGGAAGCCAGCAGCTAGTAGCTAACCTATGGATCATCGCGCATTTTTCTTTCAAAAGCTAAATCTCACAAATCGCGATCTCGAGCGATACCTGGCGCAGGCGCTCTCGGCCGGCGGAGATTATGCCGACCTCTACTTCGAGTACCTCACCTCGACCTCGCTGAGTCTCGACGAATCGCTGATTAAGTCGGCGACTCAGGGCATTTCCGCAGGATGTGGAGTGCGAGTTATCTCCGGTGAACGCACCGGATACGCCTATACTGACGACCTGTCTCCCGAGCGGATTCTTCGCGCAGCGCGCACGGCGGCCTTGATCGCGAGCGGCCCAAACAAGCAGCCGGTCGCAAACCTGAAGGAGCCCACCGGAGGACATACTCTCTACGCCAGCGCCTTTCCGTCGGTCGATGCCGAAGTGGCAGCGAAGGTGGAACTGCTGCATCGCGCCGACCGGCACGCGCGCAGCTTCGATCCCCGCATTGTTCAAGTTCGCGCCAGCTACGCCGATGAATTGCGGCGCATTCTCGTGATTGGCTCCGATGGCGTAGTGGCGTCCGATTCGCAACCGCTGGCGCGCAGCAATGTTTTCTGCATCGCGAAAGATGCGCAGAACTCGTCTCGCGGCAGCGCTGGCGGCGGCGGTCGCGTGGGCATCGAGTACTTCCAAACAGAGAAAACGCCAGAGCATTTTGCTCACGAAGCCGCGCGCCAAGCTATTATTCAACTCGACGCGCGCGAAGCTCCCGCCGGCGAAATGGAAGTTGTGCTGGGCTCCGGATGGCCCGGCGTTCTGCTGCACGAAGCGGTAGGACATGGTTTGGAAGCCGATTTCAATCGCAAGAAGACATCCGCGTTCGCCGGGTTGATCGGCAAGCGAGTGGCCAGCGAGAAAATCACCGTCGTTGACGACGGCACAATGCCTTCGCGGCGGGGATCGATCAATGTCGATGACGAGGGTTCGCCGACCCAACGCACGGTACTCATAGAAGACGGCATCCTGAAAGGCTACATCAGCGACAAGCTCTCTTCGCGTCTGATGGGAATCGCGGATACCGGCAACGGTCGCCGCGAGAGCTACGAACACATTCCCATGCCGCGAATGACCAATACCTACATGCTGTCCGGACAAGACGAGCCCGCAGACATCATTCGCTCCGTGAAACGTGGCCTTTTTGCCGTAAATTTCGGCGGTGGACAAGTGGACATCACTAACGGAAAATTCGTTTTTTCCGCATCGGAAGCGTATCTGATCGAGAATGGACAAATCACCGCGCCGGTCAAGAATGCAACCCTCATCGGCAACGGGCCCGATGTGCTTACCCGCGTGTCCATGGTCGGCAACGATCTGCAACTCGATGAAGGCGTTGGCACCTGCGGCAAAGATGGACAGTCGGTGCCGGTGGGTGTAGGCATGCCCACCATCAAAGTGGACCGTCTTACGGTCGGCGGCACGGGATAGCAGCTTCGCTGCAGTTATTTATCAGTATTCAGTCGTCAGTTCCTAACATTGGCTGATTCACTGAGAACTGATAACTGACTACTGATTACTTCTCGTCTGTTGCATAATCAAGACTTTGCCGGAGCGAAATCCTGTCCAGCCAACTCTTCGCCAAGAAGTCAATCGATAAGCTCATCGCGAACTCTGAAGAGCCTGAGCATCGGCTAAAGAAGACGCTGGGACCGTGGTCTCTTACCGCGTTAGGCATAGGCGCCGTCATTGGTTCGGGAATTTTCACCGTCATCGGCACCGCCATCGCCGGGCAGAAATTCGATACATCTTCGATCCTCAACGCGCCGCTGCTCGATTATCTGATCAATCACACCGCCACTTTCGGACGCCCCGGCGCCGGGCCGGCGCTGGCCGTTTCAATGGTTCTGGTCGCAATTGTGTGCGCGTTTACGGCGCTTTGCTATGCGGAACTCGCCTCCATGATTCCCATTGCGGGAAGCGCGTACACCTACACGTACGCGACCATCGGCGAAATCATCGCCTGGATCATCGGGTGGGACCTGATCCTGGAATATGCAGTGAGCAATATCGCCGTGTGCATCGGGTTCTCCGCGCACTTTGTCGATCTGTTTGACTGGTTCGGCATTCATCCGGGAGCGCAGTGGATCTCGCCCGCATATCTGCCCGGAGGCCTCACCGATCTGGCCGGCAACACGATTTATCCATCAGGATGGCATTTCGGATTCAATATTCCCGCGTTTCTAATCGTGATGTTCCTGACGGTAGTGCTGGTGAGGGGAATTCGTGAATCCGCCGAGACCAACAATGTGATGGTGTTGCTCAAAATTGCGGCGATTCTGGCCTTCATTTTTGCCAGCGTGCACTTCATCCATCCTGAGAATTACCACCCGTTTTATCCCAACGGCTGGTCAGGAGTGCTCACCGGCGGTTCCATCATCTTCTTCACCTACATCGGATTCGACTCGGTTTCGACCGCCGCAGAAGAGGCGCGCAATCCGCAGCGCGACATTCCCTTCGGAATTATTGCTACGCTGATTGTCTGCACTGTGCTTTATATCGGCATGGCTATCGTGCTCACCGGGCTCGTACCCTGGCAATCACTGGTGGACAACGCCGCGCCGGAAGTAAATGCATTGAAAAAACTGTCGGGTTTGCCTGGCGGACATTCTTTGCATTGGGTGCGTCTGATAGTGCTTTTCGGCGCGATGATGGGAATGATCTCGTCCATTCTCGTCTTTCAGCTTGGCCAGGCGCGCGTCTGGTTCTCGATGTCGCGCGATGGACTGCTGCCCAAGCTGTTCAGCAACGTGCATCCTCGCTTCCGCACACCGGCTTTTTCCACCTGGGTCGCAGGTTTTGCCGTCGGAATTCCCGCGGGAGTGCTCGATATTGGCACCGCTTCAGACCTCTCCAACATCGGAACTTTGTTCGCTTTCGTGCTGGTTTCCATCGGCGTGCTGATTCTGCGCTACCGCGAACCCAATCGCCATCGCGGATTTCGCTCCCCCGGCGGCCTCACTGCGCCGATTTTGAGCATTCTTTTTTGTCTGCTCCTGATGATGGGACTGCCAATTCTCACCTGGCTGCGCTTCTTCGGATGGCTGATTATCGGCCTGGGAATCTACTTCTTCTACAGCCGCCACCGCAGCGAATTCGCGCGATAACGTTAGGAAAGATTCGAACACGGAGGCCACGGAGGGCACTGAGGAAGCCAAATCTAGACAATTAGCTTGTGTTCTCTCCCCGTTCGTTCTTCATTCCTCCGTGTCCTCCGTGCACTCCGTGTTCAAAAGGTTTTTTAGTTGTTTGTTAAACTCGCCGCGTGGCACAGAACCCTTCTTCCCTCGCGCCCGGGCTGTACATTGTCGCCACTCCCATCGGAAATCTCGAGGACATCACGCTGCGCGCGCTTCGAATCCTGCGCGAAGTTAACCTGATTGCCTGCGAAGACACGCGACATACGCAGAAATTGCTGGACCATTTTGAGATCAAGACCCCTACTCGGAGCTACCATCAGCACAACGAAGCCGCGCGTACAGCGGAATTGATTGCGCAGATTGAAGACGGAAGACGCATCGCGCTGGTCTCAGACGCTGGCATGCCGGGTATTTCCGATCCGGGAGAACGCGTCATTCATGCCGCTATTGAGCGCGGATTGCAGGTGATTTCCATTCCGGGAGCGTCAGCATTGGTTTCCGCTTTGGTCGCCAGCGGCCTTCCCACCGAGACATTCCGCTTCGCCGGATTCCTTCCTGCGCGTTCGGGAGAGCGCCGCAGCGTGCTTGAAAGCCTGGCAAACGCGGCAGAAACCATGGTTTTCTATGAAGCGCCGCATCGGATTGTCGAAATGCTTACCGATCTGGAGAAAATTTTCGGCGCCGATCGGCGCATTGTGATCGCCCGCGAGCTGACAAAAGTGCATGAAGAGTTCCTGCGCGGTAGCATCGCAGAGCTGCGCGGGGAGCTGGAATCGCGCCCGGCAATCAAAGGAGAGATAACGGTGATTGTCGCAACGGCCCAAACTGGAACAAATAAACCCGCGCAATCTGCCGCTGATCTCTCCACAAGAATGCGGGAACTGATGAATTGCGGCGCTTTGGACGAGAAATCCGCGCTCAAGCAAGCAGCGCGCGAGTTCGGAGTCTCGAAAAGCGAAGCCTATCGCGAGTGGCAGCGCAGCAAAATCGCTTCACCACGGAGACACGGAGGCACGGAGAAAGAGAAATGAAGAATGGCAAGAGCTGTTTGCTGGTTGTAATGAGCGTTGCTGTGTTCTTAACAAGCGGTTTCGCGCAGCAGATCCAGCCCAAAGAAGGCGATTTTGTTCTGCGCGACTTCCATTTTCGCAGCGGGGAGATGCTTCCTCAGCTCAAAATCCATTACCGGACTCTCGGAAACCTGCAGCACGATGCTGCCGGACACGCCAGCAATGCGGTGCTTTTGCTGCACGGAACCGGCGGATCGTCTGCCAGTTTCGTCGGAGAACGCTTCGCCGCGCTGTTCCAACCCGGCCAGGCGCTGGACGCCAATCGCTATTTCATCGTCATTCCTGACGGCATTGGCCACGGGAAGTCCAGCAAACCCAGCGACGGAATGCACGCGCGATTCCCGCACTATGAGTACGAAGACATGATCGAAGCGCAATATCGGCTTGTCACTGAGGGCCTGAAGATCGACCATTTGCAGCTTGTAACCGGCGTTTCCATGGGCGGAATGCATACCTGGATGTGGGGAGAAGAGCATCCCGAGTTCGTGGACCGCCTGTTTCCGCTGGTTTGCATGCCCATTGAAATTGCTGGACGCAACCGTTTGTGGCGCGATTTCACTATGAATCTCATCAGCAGCGATCCCGATTACAACGGCGGAGAGTACAAACAGGAGCCCCACGGGGTCGCCGAGACCATCACAATGTTCGATTTGATCATCGATGGTCCCAGCCATTTGCAGCAAATTGCACCAAATCGGGACCGGGCAGACGCGCTTTTCGCCCGCTGGACCGCGCATGCAGCCGAAAATCGCGATGCTACTGACCTGCTGTATGCGCTGAACGCCTCACGAAACTACAATCCGGAGCCCAATCTGGAGAAGATCCAGGCGCATGTGGTGGCTGTAAATGCCGCCGATGACTTCATCAATCCACCCGAGTTAGGTGTCATGGACAAGCTGATCGCCCGCGTGAAGCACGGCAAATTCGTGCTGATTCCCGTCAGCGCAGGCGCGCACGGGCACGGCAGCGGCGGAGATCCGGCGCTGTGGAAGCAATATTTGGCAGAATTGATGGCGGAAAAAGGCAGCGATAAGCAATAAGCAATCAGCGATAAGCAAAATCCAGGGGCGGTTTGGGTTCGCTTATTGCTTACTGCTTATGGCTTATTGCTGCTTTCTCAACTCGAATGATCGTGAATAATGAGCCATCCATTGGGGAATCGTTTGCAGACTACCGTGGTCAGGCCTTCTTTCTTCTCGCCGTTTGAGAACACCAGATGCCAGCGCGCGCTCACTATGGCGCCGTCCGGGCCAAATCTCTGCACGCTTTGATCGCTGAAGCTGAGCTTTCCCATCTCCTTCCCCGGCGCTTTATAGCTGCGGCGATAGCGTTCCAGCGTTGCTTCCCACCCTTTATAGATCGTGTCGCCGGAAAAGAAGGTCAATTCTGGCGACTTCCAATAGCCATTCATAAAGCCTTCCAGGTCTCCGCGGTTCCATGCGGCGGTCTGCGCGTCCAGCATTTGCTGCAAAGCGTCGTGCGGATGGGCATTTTGCGCGCCGGCTAATGGCGCAAAGACGAGGAGTAATAGCGCAATTTTGCGGATCATAACGAGGAAGTATAGCTGTGGAGCCATTCGCAAAGGGAAAACACGACGCGGATTACGCAGATGGGACGCGGATTAGGACCGAATTCTTGATGAAGAAACCAAGCTGATCCCCGATTTATCTGTGATATCCGCGTCCCATCTGCGGAATCCGCGTCTGCTTTTTCGCCCTCCTGGCGCGTTGCAAATCGATTCCCATGCCGCCGAACGGGTATTTGCCTCTTAATAACGCCCCCAGTGCAAATTAGTAACCTCCAAAGCCTCATGTTTTGTTGCAGTTTGGCATTTCTTGCAGTAACTTTCCGGCTTCGGCAGCGGGTTTTTGGCCTCCATTAAGGCCAAAAACGGTACAAAATAGCCTGCTTTTCGACGGAAAAAGTGTGTCTGGAAGGTTTTTTCAGTGAATTCCGGTGACCTGGTAGCGGGAAAAATAGGACGTTACGAAGTAGTTAGCGAGCTCGGTCGCGGGGCTATGGGCGTAGTTTATCGCGCGCTCGACCCGAATATCGGTCGCACCGTCGCGCTCAAGACCCTGCGCCTCGACGTCCACGGGTTGCAGCTCGACGACATGATGCGCCGATTCAAGAACGAAGCTCGCGCGGCCGGCGCCATGAACCATCCCAATATTGTCACAATCTATGACGCCGACGAGAGCGAAGGGCTCTTCTACATCGCCATGGAATTCATGGAAGGCGATACCCTGCAGTCGCTCATGCTGGAAAAACGCGTGATCGCTCCCGAGCAGGTGGTCGACATCACCCGGCAGGTCTGCGCCGGGCTCGATTACGCGCACAGCATGAAAGTGATCCATCGCGACATCAAGCCGGCCAACATCATGATCACACCGCAGCACACGGCGAAGATCATGGATTTCGGCATTGCCAAATCGGTCGGCACCATGACCAGCAGCGGACAAGTTCTCGGCACTCCCAACTATATGTCGCCGGAACAGGTGCGCGGACTCGATCTCGACGGGCGTTCCGACCTGTTCAGCTTCGGCGTCGTGCTCTACGAGATGGTGACCGGCGAAAAACCGTTCAGCGGAGAAAACGTCGCTACCATTATTTACAAGATCGTGAACGAAGAGCCGATTCCGCCGCATAATCTCAATGCCGGCGTGCATCCCGCAATCAGCGACGTCATCACCCGGATGCTGCGCAAAGATCCCGCGGAACGATACCAAAATGGGGCCGAGCTCGCGCGTGACATGGAAAACTATCGCTCCGCCGGGGAGCCGGAAGTGATCACGTCGGTATTGCCGGCCAACGTTTACGCGCATGCCGCCGCAGCCGGGAACAAAGTTCAATCACCCTCGCATGCCACAGGATTTGTTCCTGCCGCGCAGACGAACAAAGCGCCGGCAGTAGCCGACTCGAAGTTCACGCCGAAGCAAACCGCGCCGCTGGCGCAAGTCTCTGCGCCATTGCCGGGAAATAACCACAACGCAAGAATTGCGCTGGCTATGCTCGCCGTAGTACTGGCGCTGGTGATTGGATACGGAGTCAAGCACCGCCGGAAAACTGCCGCAACACCGCCAACGATTGCGCAGATTCAAAGCCCCGCGCCGACGCAGGCTGCTCCGGCTCTGACTGATGCGACTCCGCAAGCAGAGCCCGCGAGCGACGATGACGGCACCAGCGATCAGGCCGATGCGTCCATAAAAAACCCAGCAACGGCGAAAGCAAAATCTGGAGACAAAGCCTCCGGCAACACGCCAATCGATCTGCACATCGAATCCGACCCCAGCGGAGCTTCGGTCCAGATTGATGGCACGTTCCTGGCCGACTGGGTCACGCCTTTTACCGCGCCCGGGCTTTCGCCGGGGATGCATCGAATCGTCTTCACCAAACGCGGCTATGCGCAAAAGGGCGAGGACTTCGAAGTCAGTCCGCGCAATACGTCGCTGAGCGAACGGCTCAGCGCAGCCGGCTCCTCGCTCTCGGTTTCAAGCCAGCCTGCGGGAGCGAGCATCGATATCGATGACCTTCCCACCGGCAAAGTTACGCCGGCACAAATCACAGTCACGCCCGGCGATCATCGCGTGGCGGTGCACAAAGACGGCTATCACACCGCGGACGTTCTCGCCTATGTCGATGACGGACAAATCTTCAGCTTCGCTCCCGTGCTCAACCCCATGACCTCGCGCGACGCCGGCAACAGCCATCCGCTCACCGCCCGTTTAGGGAAACTGTTTGGCGGGGGAGTCCCCGCAGGCAAAGGGATGATCGATTTCCGCACCAATCCTCCGGGAGCGCGCATCCTGGTGGATGGAGCCGAGGCCCGCATCGCCACGCCCGCGCACGCGCCCATGCCGCCCGGCGATTACACCATCACCCTCGTCGAGCCGGGATACAAACCCGTGCAACAAAAAGTGCACCTCGAGGCCGGCCGACGGGTGAATATCGACATTCAGTTGGAGCCGCAGTGAAGAAAGCGATAAGCGACAAGCAATAAGCGAAAGGCAAAAGCGACACAGCACAGGCATCAATGGGCAATCAGCGAAGGGTTATGGCATTGTGTTTTGTTTTTGCGCGTATCGCTTATAGCTAATCGCTTATCGCTGGTTATAGACATGAGCCGCATCATCATCTCGTCGCCCGACGGCAAGCGCGGCATGCTCGAGTTGAGCAAGCCGGTGGTGACTGTTGGCCGCGGCGCCGGCAACGACCTGGTGTTGCCGGACACCAGCGTCAGCCGCCTTCATGCGGTCATCAAATGTGACAGCGATGGCACCTCCTTCATCGCCGATCGCGGCAGCACCAATGGCGTGATCATCAACGGAGAGCGCATCGAAGGCGAGCGTCAACTACGCCATCGCGACCGCGCGCGACTTGGCTCCTACGAGCTGTGTTACGAGGAAGTCCGCGATTCCGGACTGCTGGTCAAGAGCGCCGAAATTCCTTCCACGCTGCGAGCGGTACTCAAACAAGGATTGCGCAAAGACGGGCTGGCGGCGCACTTTAACGGTCACGCGCCGCCCGAGATCATCGAGCAGGTGAAGCGGCTGGAACGCGAAAACCACCTGCTCACCATGCTCTACGACGCCGGCATCGCGCTGAGTTCGAAGCTGTCGCTCGACGGAATCTCCGAGCAGGTGATGAATCTTGCCTTCCGCATTCAGGGCGTGGAGC
>JAICXB010000015.1 GCA_025980765.1 Terriglobales bacterium
ACCACCAAATCAAAATTGCAATACTTGGCCATGGCCCAGGCGGCGGCCAGGCTGGTTGCTGAAAGCACCTGATATCCGGCAGAAGACAGGTCGTGCTCGCGCATTTCCATGCGGTTAACGTCCGTGCAAACGGACAACAGCAAAGGACTGACGGCGGCCGGTCCGCTCCCAGGGGTCGAAGCGAAAGCCATATGATTGTTTACTCCTGTGCACTAAAGGCGGGGCATTCTGTGTCAGAAAAATGACTCTGTCAATAAGAAAAGAAGCAAGCCGGAAAAGCTTCGTCTTGTTCCCTGGGACAGAAAGGTTACCGGCTCAGTTGCCCACGTTCCTCTGGGCTATTGTTGAACGAAGTACTAAGTGAACCAAACCTCTGCAACGCCCGTGAAACCTCCAGTCGTGCTGCACACGGCGCGGCTGCTGTTGCGTCCTCTGCGCCGCGACGACATTCCCGCTCTGCTGCCGCTGATCGGCGCACGCGAGGTCGCGGCCACCACGCTACGGATTCCGCACCCGTACACCCGAGCAGATGCCGATCGATTTCTCGAATATACAGACCAGGTGTGGGAGAAAGGCGAGGGAGCGCGCTTCGGCGTGTTTCTGCGCGACGGCGAGCGCCTGCTTGGAGGCATCGGACTACAAGCGAACCGCGAGCACCGCCACGCCGAACTGGGCTACTGGATCGGCGTTCCATTTTGGGGCCAGGGATACTGCACTGAAGCCGTCCGCGAGCTCCTGAAGTACGGATTCGAGGTCTTAGAGCTGCAACGCATCTTTGCCACTCATTTCGTCAACAATCCCGCCTCCGGGCGCATTCTGCAAAAGCTTGGCATGCAGCATGAAGGCACCCTGCGCCGGCACATCCTCAAATGGGGAGAGTACCTGGATGTGGAGCTGTACGCCCTGCTCGCCTCCGACTACCGCATGAATTCGGCGTAATCGTCCGAAGACATGTGTGTTGAGCACCGGGTGTCCTGTTACGATGGACAGCATTATGGAAAGCTGGCGCGAACGAATCAGCGTGAACCCGGCCATCTGCCATGGCAAGGCTTGCATTCGGGGAACTCGCGTTCTGGTATCTGTCATCGTCGACAATATTGCGGCCGGCACGTCTCGCGAAGGGATACTGCACAGTTATCCTGCTCTCACTGAAGCTGATATCGATGCCGCTCTGGCGTATGCAGCCGAGCTGACGCGTGAGGGATCTGCAGACCTTCCTCTGGAATCGCGAGCTTGAAGTTCAAGCTCGATGAGAACCTGCCGACCGAATGCGTACTGAATCCTTCGGCAGGCAGGTTTTGAAGCCCATAGCGTCGCGGATGAAAAGCTTTCCGGCTCCGACGATACAACGCTGTTCCAGCGCTGTCAGAGCGAAGCCAGAATCCTCATGACCTTGGATCTTGATTTCGCGAATGTTCAAGCCTATCCCCCGTCGAGCCATTCCGGGGTTATCCTCTTTCGCCCCAAGTCACAGCACAAAGCGTTGCTCATCGATCTTCTCGCGCGTCTGGTTCCGGTCTTGACGAGAGGGTCTCCAGAACGCCAGCTGTGGATTGTGGAGAACGATCGCATCCGGATTCGACAATAAGGTTGCCAAGCTCCACCGTTTCTACTTCCTGCTGTATCGATATCCCTTGCCTCCGGTCTGCGTAATCGGCTAATATGTCGTATACGACGCGTCGAGCACGACGCACAGGAGGCCCAATATGCATTTTGATCTCAATCAGGCCGCCATCGATGTTTGGCTGGCGCTCGCCGCAGTGTGGCTGATCACCGCCACGCGCGCCAAGGCCCCGGTGCGTACGCAGCCCGGCGCCTCTCGTCTGATTCATGTCCTTGTCATGGCCGCAGCTTTCGCACTGCTGTTTCGTCACGACGCCCGCGTCGGCCCGCTGGCGGCGCGCATCGTGCCGGCTTCCGGCGCGGCGGCATATGGGGGATTTGCGCTCACGGTCATCGGCGCCGTCTTCGCCATTTGGGCGCGGCTGCAGCTAGGCACGAACTGGAGCGCGGCCGTGACCGTGAAGCACGATCATGCCCTGGTGCAGCGCGGCCCATATCGGCTGGTGCGACATCCGATTTATGCCGGAGGCCTGGCCGCGATGCTGGGAACCGCACTCGTCTTCGGCGAGGCCGGATGCTTTGTCGCCGTCGCGCTCAGCTTCGCCGGCTTCTGGTGGAAGACGCGAATGGAAGAGGAATTCATGATGCAGCACTTCGGCGCCGATTATTCTCAGTACCAGCGCAGCGTGAAGCGGCTGATCCCGTTTGTGCTGTGAGCGGATTCGGCGGAGGAAAATTCTTACCACAGAGGACACGGAGGAGCACGGAGGTAGGAAGGCCAAAGCAGACGCCCTTTCAATTTCCTCAGTGACTCAGTCTCCTCTGTGGTTAAGAAAACCCAAGAATGAAGAAGAAGATCACCAGCGGGGAAGCCCAGCTACGCGAGCTGGCTCAGGAACTCGAGCAGCACCTCACGGCCATCCGCCAGGAGATTCGCCGTCCGGTGGAGGCCGAGTTCGCCAAGGGAGGCCTCACTGGTCCGCAGCGCAGCGTGATGCAGGCGGTAGTGCACTCCGACGGCCGCAGTTTGAAAGAGCTCTCAGCCCAGGTAGGACTCGCTCACAGCACCGTATCCGGCATCGTGGACCGTCTGGAGAAGCGCGGCATGCTCAAGCGCCACGCCAATGCCACCGACCGTCGCCACACCCGCATTGTGGCATCAGCAGAAGTGCGGGAGTTCATGGAGAAGAAGTATCCAGTAATCGCCGCCAGCCCGCTGTTAACAGTCTTATGCCGCGCCACCCCGGGGGAGCGCGATGCAGTGCTGCGCGGAGTGCGAGCTTTGCGGCGGCTGTTGGGGCAAGGGAAGGGAAGCCGCTGATTCTGTTGCCACCGCCGGCTATGCTGCCTGAGGGCTGGAGGAGGTGGAAGTGTCACCGGCCCAGCCATCCTGAAACCTGGCCCGAATGGTTTCTTCCGGCATCGCTGGCGCGATAAAGAATCCCCGGCAGGAGCGCGCGATGAGTCGCGCCCAGCGTGTCGATCGCGTTACTCGAGCGCTATCGGTGGCAATTCCGGTATTTGCGTACATCTGCCGATAGAGTTTCGAAATCAGGATAAAAGCCAGGCGCGCCTTCGATGTGCGTATGAAACCAGCGCGTTTCCAAATCATGCGAAAACTGTAGAAGCGGTCCCAAACCGATTGCGTCAACTTCCGTATCTCGCCGGACGACATGGTCGGGTGAGCAATGTAAGTCCGCGGACGCAGCTTGTCGGGAATCAGCCAGTGGCGGGTCAGGGGCACTCCTGCGATGCGGGTACTGTCATCCTGCATCTTCTTGGCCCAGCGCTCGAAGTCAATGGTGCCCGGCAGCGGCATCAGCATCACGAACTGCGCGAACGTGAGATTGGCTTCCTGAGCCAGTTTCAAAGTGGCATCGAACGTCTGCGGCTTGTCGCTGGGCAATCCAAAGATAAATGAGCCGAGCACGTGAACGTCGTGCTTGCGGAACGAGCGCAGCCGTTGGACGAGTTCCTCGCCCGCCAGGTTGAAATCTTTATAGACATCTTTCAGGCCCTCGGGCGTGACCGCTTCCACGCCCACCAGCACTCCTTTGATATGCGCGGCGCGCATGGCCTCAAGAAATTCTTCGTCCTCGGCCGCCTCCATGGTGATCTGAGTGAAGAACACCATGTCTGCGGGAAGAAGCGCCAGTTGCCGCATCAGCTCAAAGCGTTCTTTGCGCAGGGCGGTGAGATAAGACAATCGCGCCTGGTTTCCTTGCCGTTTGGCCAATTGCAAATCGCGGAGAGAAACCGGATAAAAATTATCGTCGGAGAGCAGAACAAACCGGAAGCCCATGGTGCGCAGGGTTACCAGTTCGTCCAGCACCACGTCGGCTGTGCGCATCCGCGGACGCTGCCCATCTGTGCGCCATACCGAGCAGAAGGAGCAGTGCTTTGGGCATCCTCGCACTGTCTGTACCGACGCCCACATGTATTGGTTGCGTGGCAGCAGCTCCCAGCGCGCCGGCCGAAAACGGTCCGCCTCGATCAACCCGCCGGTGTACACCCGCTGCAGAGTTCCGGCGAGACAATCCTGCAGCGCTTGCGGCCAGACAACATCTCCGTCTCCGCAAACCACTGCGTGGGCGCCGCCCATTTCCAATGCTTCTTCGGGAAAAAGTGTGGCATGCACGCCGCCAAAAATCACAGTAGCGCCGCGCTCGCGGGCCGCTCGACCGAGTTCATATCCGCGCAATGCATTCGCCGTGTGAATGCCAATTCCAACCACATCTCCGGCTGTGACGGTGGCGGGAGAGAAATGCTCCAGGGTTTCGTCAACAATTATGGGATCGCCAAAGGATGCGGGGGTTGCAGCGGCCAGAACATAAAGCCATCGAGGTGTGATGACGCTGACGCCAAACGACAACTGGCTGGGGTTCACCAGGTGAACTTTCATTGCCCTCCACGGGAATGCCGTCTCTGTGATTACTGAGACCGTGCACTGTCCAGATTAGATGCATCATCAAGAGATTCTAGAAGCGCAATTCTTCGCCAAGTCCCTGCCGATGCAAGATTGCGGGCCATTGCCGGCACGGCGAACCGCGGGGCGACACGCCGCGAAATTTTGTCGGCATGCCCGGTCAAAAGCCGGCAGCCGGAAGCCGACAGCGGGCAGCGAATACCACGTCAGAACTGAAACATGTCCAGCATGTCGCCGGAAATGCCGTTGCGGGCGTTCAGGCTGTTCAGGCGCCAGTTCCACTGAATGAACTTGAGAATAGAAACATGGTCCATCTGCACGTGCGACACATATCCTTTTTTTGCATAGGGAGAGATCACCAGCAATGGAACTCGGGGCCCCAAGCCCTGTGTGTCCAAGTGCGGCGGCGGAACATGATCGTACCATCCTCCGGCGGTGTCGAAGGTGACAATGAGCGCGGTTGTGCTCCAGGCGGGAGAAGCCTGCAAATTATGCACCAGCGTATCTATGAATCCCACGCCCACTGAAACGGCACGATCATTGCCGGGATGCAGGTCGTTAGAACCACTGGGGATGATGAACGACACCTCAGGTATGTTCCCACTCTTCAGCAGCGGAGCGAACTGCGTGTAATCCTGCGTGATGGAATGGGTTGAGGTGAAGTATTGGAACGGATTGTGCATCGGGTTCGAATTCGAGCAGACGCCGAAGGACTCCTGAAACACGTTTAGAGTAAATCCATTTTGGGAAAGTTCGTCAGCAATGTTCTTGAAGTTATAGGGCTGCGAATTGGGGTCCGGCTGTTGGCACGGGCCAAACGATGGTTGTACGGATGCCAGGCTGCCATTGTCTGACGCGGCCACCATGTAGAGCTGGTTGGTTGGCGCTTCGGCGATCACCGAACTGAAATAGTGGTCGGCCAAAGCAAACTGGTCGGCATAGCCCCACAGGATGGGAATTCCGGGAATCGTGCTGTCGAAATAACCCATGGCAACATCGCCGCTGACCAATGCGTATTTGTCCATTAACCCGTTGTCGATTTCCTTGAGATATGGTGTGTGGCCTTCCGGCAGCAGCGGCGACACGGCATTGGTCTGGAGAAACGGAGAGACGGACTTCCCGCTGGAGTCAATTTGGGAATAACCAGGAATGCCAGGATGAATGCCTTCCACTGTGTTGCCGCTGGTTCCAGGATACATTCCAAACAACTGGTCAAAGCTGCGGTTCTGCATGATCAGAACAATCACATGCTGCAGCGGCGATGCGGTGGGATTCTGCGGAACTACCGTGACAACGGCTTTCGCCGTGACCGTCTGATTATCGCTGCTGGTGGCAGTTGCCGTGTAAGTCGTAGTGGCAGTCGGAGACACGGTGACGCTTCCTGCCGGTACGTCTTGTACGGCTCCAACTCCGTTATCGATGCTGAGTGTGGCGGCATTCGAGGTTGTCCAGCTCAGCGTGCTGGAGCTGCCGCTGGTGATGCTTGCTGGACTGGCAGAAAAAGTAATCGTCGGCGCCGGCGCTTTTACAGTTACGACGGCCATTTGCGTGATTGACTGGCCATTCGTGCCCATCGCAATTGCCGTGTAGGTGGTGGTAATCGTCGGGTCGACGACGATGCTGTCGCCCGCGGGATTTTGTACCGCACCGATGCCGTTGTCGATGGTCAGTGAGCTGACGTTGGTCGTGGTCCAGCTTAATGTTGCGGAGCCGCCGGCGGTGATGGTTGCCGGAGTGGCGGAGAATGCCAGCGTGGGCGCCGGTGGCGGAAGTGGAGGAGGTGGCGGAGCGCTCACCGTCACTGTTACTTGCTGAGAAACACTTTGGTTGTTCGCTCCAGAGGCGGTTGCTGTGTAAGTGGTCGTGGCCGCCGGAGAAACATTCACGCTGCCCGCTGACACATTCTGTTGCGCGCCCAATCCGGGATCGATCGTGAGTGAGGTGGCATTGCTCGTCGTCCAACTCAGCGTCGAAGCGCTGCCGCTGGAGATCGCTGCCGGCGCCGCCGCAAATGTAATGGTCGGGGGCGGGGGAGGCTGCGGCGAAGGCGGCGGAGCGCTTGGAGTCGACGAGGCAGCGGGCGCCGCCGGTTGTTGAAAACTGTTGCCACCGCCGCACCCTACGATTGCGGCGATACTTAGAATGCCAAGCAGCAGACAACAAAAACGGATCCCGGGGCCCAAATTCACGGTACTTACCTCTTCCGTTCAGGTTTGGAGTCAGGAACTCTGGACGGGGTTGTTTCCGGATTTGCACGTCAGTACGCATAGCAATGATTGCAAGGGCTTCGGCATCGGCTGCCGGCTTCCGGCTAGACACAGGAAACGCGTTTGATGCTGGTCTTAGCTGGAATCCGGGAGCCAGAAGCCGGCAGCTTTTTCTGATAGCTTTTCTCCCATGCGCATCGACAAATGGCTTTGGGCGGCGCGGTTCTTTAAGACGCGGGCTCTGGCGGCGCGGGCGTGCGAGTTGGGGAGGATCGAATCCAATCAGCAGCCAGCCAAGCCTGCGCGCGAGGTGCGCGTCGGCGATATGCTGCAGATCACCAGTGAGGCTGGCAATTTTCAGGTTGAGGTGCTGGTGCTAAGCGAGATTCGCGGACCGGCGGCGGTGGCGCAAACGCTCTATCGCGAAACCGACGAGAGCCGCGCGTTGCGGCTGAAAGCTGCGGAAGAACGCAAGGCCATGCGGGGATCGATGCCGGCGCCGGCAGGAAGGCCGTCAAAACGCGACCGCCGCCGGATCATCAAGTTTCGCGGGGAATGAGGGCGGCCATGGGCGCGCCGCTTAGTCGAAAACAACGGCAAAAACATACCACGGATTGCACGTATGTAATAAGCAGGTTGGCTCGCGTTCCTTTAGATGGCTCGTGTCGAAGGAAGTAACTGCAGAAGTCACATTCAAGGGAGGCAATGTCACCCCAGCTCACATAGATCGACTTGCTAAATATCTCGAATTGGCTAAGCTTGCCCCAGAAGAGGAGACTGACTGGCGGCTGATCGACCAAAACACTGAGGCCCGGTTTTCACCGGGCCTCGCACCCCACTCCCGAGGGAATGGGGGGGATATATTTGCTTAATTAGAATAGTCCAAAACCGCCGAGGATGCAAGCTTCAGTTCTGTGAAGTCGTGAATATTGAAGCTGTGCAAACAACAGAAAACAAATGGCTAGAGTCAACGTTTACATAGACGGTTTCAATCTTTATTACGGCTCAACAAAGGATACGCCGTATAGATGGCTTGATCTGCGCCAGCTCTGCAGTCAAATGCTTCCAAACGATTACGTCCAGCAGATTAAGTATTTCACGGCTCTCGTCAATGCCAGGCCGCATGATCCCCAGCAGCCGATACGGCAGCAAATCTACCTCAGAGCCTTACGAACTTTGCCGAACTTCTCCATCCATTTTGGGCACTTCCTGACGCACAGTTGCCGGATGGCTCTTACAGGAACGAATCCTGCGCAAAAGGTGTGGGTAGATAAGACCGAGGAGAAGGGATCAGACGTGAACTTAGCTTCCCATTTGCTGATGGATGGGTTTAATGGCGCATATGAAGTCGCAGTCTTGATTACAAATGATTCTGATTTAGCAGAGCCGGTAAGGATGGTCAGAAACCAACTTCATCTCGGAATCGGAATTCTAAATCCACATCAGCAACATAGCCAGCAATTGAAGAACCTCGCCACTTTCATAAAGCGCATTAGGCAGTCGGATCTTATAACCGCTCAATTTGCTCCGACCCTCACGGATGCAAAGGGTACCTTCACGAAGCCAGCATCGTGGTGAGCAAATACCTTGCCCAGATCAAACGACCCAAGTTTTCGTTGCTTTGTCGTTTAGCCAGAAGCTGGTAGCTCTTACCCCTGGTGTTCGCTCTTGGCCTTGCATTTGGTCACGATGGCCTGATGCAGGCGTTCGCGGATGGGCTCTGGGAGGGGATAAACATCGTTATCGTGGTAAATTTCGATGGTCTTGCGGGTTGTGTTGCAGACGACGTAGCAGTCATGGCACCACTGAAGATGCTCTTCCAACTCAGTCTTGAGTTGGACGTCGATCTGGCCGTCCAGATATTCGTTAAGTTCTTTCAGGAAGTCTTTGCACTTCACTGCGGCTTCGCCCCATTCCGTTTGGGTTTTTTGAAATAGCGGTTGAGGCGCTCGCGTAGTTGCAGGCGAGCCCTCAAAAGCCGCGACTTTACAGCAGGAACACTCAAATTTAGCATCTCTGCAGTTTCTTCGGTGGACATTCCTTCGATGTCCCGCAAAACGAAAACGGTGCGGAAACTTTCGGGAAGTGCCTGAATTGTCTTCTGGAGTATTTCCCCTAACTCCGATTGGTCATAGAGCTGCTCCGGATTCGGGCTCCAGTCGGCGACCTCCCGGGGCATGCTGCCTTCGTCGGTGGTCACATCTTCGTCCAGCGAGACCGTCTTCGCGGTCTTGCGCCGGCGCAGCTTCATCAGGGCCTCGTTGACCGCGATCCGGACCAGCCAGGTGTAAAACTTGGAGTTCCCCTGGAACTGCGCCAGGTTGCGATAGGCCTTGATAAAGGCATCCTGCACAACATCTTCCGCGTCTTCACGATTCTGGGTGATGTGCTGGGCGATGCGGAACACATTGCGGTCGTAGCGCTTGATCAACTGCTCAAACGCGCCGACGTCCCCGCTGCGAGCCGCCTCTACGAGCGCCAGTTCTTCGGTCTGGGGCTCCGCTACTTTTGATTCGATACCGTTCATACTTGTACGACGCAGAGAATCGAGTCTGCTATCTTAAATGCTATACGCGGTCCCTGCCAGCAAAGTTTATAAATAGCGAATCACCCACCTGCTACCGCGGGCGGTACTGTTTCGCTGAGATAGATCAGTACCATCCGCGGTAGCGGATGTTCATCGGGAATATGGACCAACTCCGTCAGATAATCGAAGATGCCGTTTCCGCCCGCTTGAGCCAGCATTTAACTCAGCTCCAGCAGGAAATCGCGGAAGAAGTTGCAAGCCAGGTTCAGTCTCTGCTCGACAAAATGTCGGCCGAATCCTCCGCCGCTCCGCAGACCTCCGATTCGACTCAGAGGCTGAACGCGGCCGTGGCTTCAATCCAGGAAGCCACGGCGCAAGCCGACATCCTGAAAGCTCTGCTCGAGGGCATAGCCCACTTCACCGCCAGGGCAGCATTGTTTGTAGTGCGCGGCACGACTTTGGCAGGATGGCAGTCGCGTGGCTTTGCCGAGGACAACATGCGTGGCGCGAGCGTCGATGGCGCGCAAGGGCTGGCGGCCAGGGCCATCAAAGATCGTGCTCCCGTGTGCGCTGTGGCGGCCGAGTTCGACGCAAATTTCAGCCAGCGGAACGGCACTCCATGGGACGGCAACGCAACCCTGTTTCCGCTCGTGGTCCGCGATAAAGTCGCGGCACTCATTTACTGCGACGCCGGCGTCACCTCCGGGACCGATTCTGATTATTCCGCCATCGAAGTCCTCACCCGATATGCCTGCCTGTGGCTCGAACACGCCGCGGCGAGAAAACCTGCAGGCGCAAGCGCCGATGTAGCCATCCCCGCACAAGCTGCGGTAGTTGCGGAACCGGCTGAGAGCGCACCGCGAGAGGCGCCGGCAGTCGCAGCCGCGCCCGCTGCCAGCGCCGCGCCGCAAGCATCGCTCGATGGCGTATCCGCCGAAGAGCAGGAACTGCATCGCAAGGCCAAACGTTTCGCCAAGCTTCTGGTAGATGAGATCAAGCTCTACAATCAGGCGAAAGTCGCCGAAGGGCGGCAGAGCCGCGAAATCTACAAACTACTGCGCGAAGACATCGAGAAGAGCCGCGCCACCTACGAGAAGCGCTACAGCGGGACTCCAGTGGCTTCTGCCGCATATTTCAACGAGGAAGTGGTGCGCATCCTCGCCGACAACGATCGCGCGCTACTGGGCAGCGACTTTCCGGGTTAATTTGCATTTGCATGGCTGCTGCTGCGCTACCGAGGAATCTCCACTTTCCCATGTCGAGCTGCCCATATCCGATCTGTCATCCTGAGCCCGCCCCGGCGGGCGAAGGACCTCCTGGGATGCGTCGTTCTCAAACACCATCGGGGCTCTTCGAGCACAAATTGGTTGAAGAGCCGCGACGCAGCAGTTGAGTCGGAAATATCGCAGGAGGTTCTTCGCCCAAAAGCTGGGCTCAGAATGACACATCAAGAAAAGCGCGGCCTCTTACCAAGAGAGGCTCCTTCCGCCAATTTGAACAAGCTTGCGGCATGTCGCGTCTCTGCTCATGATGTTGGTGCGGCGGCATTGTTGTCGAAGAAACCAGTGAACTTTGCGCTACACCGGTAAAAAATCAGGGTTTAATCTATCTATTGTGAGCTGCACCTCAGGAACTCGTACTTTCTCCGTTTTTCGTCATTTTTGTTTGGTGCTTCTTGTCCCCTTGCTTCTCTTCGCTTCCACTCCTTTCGTCAGCGCCGCTTCAACCGCCCACAAGAAACCTGCGGCCAAAACCGCGAAGAAGCATGCGAAGAAGCGTCCCGCCAGGACTCGCGCTACACCTGCGCAACGGCGTAAGCTGCGACGCGCCTTTGTCGCCTCGGCGGATTTGAAGCCAATGGCCAAGCAGTTGCTTTCCGAGCCCACTCCCGCTGCCTACGCGGGGGTTGAGCATTACGCAGTCCGGCATCGCGGCGACGATGGCGGCACACTGGCGCATCTGGTGCTCGGGTACGCTCACCTCCAGGACCACGATTACCAGAAGGCCACGAAAGAGCTGAAGCTGGCCTCAGCTCGGGGCGGAGAACTCGCCGACTACTCCGATTATTTTCTGGCAGAGAGCGTCGGCGGCAGCGGTGACCAGCAGCAGGCGGCGAACGCTCTGAAGCTTTTTGTCCAGAAGCATCCGGATTCGCTGTTTCGCCGGCAGGCTGACCTGATGCGCGCGGCGGCGCTGGTCAGCATCGGACAGTCACAGGATGCGCTGCATCTGCTCGAAACCATGCGCGACGGACGGCCTGACGTCGAGCTTGCCCTGGGACGCGCCTACGTTGCCGCCGGGCAGCCGCAGGAGGCAGTCTCTATTTGGAACCGGATTTATACCGAGATGCCTACCAGCGCGGAGGCCCCCCAGGCCTCGGCTGAGCTCGCCAAACTGGCCGCGCGCGGCCTGGTTGTGACTCCCACTTTGGAACAGCGGCAAACGCGCGCCGATCTGCTGATGAAGAGCCGTCGTTATGAGGACGCCGCAACCGAGTATCGCGCCATCCTTGATAGCATTCGCTCCGATGCCGGCCAGTCCGCCTCAGGCGGACAACAGCGCGAATTGCAGGTGAAGCTCGCCGGAGCGCTGTATCACACTCATCACCTGGATGAGGCGAAATCCCTGCTTGAGTCGCTCGCCGAAGGCCAGGATGAGATCGAGGCACAGCGCCTTTATTACCTGCATGAAATTGCGCGCAGCAAGGACGATGGCGACAAGGAACGCGAGCTCGTCAGCAGGCTGATGCAGAAATTTCCCGCCAGCCCATGGCTGCAGGATGCCCTGCTTTCCGCCAGCAATATGTACATGCTGCGCCCGGACTACAACAACGCCATCGAGTACTACAGCGCGCAATACAAGCTGTTTCCCGAAGGCAGGTTCTCGCCGTATTCGCACTGGAAGGCGGCATGGATGAACCTGCGCGCCGGCAATCGCGCTGAAGCCGAGCGACTCATGGAAGAGCAGATCGCGATGTATCCCGCCGGACAGGAAGTGCCCCCCGCGCTCTACTGGCGCGCGCGCCTGGCGGAAGAGGACGGCGACCGCGATCGCGCGGGCGAGTATTACACGTTTATCCTGCGTCGCTTCTCGCACTACTACTACGCCGACCTGGCGCGAGAGCGCCTGCGCTTTCATTTCGATACATCCAAACACGATCCGCTGCTCGACAAGATTCCGCCTGACTCGCAGCCTGCGAGAGAAAGCTTCGAAGCGCCTGCCGACGATCTGCGCGTGGCCCGCGCGCGCCTGCTCTCGAATGCCGCGTTGTTCGACTTTGCTATTCGCGAGCTGCAGGCCGAGCCCGACAAACTCTATGCCCGGGCGGAAATTGCGCGCATCTACATGGATGAGGACCGCACCCAGCTTGCAATCGAAGCGTTGAAGCGCGCCGTCCCGGGCTACTTCGCCCAGGACATTCCTGAGATCCCACAATGGGCCTGGGACATTCTCTTCCCAAAACCGTACTGGAGCGATCTGACGCGTTACGCGCGCGCCAATGGCCTGGATCCCTATCTGGTGGCCAGCCTCATCCGCCAGGAGTCCGAGTTCAATCCCACCGCGGTCTCGCGCCAGAACGCCTGGGGACTGATGCAAATCCTGCCGAGCAATGGGAAGAGACTGGCTAAGGAGCTAAAGATCCGCCACTTCAATCAGGAACAACTCACAAATCCCACCACCAATCTGGCCATGGGCACGCGTTATTTCAAACACATGATCGACGATTTTGGCGGCCAGGTGGAGTACGCGCTCGCCGCCTACAACGCCGGCTCCGATCGGGTAAAGAACTGGAAAGGGCAGGGACAGTATCGCGATATCTACGAGTTCGTGGAGTCGATCCCGTTTACCGAGACCCGCGAATACGTTGAGGCCATCATGCGCAATGCCACGGTGTATCGGTTGCTGTATTCAGGTGAGACCAGGACAGCCCGAGTGGATGTGGCCGATCGAAAACAGAACCGATAGCGTTCTGTCACTTTCGCCAGAATGGCTTCTAGGATGTATTCATGTCCAGATGAGGGGCGTTCGGTTCCAGATCCCGTCAAACCAGCTCTCGTCGAACAAACCGTGAGCGCTGATCAGCGGTAGGCATCGCGGCGATGGAGGACTCGGCGGATCTCGATGGCGTCGGGATCGTTGCAGACGAAGAAGAGCCGATAATCACCAATCCGCAGCCGAAGTTCTTCTCTTCCCTGGAGAGCTTTTCACGTCGCCCGCTCCGGATTCCGCGAAACGATGCAATGCAGAAAGGATCTGCATGGCGGTAGGCTTGCTTAATCTACGGACATCGCTCTTGGCTAGATCAGTCCAAACGATCCGCTTCACTTCGGATGCCTGGAATCGTTGATCTCTTCTTTTGTTAGGCCAAGTTCCTCCAAAACCTGCTCGTGTGGAATGCCCCTGTTGTGCTTAGACCATTCCTGCGCTTCCCCAAGCGCTTTTTTCCCTTCAACCGAGAGGTCTTCCTCATCGATAGGAGCCTGAGCGATGGCGAGAGAGACGGGATCGAGCATGGCCTCGAGCAAGCCGACCACAGCGGACAGTTGCGTGGGCGGAAGCCGGTCAATCAGTTCATAGGCGTGCTCTTTGGTATGGGCCATGATTTCTTTTTCTCTCGCTCCATTCTCACATAGAGTATCCAACGGTTTCATCTGTTGTTGTACCCAGCACTGCGTCGCCCGCTGGCGCGGGCTTCCTGATGCTGGGCTACTGTCAGTCGCCCTGCTGCGCAGGGCCTGGACTCTTCGCGGCTACGGAGCTTCGTGGCTGCGTAGGCTGCGACTTCTAAGCCCCGATCACTTTCACCAACTCCTGCACCGCATTGGCGCTCTTCTGAAGTGCGGCTTGTTCTTCCGGCGTGAGCTTGATTTGGATGATCTGTTCCAGGCCGCGAGCGCCCAGCTTGCAGGGCACGCCGACGAACAGGCCGTTAATGCCGTATTCGCCTTCGAGATAGGCGGCGCAGGGCAGGATTTTCTTCTTGTCTTTGAGAATCGCTTCGACCATCTCGGTCGCAGCCGAGGACGGGGCGTAGTAGGCGCTGCCGGTCTTGAGATACTTCACAATTTCGGCGCCGCCGTCGCGGGTGCGCTGCACCAGGCGATCGACCGTGGCCTTGTCCATGAGTTCCGTAATGGGAATCCCAGCCACCGTGGAGTAGCGGGCCAGGGGCACCATAGTATCGCCGTGGCCGCCGAGGACGAACGCGGTCACGTTCTCCACGCTGACTTTCAGTTCTTCGGCAATGAAGGCGCGGAAGCGCGCGGCGTCGAGCACGCCGGCCATGCCGATTACGCGCTCGCGCTTGAACTTACTGATCTTGAACGCCGCCTGCGCCATCGCGTCGAGCGGATTGGAGACCACGATCAGGATGCAGTTGGGCGAGTTCGCGACCACTTTGCCGACCACGTCCTGCATGATCTTGTAGTTAGTGTTGAGCAGATCGTCGCGGCTCATGCCCGGCTTCCGCGGAATGCCGGCGGTGATGACCACGATGTCCGAGTTGGCGGTATCGGCGTAATCGTTGGTGCCAAGAACGTGCGAGTCCCGCTTTTCGATCGGCATCGCTTCCAGGAGATCGAGGCCTTTGCCCTGGGGCACGCCTTCGACGATGTCGATGAGAACAACGTCCGCGAGCTCTTTCGAGGCGATCCAGTGCGCGGCCGTCGCTCCAACATTGCCCGCGCCTACGACTGAGACTTTCTTGCGCATGATTGCTCCCTTAACGTTTGGAAAAATCTTTAACACGGAGGACACCGAGGTCACAGAGTCTGTTTGAGGGCTGGTGCTGAACGCTTTGGCACCTCTGTGACCTCCGTGCCCTCCGTGTTCACCATGGGTTTATGCCAACGCCGCCTCACGCGCCGTCGTCTTCAACGCGTCCATATTTCCGATCATGTACGAGGCGAACTCGCTGGTCTTTACCTTGGTGGCGCCGTCCATCTGGCGCTCGAAATCGTAGGTGACTTTTCGCTGGCGGATAGTGGCTTCGAGGCTGCCTTCGATCAGGCGCGCGGCCTCCGACCATCCGATGAAGTCAAACATCATCACGCCCGACAAAATTACCGATCCGGGATTGATGACGTCGAGATCGGCATATTTCGGCGCAGTGCCGTGCGTGGCTTCGAAGACCGCGTAGCCATCGCCGATGTTGCCGCCGGGGGCGATGCCGAGCCCGCCAACCTGCGCCGCGCAAGCATCGGAGATGTAATCGCCGTTCAAATTGGGTGTGGCCAGAATGTGATATTCCTGCGGGCGAATGATTACCTGCTGAAAAATCGAGTCGGCGATGCGATCGTTGATCATCAGCTTCTTTTTCCACTGTCCCTGACCATGGCTAGAGTAGATGCGCTCCAGCGCGTCTTTCACTTCGGCATAGACCGACTTGCGGAATTCTTCTGAAGCGAACTCGAGGCCGGGCTCAATCTGCTGCGCATTCTGCTCGACGGAAAGCTGCGGATTCTTGTCTTTGTTGTCGAGAATCCAACTTTCGCGCTCCGTGACAATGGAATTCCGGAACTCATCCTGGGCAACCTGATATCCCCACTCTCGAAATGCTCCTTCGGTGAACTTCTGGATGTTGCCTTTGTGCACCAGCGTGACCACGGGACGGCGATTGTCGAGCGCATATTGAATCGCCCGTCGCACCAGGCGCTTGGTGCCATGGATGGAAATAGGCTTGATCCCAATTCCGGAATCTTCGCGGATGCGCTTTTTGCCTCCGGCGAGCATGTCCTCGTTGAGGAACTTGATCAGCCTGCGGGCGCCGTCGCTGCCCTCTCGCCACTCGATGCCGGCATAAACGTCTTCGGTGTTCTCGCGAAAGATGACGACGTTCAGCTTCTCAGGATGCTTCACCGGCGAAGGCACTCCGGCGTAGTGACGCACCGGACGCACGCAGGCATAGAGGTCCAACTCCTGTCGCATGGCCACGTTGAGGGATCGGATGCCGCCGCCGACCGGCGTGGTCAATGGTCCTTTGATGGAGACGCGCAGGTCTTTGGCCGCGAGCAACGAGTCCTCAGGAAACCAGTTGCGGAATTTCGTGAATGCCTTCTCTCCGGCAAAGATTTCGTACCACGCCACCTTGCGCTTGCCGTCGTAAGCCTTCTCGACCGCGGCGTCGAAGACCTGGCGCGAGGCTTTCCAGATATCGCGTCCGGTGCCATCGCCTTCAATGAACGGGATAATGGGATTGTCGGGAACTTGGAATTTTCCGCCTTCATAGCGGATGGGCGCGCCCTCAGAGGGAAGAGGTACGCCGTTATACGAGGCTGCCACGCACTGCTCCTGTCAAAAATATGGAATGAAGCCAAACTGATTAAGCTAACACTGGAGGGCGGCTTCTAGCTACTAGCTGCTGGTTGCTAGCTCAAGGCAAAAGCAACTTCTCACACGGATGAGACGGATCTAACGGATCGGACGGATAAATTCCGGAGAGAGGGTTAGCAGTTAACTGCTGGGGCTGATCCGGTTCTTTCGAGATTTTAAATCGCCTTTCCAGATACCGCTTCCATAATAGCGAAGTATGGACTTGCGAGTCTCCGAGCGCACTAATAATTCCAGAGCCCGGTTCACGATTTCCTGTTTCGTACGAAGGCCGGTGAGTTTGCGGGCCTTAAGCAACAATTCCATGTCGATCCCGATGCTAGTTCTCCGCATGGACCAAACATACTCTCCTAGATCCGTGAAATCCGTCAGATCCGTCACATCCGTGTCATCCGTGCGAGGATTTGCTTTTGGTGTTAGCTAGCAGCCAGCAGATAGTAGCTAGCAGCCACTACAGCAGCTACTCTCCGCGCGGCACATATCCGGTGCGGTAGTGCACCTGCAACGCCAGTGTCTGCTCGGCGCGGGCTACGCGTACTTTGATTTTGCGCCATTTGCCTTGTTTGGTGATGCGGGGCGGGCGGTATCCGAGCACGTATTGATTGCGAAGTTCCAGGCTGGCTCGGGCGGCAGCTTCGGGGATCTTGATCGCCTGATCGACCGTCAGCGTGCGTCCGCCGGTGGATTCGGTTACAGCCGTGAGCCACTGCCTGCCGAAACGTTCTTCCAATTTTTTGGTAATCAGCAGCGCGGGAGCGTCGCAAACGTCGATGGCATAGATCGTTGCATCGGACTCGCGGGCCATGCGCTTCACCTGGCCGAGCGAGTGGCGGCTGTTATTGTCGCCGCCATCGGAGATGATCAGCAGCGCTTTGCGCTCGTACTTTGCCGTGCGCAGCTTGCGCACGCCCATAAATATCGCGTCGGCCAGCGCGGTGTTTCCTTTGGCACTGGTAGCGCCGAGTTTGGCCCGAATAGTTTCGATGGACTGCGTGGTGTCGGCCAGTAGCTTGGGCTGCTCCGCAAAGGTGATGACGAAGTAATCGTCCGCCGGATTGGCATTGCTGAAGAACTCGGCAACCGCCTGGCGCACCGAATCGATCTTGTTGCCCATGCTGCTGCTCAAATCGACGAGCACGCCGACAGAGAGCGGAGCATCCTCGGAGAAGAAGTACTGGATCTTCTGCTCGCTCTGGTCCTCGAACAGCCGGAAATCATTTTTGTTGAGGTCGAGCACCGGATGGTTCTTCTGATCCGTCACGGTAACCGGCACCGTGACCAGATCCACGCTGACCCGCAGCGGCGCAACCGCGCCTGCAAGTTGTGGTTTTGCCCGCGGGACGATGTGCACGTCGTCGGGAATCTGCGCGCTTGCCTGCATGGGTAAGAACGCGGCCAGGCACAGACAAACAATGAGCCATCGCAATGATGGTCTGTATAAGAGGGCGTGCCGCGACCGAGTTGGTAGACACAGAGGGGATGTCATGGAATTGTGCCGCGAATTATCAGCCGAATCCGGCCGGAATGAAAAGAAAAAAGTGTGGCACAGCCGCCTTCGGCTGCGGAGCCATGTGTGAAATCAAACCCTAAGCCACAGCCGAGGGCGGCTGTGCCACAAAATTGCACTTGCCTGCTTACGATCATTCGTGTGATGTAATCGGTTGAGAACTGCGCGATGGAAGCACCTCTACGGCGATCACTGGCAGACCGCATCCTGGGTAAACGCGTCATCTTTCGCCGTCCCATCTACATATTTTGGCTGTCGGCGATCACGATTGTGTTGTTTGCGGCGACATTTGGGCTCAATCGGGTGTATGCGCAGCGCCAGCAGCAGCTCAGCATTTCCTGGTTTCGCGAAGGACAAACTGCCTTGGCAGCCGGCAAACCTGAGCTTGCTATCGGCGATCTGCGCACCGCGCTGGCTTATTCGCATGACAATCAGGAGTATCTCTTCGCGTTGGCGCAGGCCTTGGCGGCGGCTAATCGCGTGCCGGAGGCGCGTTCCTACTTGCTTTCGCTGCTGGAAGATGAGCCTGGAAATGGGCCGGTGAACCTTGAACTCGCGCATCTGGCCGTGAAAACGCACGATAACGGGCACGCCATGCGCTATTTCAATGGGGCAATCTACGGCGCGTGGGAGGCGAATCCTGAGGCGCAGCGCCAGCAAGTGCGCAAGGAACTCATCGATTTCCTTACTTCCCAGCAGCTAAGAACGCAAGCCCGCGGCGAACTGCTTACTTTGAGCGCGGAAATGCCCAAAGATTCCGGCTCTGAACTGTGGGTTGCGAACGCGTTTGCCAAGCTTGGAGACGACGCCAGCGCGCTCGATTTCTACAACGCAAGCTTGAAACGCAATCGTCATGACGCCGATGCGCTGCTGGGTGCAGGAAAATCCGCGTTCCATTTGGGCCGCTATCGCGATGCATTGGCATATCTCAAGCGCGCAAACTCCGCGCATCCGGACGCAGAATCGGCGCAAATGCTCGGGCTTACATCGCTGATTTTGGACCTGAATCCCTTCGAAAGCAGCCTCTCGCAGGACGAACGCAGGCATTGTATGGTGCTGGCAATGGACGTAGCCGACCGCAGACTGCAGCAGTGCGCGCAGTCGCAGCACGTGGATTTAAGCGTTCCCGGCACAAATCCCATGCAGCTTTATCGCGTTCAGTGGCTACAAATTGACCGCGAAATCGCGCATGCGCGCAGCCATTCTAGCCTGGTGGAGCTGCTGAACCCGGTTGCGAGTCTCATAATGGGAATCGAACAGCAGCCGGGATGCGGACCGCCGGCGCAGACCGACGATGCAATGCTGCACATCTATGCGCGTCCGGAAGAGCTGCAGCCGTGAGCGGACCGGTCACAGCTGCGCCAAACCCCGCGGAAAAGCCACAAACTGCCGCTGCGGCGGCCACCGGACAAGGCCAAGGCGAGCAGTTTTTTCTGCTGCTGGCGATCTTCATCGGGGTTTTTTCCGGCCTGGCGGTTGTCTGCTTTCGCATCTTCATCGAGTTCTGCCGCATGGAGCTGCTGGGATCGTCGCTTTCCTCCAGTTTTCCGCGCATTCTTCTCGCTCCCGCGCTCACCGGAATCGCCGTAGCCGCACTGGTGATGTTCGCATTTCCACGAACGCGCGGCAGCGGCGTGAATCAAACCAAGGCTGCGCTCTACATTTATGACGGCTATATCCCGTTTCGGACCGCGATCGGCAAATTTATTTGCTCGGGATTGGCGATCGGATCGGGGCAATCTCTGGGTCCTGAAGACCCTTCGCTGCAGATTGGCGCCTCGATCGCGTCGATGATTGGCCGCAAACTCAAGCTGAACCGCGAACGTTTGCGCCTGATTGCGCCCATTGGCGCGGCTGCGGGACTTGCTGCGGCTTTCAATGCACCCATTTCCGCCGTGCTGTTCGTAATCGAAGAGGTCATCGGGCGCTGGACGGCCGGCATTTTGGGGGCAGTAGTCCTCTCGGCCGTCTCTAGCGTAGTAGTTTCCCGCTATTTTCTGGGCTCGGAACCGCTCTTCCGCATTCCTCCGGTCGAGTTCATTCAGCCCAGAGAACTGATTGCTTATGCCGTTTTGGGAATCGTGGGCGCGCTGGCATCGGTGGTTTTCTCTAAAGCAATTGAGATCTTCCGGCCGCGAATGAAGGCAATGCCGCGCTGGACGCAGCTTCTGCAGCCGGCAATTGCCGGCCTGATCATCGGCGCGATTGGGCTGGCAGGGCGTCCGGAGGTGATGGGCGCCGGGTACGAGTTCATGGACCAGGCGCTGCACGACCAGTTTGCGTGGGAGATTATGGGGATTCTGGCCGGTCTAAAGATCCTTAGCACCGTGCTTTCGTTCGTGAGCGGGACGCCGGGAGGCATGTTTGCGCCGACATTGTTTATTGGTGGCATGCTTGGCGGCGCTGTAGGAGGCGTCGAGCGGCTCTTCTTCCCGTCTTTGACTGGCTCAGTTGGGACCTATGTTCTGGTGGGAATGGGCGTGCTTTTTGCCGCATTTTTGCGCGTTCCGATGACCTCGGTGTTCATGGTTTTGGAGGTCAGCGGCAATTATTCGATCATCGTGCCGGTGATTCTGGCCAATACGCTTGCATATTTGATCTCGCGCAACCTGCAGCCGGTGGGCATCTTCGATCTTCTCAGCCGCCAGGACGGGCTGGATTTGCCATCCATGGAGGAACAGCGCGAAGAACGGGTGCGTCGGGTGGAAGATGCGATGCGCGCCGTGGACGTGCCAGTGGTGAGTTCACAACAGACAATCGAGCGCGCCATTGCCCTGGCGGACGAGCAAAATGCCAGCGAACTCCTGGTAGACGATCCCCCCTTTGGCTGGTCGAGCGTGAGTACGTCGGCGCTGGAGGAACTGGCGCGCGCAGGAAAGGCGCAGACTACGATCGCTCACATCCTACCCGAGGCGCGGATGCCGCAGATCTATCCGGATAATCGGCTGGAAGTCGCGCTTAAGCACATCGCGCACTGGCCGTTTTTGCCGGTAATCCATCGCGCCAACCCAAGGCAACTAGTTGGTTTGATCTCGTTACGGGATGTAATCAGCACGTTTGTCGAGTAGGGAACTGCATCCTTCCGCCTGGAATTGCCGAGACAACGTTAGGGCGCGGCTAAGGTCGTCCCCTAACACTTACGGGCTTCGGATTCGCCCGGCGGATTCAGAACCGTTCTTCTGGATCGGAGCATCGAACAATAGCTAAGGAGTGTTGTGGCTGAACTCGGCTTAAACGCGTCTCAGATCATCGCGTTGGTGATTGGAACCAGCTTCGCCGCGGGGCTGAATGTCTATGCCATGCTGGGCACACTGGGCGTGCTCGGACGGGTGCACGCCATTGCGCTGCCGGCTGCACTGCACGTAGTCCAAAACCCAGTAGTGATCGTGATTGCCTGGGCGATGTTCGTGTTGCATTTTTTTGCCGATAAGATCCCCGCATTTGACCTGATTTGGAACGCGTTGCACACCTTCATTCGCATTCCATTGGCCGCACTGGTGGCCTATGCCGCGACTTCGCAGCTATCACCCGAGACTCAAATCGCGAGCACCGCATTAGCGGGAGTCATCGCCGCCGTGGCGCATACGGGTAAATTTGCGGCGCGGGCCGCAGTCACGCCTTCTCCAGAGCCATTTTCGAACGCGGCGCTGAGCGTAGCGGAAGATGCGACTTCTGTTGGCCTCACCTGGTTTGCCACAGCGCATCCTTTCTGGGCCGCGATTCTGGCCATTGTCCTCGTCGCGGGAGCTGTAGTTCTGATCTGGCTATTTGCGCGTGGAGCAAAGGCGCTCTTCCGCAGAGCACTCAATCAGTTGCGCGGGCGAAGGCCATCGGAACCTCAGCCGCAATTGACCTTGCCTCCTGTGGCGTGAAATATTCGTGCGTCGTAGCTAAACATCTTCATAGCTAAAGATCATGGTCCGTTTTCTTCCAAAAGAAACGAAGTTCTTCGACATGTTCACCGAAATGGCGAACAACCTCACTGAAGGCGCGCGCCTGCTGAAGACGATTCTCGAAGACATGCGCGACGTCGATGCACGCGTGCAGCAACTCAAGACCATTGAACATCGCGGTGACGAGATGACGCACGATGTGCTGACGAAGCTCAATCAGAGCTTCATCACGCCATTCGATCGCGAGGACATTCACAAACTGGCCTCGTCGCTCGACGACGTGCTGGATTTTGTCTATGCCGCCGGCGAGCGGCTGGTAATGTACAAAATCAGCGGCATCACTCCTTCTGCTGCGCAGTTGGCCGATGTCGTGGTGCGCCAGGGGGAGCAGCTCTGCAAAGCAGTGGCGCTGCTCGGCAAGAATGACAATGTGCTGCAGTATTGCGTGGAAATTAATCGCCTGGAAAACGAAGCCGACCGCATTACCCGCAATGCCCTGGCGCAGTTGTTCGATGTCGAAACCGATCCCATCGCCCTGATCAAGAAAAAAGAATTGTATGAAGCTCTGGAGACCGCGTCAGACAAAGCCGAAGACGCGGCCAATGTGATCGAGTCTGTCGTCGTGAAGAGCGCCTGAGCGCACCCATCCTACGCATGAGGACAGCCCACTTTGGATAGCACGACCGTACTGGTGCTCCTGACCATTCTTCTGGCCCTCTGCTTCGATTTTTTCAATGGATTTCATGATGCCGCCAACAGCATCGCCACCGTGGTTTCGACGCGCGTTCTGTCCCCGCGACTAGCGGTGATCTGGGCGGCATTCTTCAATTTTGTTGCAGCTTTTCTATATGGCACCGCGGTAGCCACCACCATCAGCTCGAAAATGATCGATATCAGCCACGTCACGCAATACGTGGTGCTGAGTGGACTTGCGGCTGCGATCATCTGGGACATCATCACCTGGTGGTGGGGCCTGCCCACCTCCTCGTCTCACGCTCTGATCGGCGGTTATGCGGGCGCGGCCGTTGCCCGCGCCGGTTTCGGCGTGATCCTTCCCAGTGGATGGACGAAAACGTTGGTATTCATCGTTGTCGCTCCCCTTATGGGACTGGTCCTCGGACTGATCTTCATGACGGCGATGTACTGGATCTTCCGCCACTCCGCGCCGCGCCAGGTGGACACCTGGTTTCGCAAACTGCAATTGCTCTCTGCCGCTTCCTACAGCCTGGGACACGGCGGAAATGACGCCCAGAAAACTATGGGACTGATCGCCGGCGCCCTCTACACCGGGGGCATTATCACCCGGCAGGAGTTTGCCACAAACTGGGGTCACTTTCATTGGCCGATCGTGCTTGGCGCGAATCTCGCAATGGGATTGGGAACTTATTTTGGCGGCTGGCGAATTGTTCACACCATGGGCTCGAAAATCACAAAATTGAAGCCCATTGGCGGCTTCTGCGCCGAAGCCGCGGGAGCTCTTACATTGTTCAGTACCGCGGCTACCGGAATTCCCGTGAGCACGACGCACACGATTACCGGCGCGATCGTCGGGGTGGGTTCGACGCAGCGGCTTTCGGCCGTGCGTTGGGGCGTCGCTGGGCGCATCGTCTGGGCATGGATCCTGACGATTCCGGCTTCGGCCGGTGTTGCCGCCGGACTGTTCTGGATCATTCGAATCTTCAATCCAAACGCATAGAGTTCCTTCTAGAACCCCGAGCACCCAAAGAGTTTCATCCTGAGCCCGCCTCCGCGGGCGAAGGATCTCGCGGAATCTGTTGGCCTCCATTGCCGATTGTGAATCCTCGACCAAGACTTGGTTGAGGAGCTAGATGCAGCATTTTATTCACACAGATTCCGAGAGGTTCTTCGCCCAAAAAAGGGCTCAGAATGACACTTTTTGAGAGACTTCCTTTTAAGCTCCCGGTCCCACACTGCTAGAATCTTCTCAGCTCTACACGCATCCTATCGCCATGTCATCCGTCTTCACAGATGTGGAAACGGCAGTATCGGAGATTCGCGCCGGCCGCATGATCGTCGTGGTGGACGACGAAGACCGCGAGAATGAAGGCGATCTCACCATTGCCGCCGAATTTGCCACGCCGGAAGTCATCAACTTCATGGCCAAGTTCGGCCGCGGCCTGGTCTGCCTGGCGCTCACCGAGGAGCGGCTCGACTATCTCCGCCTGGGGATGATGACCGCGAATAATACGTCCCAATATGGCACGGCGTTTACGGAAAGCATCGATGCTCGCGATGGCGTGACCACCGGCATTTCCGCCTATGATCGCGCGCGCACGATCGCGGTTGCGATCGATCCCGCCAGCCGTCCATCAGACCTGGTGCGGCCTGGGCACACTTTTCCGCTGCGGGCGCGCAAAGGCGGCGTGCTGGTGCGCGCCGGCCAGACCGAAGCTTCGGTCGATCTGGCACGAATGGCGGGGCTGATTCCGGCCGGCGTGATCTGCGAAATCATGAAGGAAGATGGCACCATGGCGCGAGTGCCGGACCTCATCGAGTTTTGCCGCGAGCACCAGATGAAGATGCTGACTGTGGCCGAGTTGATCCGTTATCGCATGCAGCACGAGCGCTATATTCGCCGCATTGGCGAGGGCGTGTTGCCGACGCGATATGGGGAATTCCGGCTGGTGGCTTATGAATCAGAAGTTGACGGGGGCGAATCCCACGTCGCATTGTTGCTTGGCGATGCCGGAGAGGGCGGCGATCCCGTGCTGGTTCGCGTACATTCCCATTGTCTGGTGGGCGATGTTTTCGGAACTACGCTTTGCGAATGCAATGCGGTGCTCGAACGCTCGATGCAGATGATCGCGGAAATCGGACGCGGGGCCATTATTTATCTGCACCAAACCGCAAAAGGATTCAACGTGAGTGAAACCGCGGGCGGGGCCGCTCTCTCGTTTGAGCACGAGCGGCGCGATCCTAAGAGTCCCGAACATCAGAGGAGAACTCAACGTCAGATTGGACTCGGGGCGCAAATCCTCTCCGACTTGAATCTCCGCCGCATTCGCCTGCTGACCAACCATCCGCGTCGCGTGCCCGCGCTCGAAGGCTTCGGCATTGAAATTGTGGAGCAGGTGCCGGTGACCACGACCTTGTCGGCCGGCAAAATGGGTTAATGAGCTAGTGGACAGAATAAACTTGGTGGACTGAATGAACTTGGGTATCAAATTCCATAAAGTCCATTGAGTCCACTTTGGTCCATCAGACGCTCCCGCCTGCGTGTGCTGCGAAGCTGGACGATGCGTCTTCCTGAAAGGCCGCAGGTGCGCTGAGATATTCCCGATTTGGCATCACTGCTTTCAGCCGCCCGCTGTCCAGCAACAGCACTACGTTGCAGTTGCGGATGGTATTGAGCCGGTGAGCGATGATGAAGCTGGTGCGGCCCTTCATCAGGTCTTCCATGGCCTCGAGCACGGCGGATTCGGTCTTGACGTCGAGCGCGCTGGTGGGCTCATCGAGGATCAGGACGGGAGCGTCCTTCAGGAAGGCCCGCGCGATAGCGATGCGTTGTCGCTGGCCTCCGGAGAGGCGGTTCCCGCCTTGACCGATTTTCGTGTCGTACCCCTGGGGAAGTGACAGGATGAAATTGTCGGCGTGAGCTGCCTTGGCGGCTTCGATGATCTCGGCGCGACTCGCATCCAGTCGCCCATATGCGATGTTGTCCGCGACGGTCGCGGAAAACAGCACGGGCTCTTGTCCAATCACCGCGAACTGCTGCCGCAAATGGGAGACGCTATAGCTGCGCAGATCGCGCTCGTCCAGCAGGATCTGTCCGGAAGCCGGCTCATAGAAACGGGTCAGCAAGTTCACGAGAGTTGTCTTGCCCGAGCCGCTCGCTCCCACGATTCCGACCCGCGTGCCCGCATCGACGGAGAATGAAACCTCGTCCAGTGCGCGACCGCCGTTGGGATAGTCAAAGCTGACACTCTCGAAGCGAACGCGTCCCGCAGCGCGACCCTCAGCGGATGCGCCGGCGACCTCGCCCTGCTCTGGACGGTCCTCGAAAAGAACAAATGCGCGCTCCAGGCTGACCAGCCATGACTGCAGCTCCGGCAACTTGCTGCTAATCGTCTTGAGCGGTTCATAGAGCTGCGCAACGTAAGCCATCACCAGCAGCAGATCACCGAGGCTGATGAATCCGGCAAGCACGTGGCGGATGCCAATCAGCAGGGTGGCCGCGCCGCCCAATGCGATGGCGGTTGAGATCAGCAGGTGATATCCGGCCTGGATAGAAGCCAGCCGAACTTGCTCCGTCATTCGTTGCCGCGAGCGCATGCGGAAACGGTCATCTTCGAAATGTTCCGTGTTGAAAGCCTTTACTACGCGGATCGAAGCCAGCGCTTCGCTCATCAGCAGCATTGCCGAGCTATCGAGGTTCTTGACGCCCTCCCAGGCTTTGCGGGCCCTGCGACTCGATCGCCGAGCGGCCAGCATCAGAACCGGTGACAGCAACAACGCAACCAGCGCAATCGACCCGTCAATTCGGGCGGTCACATAAAACATGGCCGCGAATGAAAGAGCCGAGGTCACCAGCGGAAGAATTCCCTGAATGAAAATGAACTGGATCGCCGGCGCGTCATGCTGAATCCGATAGGCGATGTCATTGGTGCCGCGGCGATCGTGGGTGGAAAGTGTAAGCCGTTGCGCCTGCCAGAAGAGACGTGTGCGCAGCTCAAACACCAATCTTTCGCCGGTATAGGTCTGCAGAAGCCACGAACCCAGCGTTTGCAGGTTCGTCAATATCGCCAGGGCCAGCAGCAGGGCGATGGCGAGAACCAGGTTTGCAGACGAGGATCCGGCCAGCCGGGCCGGCACAAAATGCTGCAGGGCCGAAGGGAGCGGATGATGTCCGATTACGCTGTCCACCGCAATTTTCAACGGCAACGGCAGCAGCATTGCAATGGGAACGGAAAAGGCAGCGAGCAAGAAAATGCTCAGCAGATGGTTGAAGCTGGGACGCGCAAGTTCCATCAGACGCCTGCGCAAGGCAAGCCGATTTGTGAGTTTCTTCTCTAACAAGGGACTAAGAACGGACCGGTGCGATATTGATGCCGCAGAATGCAGCGTAGCTTCGTCATCGATTGCGCAACCAGTGTCTCTGGAACGTAATCTACCGTGATTCGCAAATCGCTATCAACAAAATGTGCAAGTATCGGGTCAATCTAATTCGTACTAAGGCAAAAGATTGCTGCTGTACTAAGGTTCTATCGGCATTCCATCGCTGGTTCGCCATCGTTTACAGTCAGCGGCAAGGAGAAACCTCAGCATGTCAACTGCTTCAAACAACCTACCTGCATCGGCAATGAACACTCAGGAGCAAGCTACGATTGGCAAGAGCCTGACTATCAAAGGCGAAGTAACCGGCTCCGAGTCGCTCTACATCGACGGCAAGGTCGAAGGCTCCATCAACCTCTCCGGAAATCGCATTACCATCGGGCGCAACGGACAAGTGAATGCCAACATCAACGCCCGCGAAGTTGTAGTGATGGGCAAGGTGCGCGGTAACCTGAACGCCAGCGATCGGGTAGACATTCGCAGTGAGGGCTCACTAACCGGAGATGTCGGCGCACAACGCATCAGCATCGAAGATGGCGCGTATTTCAAGGGCGGAATTGACATTCGCAAGGCGGGGCAGAAGACCGATGGCAAAGAGCCCGTCTCAATCGGCGCGGCGGCAGCAACTGGCACCCGCGGGTAACCCTCGGGGCTGCGATGTGGCAGGAATTGTGGACTAGGTGGACGAAGTGGACATATGGAAAGGTCCACTTCCTTCACCACTTGTTCCACTAAGCCGCTCGCCACGATTTTCACGTCACGGAAGAAAACGCCTTCTCGCGCCAGAGTACCTCGCCTTGCCTCTGACGTCCAAGCACATCACCCGGCTTGACAAAAAGGATCAACTTGCAACAGAGTGGATGCTGTTGGCAACTAAGTAACCGAAGTAGAAGCACCAACCTTTTTGCGGGCCCCGGGGTTTTCCATGAGGTGTTCTTGGCTGGCGGTACTCTGTTGTTTGCTTACTTTCTGCAGTTTTGGATTCGCGCAATGCACTCCCGCATCCGGCCAGTCGCTGGCCATTTGTAGCCCGGCTTCCGCAGCCACTGTAAGCTCTCCCGTACAATTTGTGGAAGGCGCAAGCTCGTCGATTGCAGTCTCGGCGCAGTGGGTGTACCTGGACAACGTGGTCGTTTTAAAGACCTCTTCGCCGCAGATCAACACACCCGTGAATGTGTCAGCGGGACAGCACAATTTGCGCGTCCAGACCTGGAGCACGAGCGGCACTCTCTATCAGGCAGGAGTGAACTTCACCGTGGGCAGCGGAGGCGGCGGCGCGTGCACGAATTCGGTTGTGAACAGCGTCAAGATTTGCAGCCCTCTGAATGGCGCATCGGTGACCTCGCCGGTGCAATTTGTGTCTCAAGCCAACACTGCGAACACGGTTGGATCTACTTGGGTCTACGTGGATAACACAGTGGTCTACAAAAGTCCGAAAGTTGCCAGCGTAAGCACGTCGCTGAACATTGCTCCAGGTGCGCACAATGTGCGCGTCCAGACCTGGGACGCGAATGGGAATGTCTTCCAGGCAGGGGTAAACGTTACGGTCACGTCTGGCAACGGAGTTTCCATCTCGATCACTCCCACATCTGCTTCTGTAGCCGCTGGCGGCACACAGCAATTCGGCGATACCGTTTCCGGCACTTCGAACACGAGCGTCACCTGGTCGGTAGATGGAGTGAATGGGGGCAATTCGAGCACCGGAACGATCTCAGCAACTGGACTGTATACAGCCCCCGGTGCGGCAGGTTCGCATACCGTCAGTGTGACTAGCGTCGCCGACAGCACAAAAACAGCCAGTGCTGCTGTGACTGTGAGCAGCAGCTCTGGCGTGAGCATCACAATTAATCCAACTAGCGCGACTGTAGTGACTGGGGGTACGCAGCAATTCGGCGATACCGTTTCCGGCAGTTCAAATACGAGCGTCACTTGGTCGGTGGACGGCGTGACTGGAGGAAATTCCAGTACTGGAATAATCTCCACAACAGGGCTGTACACGGCTCCGACTTCCAACGGTTCTCATACAGTGACTGTGACCAGCGCGGCCGATACAACCAAAAACGCCAGCGCGACTGTCACGGTTCAGTCCACCAGTTCCTGCACCAATCCTACCGTCAACAGCGTGCGCATCTGCTCGCCGGTCAATGGCGCCAGCGTGACCTCGCCAGTGCAATTCGTCTCCCAGGCCAACACTTCGAATGCGGTTGGATCGACGTGGGTGTACGTGGACAACACGGTTGTGTACAAGAGCCCCAGAGTTGCCAGTGTGAGCACGTCGTTGAGCATTGCTCCCGGCACTCACAATGTGCGCGTGCAGACGTGGGATTCCAAAGGCAATGTCTTCAAAGCGGGAGTCAACATCACGGTCACCAGCGGAAGCGCAGTTTCTGTGACCATCAGTCCAACATCGGCATCAGTTGCAACCGGCGGAACGGTGGACTTCAACGCGACCGTTTCCGGCAGCCAGAACACCGGTCTGAACTGGCTGGTCGACAACGTGGCCGGCGGAAACAGCACCACCGGCACCATCGACTCATCGGGTGTTTACACTGCGCCCAGCGCTACGGGAACGCATACCGTCACCGCTCAAAGTGTCGCCGATACAAGCAAGAGTGCGAGTGCCTCTGTGACGGTCACGGCCAGCGCCGGTCTCACGGTGCACCCCATCAATGCGGTGATCACGGTGAACCAGCAGCAACAGTTCACGGCCAGCGCCCTGTCCGATTGGTCGGTGGATGGAATCGCGGGAGGAAACGCCACGGTTGGTAGCATCGATGGCACCGGGCTCTACGATCCGCCTTCAACCACCGGATCTCACACCATCACCGCGACTCTGAGGTCTGATCCCACGAAGAGCGCCAGCGCCACGGTATATGTCGAAAACCATGCCGGCATCTTCACCAGTCGCTATGACAACCGGCGCACTGGCGAAAACACACAGGAACTTGCACTCACCACAGCCAACGTCAACAAGAACACCTTCGGCAAGCTGTTCTCGCGCAGCACCGACGGATATACCTTCACCCAGCCGCTGTATGTCCCCAATGTGACCGTTCCCGGAAAGGGAACGTTCAACGTCGTGTATCTCGCCACCGAGCATGACAGCGTCTATGCCTTCGACGCCGATGGGACTGTTACCTCGCCGCTATGGCATGTGAGCTTCATCGATCCGGCAAACGGGATCACTACGCTTTCCTCCACGCTGGTGGGAAGCACTGATCCCGGGCCGGAAACCGGCATTACCTCCACTCCAGTGATCGATGCATCGACGGGAACGCTCTACGTGGTCTCACAACGCGTGAACCATTCCGTGGTGGAGACACACCTGCATGCGCTTGATATCAAAACGGGTGCCGAAAAATTTGGCGGACCGGTGAAGATTCAGGCCACTATCAAGGGCACTGGCGACGGAAATGTGAACGGCCAGATTTCGTTTAATGGAGCAAAAGAGCATCAACGCCCCGGTCTGTTGTTGGACAGCGGCACCGTTTACATCGCGTTCGCATCGCTCAACGACAACAACCCATATCACGGTTGGGTGTTTGCCTATGATGCCGGAACACTGTCTCAATTGGCAGTGTTCAACGCCAGTCCCAATGGCGGCCGCGCCGGCATCTGGCAGGCTGGATCCGGTCTCGCTTCAGATGGTTCGGCGATTTATCTTGCCACCGGCAATGGGACCTTCGAATCCAGCGGTCCGGATTATGGCAACAGCTATGTGAAGCTTTCCAGCGGATTATCCGTGCTGGATTTCTTCACTCCATTCAACCAAAGTACATTGTCCTCTCAGGATTTGGATCTCGGCAGTTCAGGACTGATTGTTGCACCCGACCAGAGCGGCGCTCATCCCCACATTCTCGTGGGTAGCGGGAAGAGTGGGGATATCTATGTGGTTGATCGCGATTCCATGGGCCACATGATCTCCGGCAGCAACAGCCAGATCGTTCAATATCTGCCGCGGGCATTGGGCGTTAACCCGAGCGGCACGGATCAGTTCTTCGGCAATGGCGCGTACTGGAACGGGAACGTATATTTCGTCGGCTCCGTCGACAAATTGAAGCAGTTCACGCTGAGTGGTGGACTGTTGTCCACCAGCCCCATTCACCAGTCTCCGACAGTGCTCTCGTCCGGACGCTCGGCCGAGCCTTCGATCTCCTCAAACGGCACCAGCAACGGCATCGTCTGGGTGATCCAGAGCAATGCTGGCAATGCGGTGCTGCACGCGTACAAGGCGACCGACGTATCGCAGGAGCTGTACAACTCCACGCAAGCCGGAAGCCGCGACACCGCAGCCACCGTGATGAAGTTCAGTACTCCCACGGTGGTGAACGGCAAGGTCTTCATAGGGACCAAGAACGAACTGGATGTTTATGGCCTGCTGCCGTGAAGGAGCAAGCGATAAGCAATAGGTGATAAGCAACATCAGCGATCAGCAATAAGCGATAAGCAAAACCGGTCGAAGATGCTCGGTGCTAGTTTTCGCTTATTGCTTATCGCCTATTGCCTATTGCTTATTGCTTGCTTTCCCGCTTCTTCTTGCACGAAAGCTGCCCGCCCATTACAGTGGTTGCATGACGCCCACTGATCATGTTCGCTGCTCCCTTATCGCATCACTGGTGCCTTCCGTCCCCTATTCACCTTGGTAATCCCGTAAGGGAAATTTCGTCTTACATTTTGGAACCATTGCTCCGCCGCATCGTCTAACCAGTAGCCGAATTCACAGATTCGATGATCAACAGCTTTCGGAGAATGCATGAAATTGAAAGTGGAAGTTCGTACCGATGAAGGCTTTGCTCTTATTCGCTGCACAGGGCAATTGATCTTTGGGGAGGAATCTGACGTTCTTTGTGGTTCTCTCGAAAAGGCTTTTTCCCGTTTCAGGAAGTGCGTTCTGAACCTCGGAGGAGTGGAGCAGATTGACGCAGGCGGCCTCGGCATTTTGGCGGGGTGGTGCAGGAATGCGCAGGCGCTGAACTCGCAGCTCCTGCTGGCCAACGTCCCCGCGGAGATCGCGGAGATGTTGCGGCTGACGCGCTTGTCCGACGTTCTGGAGATGCATGAATCCGAAGAGGCCGCCATTCACGCGTGCTGCCAGGCGGCGTGAATCCTAGTGGACGATGTGGACTTCGTGGACTGAGTGGACAATAAAAAGGCCCCGCTTTCGCGGGGCCTCAGCTAGCGGCTAGCCGCCAGCAGCTTCCTAGTACATGCCGCCCATGCCGCCGTGGCCTCCGGGAGCTCCGACTTCCTTCTTCTCTTCCGGAATTTCGCTCACCAGGGCTTCGGTGGTCAGCATCAGACCGGCGATGGAGCCGGCGTTCTGCAGGGCAGTGCGCGTGACTTTGGTCGGATCGATCACGCCTGCCTTGACCAGGTCTTCGAATTGACCGGTCTGGGCGTTGTAGCCGAAGTTTGAATCCTTCGACTCGCGGATCTTGCCGATCACTACCGCGCCTTCTTCGCCGGAGTTGCCGACGATCTGACGCAGCGGCTCTTCCAGCGCGCGGCGCACGATTTGCGCGCCGATCCGCTCATCGCCCTCGAGCTTGAGGGCGTCAATCGCATCGATGCAGCGCACCAGAGCCACACCGCCGCCGGGGACGATGCCTTCTTCCACAGCCGCGCGAGTTGCGTGCATCGCGTCTTCCACGCGAGCCTTCTTCTCCTTCATCTCGGTCTCAGTCGCAGCGCCGACCTTGATCACCGCCACGCCGCCCACGAGCTTCGCCAGGCGTTCCTGGAGCTTCTCGCGATCGTAGTCGCTGGTGGTCTTTTCGATCTGGGCGCGAATCTCCTTCACCCGACCCTCGATCTCCTTGGTCGAGCCTTTGCCTTCGATGATGGTGGTGTTGTCTTTGTCGATGGTGATGCGCTTGGCCTTGCCGAGATCGCCGATCTGCACGTTCTCCAGCTTTATGCCAAGGTCTTCAGTGATGGCCTTGCCGCCGGTCAGGATTGCGATGTCCTGCAGCATGGCTTTGCGGCGATCGCCGAATCCAGGCGCCTTTACGGCAGCGACGTTCAGAGTGCCGCGCAGCTTGTTGACCACGAGGGTCGCCAGCGCTTCGCCTTCCACGTCTTCCGCGATGATGAGCAGCGGAGTGCCGCTCTTGGCTACCTGCTCGAGTAGCGGGAGCAGGTCTTTCATGGAGCTGACCTTCTTCTCGTAAATGAGAACGAGCGGGTTTTCCATGACGGCTTCCATCCGCTCCGGATCGGTAACGAAGTAGGGAGACAGATAGCCGCGGTCGAACTGCATGCCTTCCACAACTTCGAGCTGAGTCTCCATGGTCTTCGACTCTTCCACGGTGATCACGCCGTCCTTGCCGACTTTCTTCATGGCCTCGGCGATGATCTTGCCGATGGTTTCGTCGTTGTTTGCGGAGATGGTGCCGACCTGCGCGATCATGTCGCCGGTCACAGGCTTGGAGAACTTGTTCAGCGCTCCATCATTGTTGCGGTTACCCTCGGCGTCCGCGGTGCCTACCACGGCAGTCACGGCCTTCTCGATGCCGCGCTTCAACGCCATTGGATTCGCGCCGGCAGCTACGGTCTTCACGCCTTCGCGGAAGATGGCCTGCGCCAGTACGGTCGCGGTGGTGGTGCCGTCGCCGGCAACATCGGAAGTCTTGGAAGCGACTTCGCGCACCATCTGCGCGCCCATGTTCTCGTGCGCGTCTTTGAGTTCAATTTCCTTGGCCACGGTCACGCCGTCCTTGGTGATGGTCGGCGAACCAAATTTCTTCTCGATGACCACGTTGCGGCCCTTGGGACCGAGCGTCACCTTCACCGCGTCAGCGAGTACGTTGACGCCACGAAGAATCGCCTGCCGCGAATCCTCGCCATGTACGATCTGCTTTGCCATTGCTTCAATCTCCTTAAGATGTTTGCTGGTGGAGCTTCTGAGCTTCTAAGCTTCTGAGCTCCAAAATTGAATCCGTCGGCTGCTTCAAGTTTTCTCGCCGCTGGCTTAGAAGCTCAGCAGCTAAGCAGCTTAGGAGCTAACTTGCCTTCTTCACCGACTTCGCCACGCCAGTGAGAACGCCGTAGATTTCCTCTTCCTTGATGATGAGGAACTCTTCGCCGTCTATCTTCACTTCGCTGCCGGCATATTTGCCGAACAGAACGCGATCGCCTTCCTTGACATCCAGCGGAAATACTTCGCCTTTGTTGTTGCTCTTGCCTTTGCCAACGGCGATCACTTCACCTTCCTGCGGCTTTTCTTTCGCAGTGTCGGGAATAATGATGCCGCCACGAATGGACTCGCCTTCTTCAATGCGCCGAACCAGAATGCGGTCATGTAACGGGGTCAGCTTTGCTGCCATGAATTGACTCCTTTTGTTGTAAGTTGTTGAAATCTATGAGACCCAAATCGACCGCCCAGAATGGACGATCCCGGCTGGAAGCAGCTTGTTAGCACTTCAGCCTTACGAGTGCTAATTGTAAAGAGAACTTGTGGGCGTTGTCAAGTCTCTGGAGGCAAAAGTTGAGTGAAAGTCACTCAATGCAGGAAATCGGGTCATGGGGTGATCGGGTCATCGGGTGAAGTGAAGACTTGAATTTCTGGGAATCGTCGCTGTGCCGTGGCGGGTCGGCTGGATGATGGTGGCGCTCAATCCAACTTCAACAGCCGCTCAGATCGAATGTGCGACAGGCGCACAAGGTTGTCCCGAAATCGTCGGACTTCGGTTTTCACAGCAGCCAGCAGCTTCTACCAATGCCGACATAGTGGTCTTCCCTCACTCAAAGTCCATCAGCCGCTTAAATCGCATGTGCTCGACGCGCACAGGGTCAGCCTGAATCGACCGGACGTTCTGTTTTGGCCGACAGCCAGCAACCAGCAGCTAGCAGCTTCCTTCAGTGCGACATGAATGCCGGTGCTTCTGCGGCGCTGCTTGCCGGTTCCGGCTCGGCTACGAACGACTTCAGCTGGCGGAGCATGATGAACAGGCACACGATGCCAATCACCAGAAGGACAGTTCCGCGCACCGGCCGGCCGAGAATCGCGTAACCTGACCCAAATAAGAAGGAATAGACCATGGTGCAGCCGAGTATCCACAGGCCGAGATTGCGGCCAAGGTCGCGCGTGGGTCGAACATCGCCTGCGATGGATGCAATGTGCTTCCATCCACGCACGTCGGGACGGACATGGCGATAGAAGCGAACGAGAACTTCCTGGGTTTCAGGCCGGGTGGCATAGGTGGCGATGATCCACGCCAGGGTGGTGATGGCGGTAGTTGTGCCCGCGGTCTTGGCAAAAAGCACAGCATCGTTGCCCTGGAAGGGCTGAGTGAAGCGAATTCCCAGAGCGACTACCAAGGCAACGGCCATCGCCGAAATCTCGCTCCAGGCATTGATGCGCCACCAGTACCAGCGCAACAAATAGACGGCGCCAGTGCCGGCGCTCAGCTCCAGCACCCACTGCCATCCGGCTTCGATGGACGTGAGCTGGGCGGCGACAATGGCGGCGCAAACCACCAGGATCACAGTCACAATCCGTGACACGCGTACATAGTGCTGTTGCGAGCCGTCCTGCTTAAAGAAACGTTTGTAGAAATCGGCAACCAGGTATGACGCGCCCCAATTGAGCTGCGTCGCGATGGTGGACATGAATGCAGCCAGGAAGCCGGCGACAGCCAGGCCGCGCAGCGAGGCCGGCAGGTGCTGGACCAGCACCAGCATGTAGCCCTCCTCGGGATGGCCCAAATGCGGATACATCACGATGGCGCAAAGCGCGGTGAGAATCCAGGGCCAGGGACGGATCGCGTAATGCGCGATGTTGAACCACAGAACAGCGAGAAGTCCCTGGCGTTCGTCTTTGGCGCTGAAGATGCGCTGCGCGATGTATCCGCCGCCGCCGGGTTCGGCTCCGGGATACCAGAACGCCCACCATTGCAGCCCGAGAAAGACCAGCAGCGTGATCACCGGAAGCGTCCACCACGCTTGTGAAGTAAGGCCTTGAGAGAAGTCGGGGAAAAATTTCAGAATATCGCCATGCGCCAGCTTTGGATCGGGAGGCAGAGCCAGGCCAAGTTTCGCAATCAGCGCGTGCATTCCTCCGACGGCGCTGATGCCGTAGTAGGCCACCGCGGTCACTACGCCCATCTTTAAGATGAATTGAAACAAGTCAGTCCAGAGCACTCCCCACAATCCGCCAATTGCGACATAAAGTCCGGTGAAGGGAATCACGACAAAGATGCAAATCGCCAGCGCCGCGCGTTCGTTCACTCCCATCACCACGGCCACAATGCTGACCATCGCCTTGGTGACCCACCCGAGAATCAGGCAGTTCATGAGCAGGCCGATGTAGACGGCGCGAAAGCCCCGGAGAAATGCAGCCGGTTTGCCGGAGTAACGCATCTCGGCAAATTGCACATCGGTCAGAAGTCCAGAGCGCCGCCACAATCGGGCAAAGAGAAAAACCGTCATCATGCCTGACAGCAGGAACGACCACCACAGCCAGTTTCCGGCGATGCCCTGCTTGTACACGATGCCGGTTACGAGCAGGGGAGTGTCGGCGGAAAACGTGGTTGCCACCATGGAGGTTCCGGCCAGCCACCAGGAGACCGTGCGTCCCGAGACGAAGTACTCCTCCATACTGCTTCCGGAGCGTCGCCGGAAATAGAGGCCCATGAAGATGGTGATGGCGAAATATCCAAGGATGGCCGACCAATCGAGCCAGGTAAGGCGCATGATTTTGAACTGTATTCGGGTTCCACAATGCGCGCAAATCTTTTTCACCAGACAGGAATCGGGTAATTGTGTAATCGGGTAATTTGGTAATTGAAAACCAAGACCCAGGCACTTCAATTACTCAATTACGAAATTACTCAATTACAAAATCCCTTCTCAGTGCCTCCGTTGTGAATAAATTTTTCTCTTGTGCAAATCTTTCCGTAATCCGAAAATGTCTTGCTTGCGTTCCTTATAAAGAACGTCTCCCCCCGGGTTCTGCTTGAAGCCGGTCACAGGTTTGTGATACCAAGTACGGACTCCATTTTTTAGCTCGGCTCACTCGCCCAATGGCGCCTCAACCGGAAAGGTTTGATCGGTTATGAGCTGGTATCTCACGCGCATCTCCGGGGCTCTGCTCGCTGCCCTATGCTTTGTCGTGCCTGTGCTTCAGGCGCAGACTTCGTCTGGTGGGGCGGAAATGCGCCAGGCATTACTCCGCGCAATGAATGCGTCCGCCGCTACGACGGCGGCTTCTGCAGCACCTCAGTCGCAATCTTCATCAACGGCGGAGACGGCCACCGCTGCAACGCCAAATCCTCAACAGACAATTCCGGAACCCCAGGAGAAGGAGCACAACCGAGTCATACCCGGCTCGCAGCGGCGTTTGCCGCACCAGCGGGTGATTACAACCAGCGCCATTGAAGGTCTTGTAACAACCGAAGATGGCCGCGGGCTGGTTGGCAGTAAGGTGGTATTGCGCGATACCAATGGCGGCAAGCCGTTCGAGACGATGACCAACGGTGACGGCGTCTTTCGCGTGCGGGATTTGACCGCCGGCACTTATCAGCTTGATCTGAGTGCGCAGGGCTATCAGAGTTTCAGCCAGCCGAAGGTTCAGGTTGGTTCCGGGGAAGTGCTGTCGGTCGAAATCAAACTCCGTGCAACGGCAAATAACGTGGCAACGGGTCCTATGGATCGGCCGCTGGCGGGAGCAGTTCCGCCCGAGGCCGGACAGACTACCGCCGAGACGGAAGAACCTTATCGCGAGCTGCGGCGGCGTCCGAATGAAACCACGCCACAGCAGACTGCGACAGTCCAAACTCCGCCCACAGAGAACGAAAATTTTAAGGTCGAGACTTACCGCTGGGATCCGACCGATGGGAATGACCAGGATCCTCTGCAGAGCTATCGCCGATATCCCAATTCGGGCGAATACGTAAATACCAAGGGGCACTGGTTCGATCCTTTCGATCGCAACAAGCTGAAAGGCGACTATCCGATCTTTGGCGGCCAGACGTTTTTTGCATTCACCGGCAGTGCAGTCAGCGCGCTGGATGCGCGCCGGCTGCCAACTCCCAGTCTGGTTGCCGCCCGCAATCCCGGCTCGTTCGTCTTCTTCGGCAGAGGCGGGCAATTCTTTATAGATCAAATTTTCCGTTTCACCGGAGAGCTCTATCACGGCGATACCAGCTTTAAGCCGAAGGACTGGCGAATCGTCTTCACCCCGGCATTCTCCGTGAATTACCTTGAGACCCGCGAGCGCGGCATTGTGAACATCAATCCCCAGCGCGGGACGGACCGTTTCGACGATCATGTGGGACTGCAACAAGCATTTGTCGAGTACAAGATCCACGATCTCAGTCCTAACTACGACTTCATCTCCGTGCGCGCGGGAATTCAGCAGTTCCAAAGTGATTTCCGCGGGTTCGTCTACAACGAAGAGCAGCCGGGACTGCGTATTTTTGGCAATTTGAAGTCTGACCGCCTCGAATACAACCTGGCCTACTTCTATCACCTGGAGAAAGACACCAACAGCGGCCTGAATACATTTAACGATCGTCATCAGCAGGTGATGATTGCCAACCTCTACATTCAGGACTTTCTCTTCAAGGGATATACCACCGAGTTCAGCTACCACTTCGATAAGGATGACCCCTCTATTTATTTCAACAACAACGGAGTCATCACCCGGCCCGAACCGATTGGCGTGGTCACGCCACATGGCATTCGGTCGCATTACATCGGCTGGACCAGCAATGGGCACATCAAGCGCATCAACGTCTCGCATGCCTTCTACCAGGTGCTTGGATACGACACCGACAATCAGGTAGCGTCGCGCCGCTTCTTGCCTTGCGCGAAAGGGCCTGGACTTTGCGATGGCGTGGACATCAATGCTCAGATGGCGGCGCTCGAGCTCTCATTAGATAAAGACTGGGTGCGTTTTCGCAGTTCGTTCTTCTACGCCTCGGGAGACAAGAATCCGCGCGACCGCATCGCCCGCGGATACGATTCCATTGATGAATCGCAGGGTTTTGCCGGTGGCGACTTCAGTTTCTGGAACCGCGAAGGCATTCGTCTGACCAGCACGTTGATCGGCCTCAAATCGCCCGATAGTCTCTTTCCCGATCTGCGCGCCAGCAAGGACGAGGGCCAGGCCAATTACGTGAACCCTGGCGCCTACGTGTACAACGCCGGGGCGGATTTCGATATCACGCCCAAGATGCGCTGGGTAGTGAACTTCAATTATCTGGAGTTTGTGCACACTGCCCCGCTGGAGCTGACGCTATTCACCAATCACATCCACCGCGGCATCGGCGGCGATTTCGGGACGGGCATCATCTATCGCCCGCCGTTGTCAGAAAATATGGTCTTTGAAGCCGGAGTCACCGGCCTGGTTCCCGCCCAGGGTTTGCGGGATGTTTACACAAATAAGACTTTAGTCAGCGGATTTGCATTGCTGAGGTTCATGTTCTAGGGATTTCTCGACCAAGGCGACTAGGGAATCGAGTGATTTCGTGATCGGGTGATCGGGCGATTTGAAATCGCGAGATCACGAAATCACGAAATCACGAAATGAATTTTCTTCATGGAACACCTAAAAAAATCACGCAGCTTGCGGGCAGTTATCGGATCGGCAGTCGTTTTCATCTTCATGATGTGCGTGTTGGTGCAAGCCCGGCCGGCGGCGCACAAGCAGAATCAGAGCAATACTCAGGCGGCGACCCCTCCGCAGCAGCAGGACCAGAGCAGTGAGGCCATCAACGAGCGTACGGAGAGGCGCGGGTCGCAACTTCTGATCCGCCAGACTCAGGCAGAGGCTGACGCGAAAACGCGAGGCTGCATGAGTTCGGGCTGTCATACTCCAATCGACAGCGTCACCATGCATAGCACCAGCACGGTGCGAATTGGCTGCACCGATTGCCATGGTGGCGACGCGACCGTGATGAATACCGCGGCCGCCGGTACCCCGCAATACGATGAGGCCAAACACAAAGCCCACCCTCGAGCGCGCTTCGCCGATGACGAGAATAGGTCTGCCAACCGAGTACGCCCTTACACCCACTGGCTGAAAGAGAGCGCGGAGTGGGTGAAGTTCGTCAACCCAGGCGACAATCGCATTTCTTCCCTGACCTGCGGGCGTTCCGGGTGCCACATGGAAGAGGTCCATCAAGTCCGCACCAGCATGATGACGCACGGCGCCCTGCTGTGGGAGGCAGCGCTGTACAACAACGGCGGTTATCCCCTGAAAGATGCTCGCTTTGGTGAGAGCTACTCGATGGATGGCAAGCCGCAGCGCCTGATCACCTGGCCTCCGCCCACACCCGAAGAGACCAGGAAAAAAGGTGTGCTGCCGTTCCTCGATCCGCTCGAGCGGTGGGAAATATCACAACCCGGCAACGTGCTGCGCGTCTTCGAGCGCGGCGGAGAGGAAAAGGGCGAGATCGGTAATCCTATCTCCGAAGAAGATCCCGGACGTCCTGACGTAAAGCTCTCTACGCGCGGCTTCGGAACCGAACTGCGTACCGATCCCGTTTTTCTGGGCTTGCAGAAGACCCGATTGTTCGATCCTCTACTGTCATTCCCCGGGACCAACGAACAGCCCGGCGACTACCGCCAGAGCGGATGCACAGGCTGCCACGTGATCTACGCGAACGATCGCGATCCCGGGCACTCGGCGCAATACGCCCAATACGGTAATCAGGGAATGTCGCAGCAGATCGATCCGACGATTCCCAAAAATGAACATGGGCATCCACTGCGCCACATGTTCACCCTCTCCATCCCGTCGAGCCAATGCATGGTCTGCCACATGCATCCAGGCACGAATATGGTCACCACTTACTACGGCTACACCTGGTGGGACAACGAAGTCGATGGCGAGAAGATGTATCCCAAGGAGCAGCACGATCCCACCCAGCAGGAGCTGCATGACGCTGAAGTACGCGATCCGGAAGGCGCTACCGACCGCGGCAAATGGCGCGACGTGAGCTTCCTGCGTCAAGTAGGATCGCCGGAGTTCAACAAACAGCTCGACAAGACGCAGTTTGCCGACTTCCACAGCCACGGCTGGATCTTTCGCGCGGTATACAAGCACGATCGCAAAGGCAATCTGCTCGACGCCGACGATCACATCGTGGACTGGAACGATAAAGACAAATTCAAAAAAGCCGTCCACCTCGCCGACATCCACGAGGAAAAGGGCATGCAGTGCGCCGATTGCCACTTCGAGCAGGACAGCCATGGCAATGGCAAGCTCTATGGCGAGAGCCGAAACGTAATCGTTGTGACCTGCGAAAGCTGCCACGGCGACGTGACCTCGCGCGCCACCCTGGTGATGAACGGTCCAGCCGCACCAGATCACGGGATCAACATGGGCGCCAGAACCACTCCCTTTGGTGAGCGGCAGTTCTATTGGAAGGGCGACCGGCTGTATCAACGCTCGATCATGAATAAAGATTTGGAGTGGGAAGTTGTACAGGTTCTCGACACCATCACTCCCGGCCGCCCCCATTACAGTGAGAAATCCCGGTTGGCCAAGACCATCCAGAAGGATGGAGTCACATGGGGAGCGATCGTCGATCAAAACGACCTCACCAAACTCGCCCATTCCTCCAGCAAGATGAGTTGCCAGAGCTGCCATACCTCATGGACGACCAGCTGCTTTGGCTGTCACCTGGCCATGACTGCCAATCAACGCATGCCCATGCTGCACAATGAAGGCTTGATGACGCGCAATTGGACCGCCTACGACTTCATGGTCCTTCGCGACGACGTGTACATGCTCGGGATCGACGGGACCGTAACCGGAAACCGAGTGTCGCCTGCCCGTTCCGCCTGTGCCATTATCGTCAGCTCCCAGAATGGCCAACGCGATTGGCTTTATTACCAGCAGCAAACCATCTCCGCGCCGGGATTCAGCGGCCAGGCGTTCAGTACCTACGTGCCGCATACTGTCCGCGCCAAGGAAACCAAAGAGTGTGTTGATTGCCACGTCTCGCAGCAGAAGGACAACAACGCGTGGATGGCTCAGCTCTTTATTCAGGGCACGAACTTCGTCAACTTCATGGGCCGCTACATCTATGTCGCTACTGGAGATGATGGTTTTAATGCCATCGCGGTCGCGGAACACGACGAACCGCCGGCGATCTATGGCAGCGACTTCCAGAAAATCGCTTATCCCAAAAACTATGAAGATCATGTGAAGCACCACCTGGAACTGGAAGATGTTGATGAGCACACGGTACGCGCAAAGCTGGGCGGAGAAGAAGTGCTCGATGTTCAGCTGCGTGGCGAATATCTGTATGCCGCGGTCGGCAAGGGCGGCTTCCGGATCTATGACGTTGCCCAGATCGATAACAAGGACTTTTCCGAGAAGATCACCACCGCGCCGGTGTCGCCGCTAGGACAGAGGTTGTACGTCAGGAGCAAATACGCAACCGCCATTGCCACTCCGAGCACCCTCGCCGTCGATCCCCTTCGCACCGAATATCCTCAGAACGAAGAGCAGAAGATCCACTTGATGTATGGATTCCTTTACGGGACAGACAGCAAAGAAGGCCTGATCGTCATTGGCAACAAGCTGACGGACAAAAAGGATTTTGCGGGAGTGGGCACGCTGCTCGATGGAAATCCGGCGAACAACTTCCTCCATCGCGCGGTGACCTTCAATCCGGACGGAAAACTGACGGGAGCCCGTCGCATTACCATTGCCGGCGTCTACGCCTACATCTTGTGCGATCGCGGCCTGGAGGTCGTCAGCCTTGACGATCCGCTGCACCCCAAGATCACTGCCGAGATCGGCGCGCCGATGCTCAATCAACCCACCGGTGTGGCTGTGCAGTTCCGCTATGCCTTCATCACGGACAAAGACGGCCTCAAGGTCCTGGATGTAACCAACCTGGCCGAGCCCAAGTTCCTTGAGAACGCGAAAGTTCCGCTCAACGACGCGCGTAACGTTTATGTCGCGCGCACCTACGCCTACATTTCTGACGGCAAAGACGGCATTGCGATCGTCGATGTCGAGCGCCCGGAGCAGCCCAAACTGGACCAGATGTTCAACGCCAATGGACAGCTCAAAGACACGCGCGATTTGAAGATTGGCATGGTCAGCTCCAGCCAGTTTGCCTTCGTGGCCGACGGCGAGGCCGGATTCAAAGTCATCCAGTTGTTCTCACCGGAGGACAATCCCAAGTTCTACGGTTTCAGCCCAGAGCCGACTCCGAAGCTAATTGCCCGCTACAAAACGAAAGGCCCTGCGCTAATCGTCTCAAAGGGTGTCGATCGCGACCGTGCCGTCGATGAGAGCGGCAATCAAGTGGCGGTCTTTGGCCGCCGCGGCGCGCGTCCGTTCACGCTGCCGGAGATGCAGAAGCTGTATCTGCGTGACGGCCAGCTCTATACCGTTACCAATGATCCGCCGGGCCCGGCCATTGGCCCGCGAAACCCGCTGAAAGCCGGCGAATCGGGAGAAGACGAGAAACGCCCAAGCGGCGGAAAGTAAGCGCCAAGGCATGGGTACCTAGCCCGCGCCTCTGGAACTCATTTACCCACGGAGGGCACAGAGGAGCGCGGAGGAAAACCTTCGTTTAGATTCCTCTGTGTTCCTCAGTGTCCCTCTGTGGTTAAAACTTGCAGAAAGAGCGAGCTCGGCACTTGGTCGAAAAGCAAAGGCCGCCCGAAAGGCGGCCTTTGTTGCGTCTCAGCTCAGCTTACAGCGTTGACTCGATTTCGAATCCCCAAGCTTCCAGCAGCGGCTCTGGAATGTACTTGGAATTCTTGTTCTTCCGCGCCCACTCGCGCAAACGCGTCGAGCGCAGATATTGCTCAGGCATGAGCTTGAATTCCTTTACTGCCTGTTCGAACGAGGTTACGACGGGAACTACCGGTCCAATCGGCTCCGGCTTTCCCCAATTCGGATTTCCGCGACGTTTTGCCATTAGTTCACCTTGCCTATGATGGTTATTCGATTAATCCAAAACCTGCCGGGATTCAGATAAGCACCGCTCTTTCATCAACAAAGCGATTGCTCTCAGAGAGCTTCCCGGCCTTCCTGTAAAACCTCCGAGTGTAGGGATTTCTTCCTTAAAATGCAACGAAAAACGCCGAATTGCTCCACGTGCTAATTTGAAAGCCTTAGTACGTGAGACAACATTTTGTCCTTTGATCCTTAACGAACATCCAGCGTACCCGCGCACCACCAATTGTTTGGTTCATTTAACAGAATGCATTAGATTCCGATCCTTGCACGCGGTTTTTCTGCCCAATCCCAGCCTGTGAATGTTGGCCTAAGTTGGCATGCTTCGCATCCCAGGCGGTTTCGCTGATCTCGTGAGTTAGAGGCCGGTCATGTCCCTTAAACCCGTAATACTTCTAGAACGTGAGCTTTGCCGAGAACTGAAACGATCGCGCCGCCAACTGGTTCGTGATGCCGGCAAGCGGCTGGCCGAAGGTGGAGTTGGCCGGCAGAGTGGCTCCATTCCCAAACACGCCGTTGTAGCCCACAAAGTTGGCGTGGTTGAAAACATTGAAGGCTTCCGCGCGAAGATCCAGTTGCACGCGCTCGCTCCCAAGCGGGAAAGGCCGTTCTGCAAATGGCGAGACCTCGTAAATCGCTCGACCTCTCCCGGTATTGCGTCCAACTACTACTCCGTCGATCACGGGACGATCCGCTGTTGCGCCGGGATCGCCGAAATTGTTCGCGCCGGTCGTAATGTTGAACGGCAGTCCCGAGGCCAGAGTGCCTACTCCGCCGACCGTGATGTGCAACGGCGCGACATAGAATCCGCTGAGGACGAAGCGATGGCGCTGGTCGAAAATGGCGTCGCCGTACTCGGCCGCGCCGACAAAATTCGGATCATTAGGATTCTGCTGGGGAACGTCGGGATCCACGTTGTCGCTGGTATGCGAGTACACATAGCTGGCCAGCATGGAGAACCGGCTGGTGAAGCGGTGGTTGAGGTTCAAGTTGAAGGAATTGTAGTGCGCGTAGCCGTCATTTATGTCGGTCTGGATGACGGTATAGGGCGGTTGTGGACCGGTGGCTTTCGCTGGATTGCACGCTAAACCATTCTGGGAATAAAAGGACATCCAGAACGGCCGCGTGCAGTTGGCCGCCTGCGCTGTCCGCACTTGCCCTGGCGCGGTGCGGACGAATGGTGCGGGCGCATCCACGTCCAGCGGGCGATTAATCTTCACGGTGTGGGAACCCACATAATCCATACTCAGCACCCAGTCCGGGACGAACTGATGTTCGATCCCTAGGGTCCATTGTTCCGAGTATGGATTCAGCAGTGCGTCAGGATATTGGGTTAGAGTGGCAACCGGGAAGAATTGGTCATAAAACGAGGCCCTGCCCGGGCGGATATAGATGCTGCGCGGCGGCAGCACCGCGCCCGATGGGAATGCCTGCAGCGGAGCTGCGGAAACACTCTGCGGAAAACCGATCTGTCCGGCTTGCGCGGTGAAGTTGAATACCCCGGTCGGTCCGGAGAGCGCGTAATTCGCTTCGGAATTATCGACTACCTGCGAGTAGTAGATTCCGAAGCCACCGCGAAGCGTAGTGGTGTCATGGCCGTGCAGGTTGTAAACGAAGCCGAATCGAGGCGCGAAATCCTTTCTCGAATCGGTGAACGTCTGTTGTTCATAACGCAAACCGAAGTTGATGGTAACGTCGGGACGTAGTCGAAAATCATCCTGCACAAACAATGCCCAGAGCGTGTCATCGACGGTGTAGCTTCCATTGCCGAAGCTTTGGGTGTAGCTGTTGACGTTCGCGATGTCTCCAAGAAACGCCGGGCCCTCACAAATGGAGAGGCTTTGCGTGCAGGTTTTGTACGTGAACTGTCCAAGAAAAATCGGGCCGCCAAATTCCTTGCTGTCGCCGCCGTTGTGCGCGTGAATGACATCGGCTCCGAATCGCACTTGATGACGTCCCCACGAAGCTGAAAACGTGTCCGCAGCCTGGTACTGCCGGTTCTGCAGCAGAGCCGATTGCGAGGTCCCGGTGGTGAAGGTTCCCCCAGACGTTGTTGGAACGACGAACTGCGTTCCCAAAACGACCGGATCAAACTCCGTGATCGGTGAAGCCAGCTGAAACTGCAGGCGCGCATTGTTCAGCAGGGAAGAACTCAGGATTGCCGTTTCCCCCAGCTCCGTCGAGTAGGTGCGCCGTTTAAAGATGCGGTCCACTGTAGGCAGGGTATTGCCACCAACGGTGCCGTTTGGGTTGGTGTCATGAAAACTGTCGGCATCTTCAACCAGGAAGAGAGTATTGTTTTCGTTGATTTGATGGTCGAGGCGCGCATAAGCCAGCCATCCGCGATAGTGTCCGACGAAGCTGCCGAGAGCGATCGGAGATGTAATCGGAGAGGCACGGTCCTGCCAGCTATATTCGCCGGACAGAAAAAAATGAGTGCGATTGCTGGCGCCAATCGGACCACCAAGCGAAGCTGCGCCCTGCGTCAATTTGTCGCTGGTGAGATCGTTGCCATTGGCGGCGCTCGTCGTAGTGAATCCGGACAGTTTGGCCCCGAGCGACGACGGCCGGAAAAGCCCGAGCGCATCACCATGAAACTGATTGCCGCCGCTGCGCGTAACGATGTTGACTACGCTCCCCGCACTGGCTCCGTACTCGGCGGAAAATGCGTTCTCCAGAACCGTCATCTCCTGCACAGCATCGACCGGAATGTTGGAGAAGATTGTCTGTCTTCCCCACAAGTCATCGCCGGTTCCGCCATCGACTTCGAACCATGCTTGCCGCCGCCCTCCGCCATTGGTGGTGAACAAGTTCTCATTCATGAACGCGTCGCCCTGATTGATCGCCGGACGATTGGCCGCGTTCAGCAAAGGCAGGAAAGTGATTCTCCGGTTTAGAAGCGGCGTTTCTTCCACTTGCGAGGTCCCCAGAAGATCGCCAAGTTGGGGTTCGTCGGTGCGAACTTCTCCGGCAATTCCGGTAACATCGACCTGCGTCTCGCCACCCGTCACGCTGAGTTCCAGTTTGAGGTTCGCGCTCGTGCCACCGCTGAGTGTGATTCCTTCCAGATGAGCGTCGGCAAATCCTTGCCTGCTGGCCGTAATCGCATACGTTCCCGAAACGGGAAGTCCGGCGAGAGAAAAGCTTCCAGAATGATCGGTGTGCACGCTGCGCTGCAGACGAGTCAGGCTGTTGGTGGCGGTGACCTGCACACCAGGAATGGCAGCTTGACTCTGATCGATGACAATGCCGTGTATGGTGGCGGTGTCAGGGGTCTGAGCTGAGGCGAAAATGGAGAAGCTAAAAATGAGCAGCAGTAACGCAGATCGAGCAGTCAATCGGCAGCCTTCCAGGAACCTTCCAAGCTAGACTGCCTTGTTGATTACTACCAGCCAGCGTACGAGGATGTGCTTGCCTGCTCGTCGCCTCAGGACGTGGGGACCGACTTCAATGCGGGCGCCGGCTTACGCGATGCGATCCGGTCGACGATCCGGAACGCCAGCAGCGCGGCCAGAATGCCGGCCATGATCTCCGGGCGGGTGAGGTCGCGTTTTACCAGCCACCAGAAGTGGACGACGCCCGCTATGGCGCTGCCATAGATCAACCGATGCAGGTTCTGCCAGCGTTTTCCTCCCAAGCGTCGAATCGAAGCTGCCGTCGACGTAAACGCGAGAGGGGCCATCAGGCACCACGCAGTAAATCCGGCGGTGATGAAGGGCCGCTTGTACACGTCTTTGACGATCTCATGGATATCGAAGAACTTGTCGAACCAGAGATAGGTCATCAGGTGCAGGCAGCCGTAGAAAAACGCGAACAGCCCGACCATTCGCCGGAAGCGAATCAACCAGTTCAGCCCGGAGAGCTTCCGCAGCGGACTAATCGCCAGTGTGATCAGCAGCAGGTAAAGGGTCCAGTGTCCGGTCGAAAACGTGATCTCGCTCAGCGGATTAGCGCCGAGCTCATCATGAGTCGCCTTCCAGACCAGCAAGCTTACCGGCGAAAGACAAAGCGCCCAGACGAGGACTTTAAGGAGAATGATGAATCGGCGAGGCATGAAAAAAAGCTGCTGGCTCCTAGCTGCTGGCTGCTAGCCAAGACACAAAACCAAGAGCAACAGCTTTACCACGGATTTCACGGCACGAGCACGGATTGCACGGATTCATTTCTTTCTCTTGCTTGATATAGATCCGTGCGATCCGTGTACATCCGTGAAATCCGTGGTAAAGCTGTTGCTCTTGGTTTTGCTTTTGCCGTTAGCTGGTAGCCAGTAGCGAGCAGCCAGAAGCTAAAAATACTTCTTCAAATCCATCCCGCTATACAGGCTCGCGACCTGGTCGCCGTATCCGTTGAACATCAGCGTTTTGCGTTTCAGGAATTCGCCAATGCGGCGTTCGGTCGCCTGGCTCCATCGGGGATGATCAACGTTGGGATTCACGTTTGAATAGAAACCATACTCGTTGGGCGCAGCTTTATTCCATGCGGTTGCCGGTTCGTGGCCGACGAAATCGATTTTTACGATCGACTTGATCCCTTTGAAGCCGTATTTCCACGGCACCACAATCCGTACCGGCGCGCCGTCTTGATTGGGAAGCGTTTCGCCATACATTCCAAAAGTAAGCAGCGTGAGCGGATTCATGGCTTCGTCCATTCGCAGGCCTTCCGTATAAGGCCAGTCGAGCACGTTCGAGCGCTGGCCGGGCATTTCGGAGGGCCGGTAAACGGAAGTGAAGGCCACATATTTGGCTTTCGACGTGGGCTGCACCTGATCGATCAGCTTGCTCAGCGGGAATCCCACCCAGGGAATCACCATCGACCAGCCTTCGACGCAGCGCATGCGATAAATCCGCTCTTCCAGCGAGGCCAGCTTCATCAACTCGTCAAGATCATAGGTTTTCTTCTGCGCGACCGCGCCCGTCACCTGCACCTTCCAGGGACTGGTCTTGAAGTTGCGCGCCAGGTCTGCCGGCCCATATTTGTCCACGCTGAATTCATAAAAATTGTTGTAGTTGCTGATGTCCTTCAGCGGGGTCAGCTTCTCGTCAGTCGAGAAGGAGCTCTTCACGGTGGAGAGCTTGGTGTTGGCCTCAACGGTTTGCGATGGACGCGCCATCTCACAAGCGCCGGTGGCCAGCGCGGCGCCAAAGATCGTGGCCCCGGAGATGAACTTGCGCCGATCCAGGTAGAGAGATTTTGGCGTGATTTCAGAAGAAGGAATATCGGCAGCTTTCTTGATTAGCATTTATGATTCCCAGCGTGTTGGATTCATTATAAGTACGAATGTGGCAGCGACCGGGGATTTCGTAGTCTGGTAATTGGGATGTTTCATAATTGTTTCTTTCACTTACGATGCATCTCCTGTTTTTCAAATTACCCGATTACGAAATTACACAATTACGAAATTGCCGTTTCAGAATCCCACAAAAACCGGCTCGGGATGAAGCGTTACTCCGAACACATTCGCCACCCCTTCTTGCACTCTGTTCTTCAACTCCACTATTTCCGCTGCCGTAGCTCCACCGCGATTGACGATCGCGAGACTGTGCTTGCGCGAAATCCCCACCCGTCCCATAGCAAAGCCTTTGTGGAATCCGGAACGCTCTACCAGCCACGCCGCCGATATCTTCACCTGCCCATCTTCCGCGGGATAACTGGGCGGCTTCTGCTCGCGACATACTGACAGCGCGGCAATCCGCTCGTACTCCGCCACAGCGACGATCGGATTCTTGAAGAACGATCCAGCGCTGCGGCAATCATCATCTCCGGCAGTAATGAGCATGGCCTTGCTCGCGCGAATCTGGCGAACCGCCTCGCGGGTTTGACCTAAACTGGGCGATTGAGAGCGGCCGGCAAAGTGCCGTTTCAGATCGGCGTAGTCAATGCGTGGCGCGCCGCCGGGAGTGAGCAAATATGAAACTTGCGTGACAATGTACCGGCCCTTCTGCGTCGAATTGAAGATGCTGGTTCTATACGAGAAGCCGCATTCGGCGTTGCTCATCTCGGTCACGTTCCCGGTCGCAATTTCGATCACCCGCACACTGGTGATCGTCTCCGCGACTTCCTGCCCGTAGGCGCCGACGTTCTGTACCGGAGTGCCGCCCACGGTGCCGGGAATGCCGCTCATGCATTCGATGCCTGCGCAATTCTGCTCGACGGAGAGGGCCACGAGCTTGTCCCAATCTTCGCCGGCCCCGGCGTGAAACAGCCGTTTGCCATTGCTCTCTCGAGTGCTGATTCCGGAGATACCGATCTTCAGAACCAGTCCGGGCCAGCCGGTATCGGCCACTACAAGATTGCTGCCCCCGCCGAGCACGAACAATGGCAGAGAATGACTGCGGGCATGCTGCAACGCCTGCAGCACTTCGCTCTCATCAGCGGCTTCAACGAAAAAACGCGCCGGGCCTCCGACCTGAAAGGTGGTGTAAGGCGCCAGAGTGAGATGTTCGCGGATTTTCAATCTCAGATGAGATTACCGCATCTCCACAAAGAAGCTTCTGCGAAGTACATCGCTAACAATCTCGACCGTCCGCTCCGAAAGCCGTGGCGGAGTCGCCGGGAACTACTCCAGCATTGGCAAATTTGAGAGCTTTGCCGCTTTCGAGGACCTTTTCGTACAGCTCCGAATAGCCGTCCGCCATGCGCTTGGCCGAATGATGCTCTTGCGAGAATTGCCGGCACTGCATTGGATCAATCTCAGCGACACGAGGTAGTGCGGAGATCATCTCGACCGCATTGTCTACTAATATTCCCGTCACGCCAGGCTCCACTACTTCGGTGAGAGCGCCCCGGCGCAGCGCAATGACTGGGGTGCCGCATGCGGCGGCCTCCATCGCCACTATGGAACTGGTCTCGTTGATTTCGCTGGTAATAAGCAGCGCGCGGGCGTTGCGGATCAGCTCAATTTTCTCGCTGAATGTCGGGTGGTCCACAAACTTGGCCCGGTCGCCTGCGCGCTTAAGCCGCGGGATGATCTCTCGCGCGAAGTACTTCTGGTGATACAGAAACGGATACACCGTCCCGGCCAGGATTAGACGGGCGCCGGCGGCATGGGCAACGTCCAATGCAGTGTGCGCGCCCTTTTCTTCACAGATTCGTCCAAGCCAAAGCAGATATTCCCGTTCCCGATATGGAACCACCGCAGCGGCAAAGCGTTCCAGAGCGATACCATTGGCTACGCTTCCGAGTACCCGCGGCAAACTGCGAAATTCGGCCATCTGCGATTGCGATACGCAGTTGAAGGACACCCGCTCTGGAACCAGGCCGAATTCGACGTTTTTATAGAGTCCCAGAGGCAGATGCAGGGTCGCCAGCAGCGGAAGGGGCAGTTCGTTCGCATGCGGCCAAAACCCGCCGCTCATATCGTGAACCAAGTCGAAGCCGCTGGCACCGCCCCCAAGCAGCCAGTCAAATACTCTGCGCTTCTGTTCCTCAGCCGCTTTTTCGAAGCTGTCAATGTGGCCATTCGAATCGCCTGTAGCAAACAGTTCGCCTGCAATCTGCGATCCATGACACGCCGCTACGCACGTCTCATTCCCCCGACGATGCATCTCCCGCTCCAAAGTCCAGAGCACCTGCTCCGCCCCGCCCGCGCTGTGCTCGGAAAGCGGAAGCAACGGATATGCAATGTAGAGAATTCGCAATCGCAACCTTATGGTTTAACCACGGAGACACGGAGACACGGAGGAAGATTGGTATTGGATAACTTCGTAATCGGGTAATTGAAATCTGAGTTTTCTGACAATTTCGAAACAACAGATTACAAATTACCCGGTTTTCTCCGTGTCTCTGTGTCTCCGTAGTGAAATCCTACGTTTCTGAGCCGATGGAATTTTCATCTTTCCAGCGGAGCCTTCGCGGAAACGAAATCGACGAAGGCGGCGCAGACCTCCTCGGGTGTCATGCGCCATTGCCAGTACTCGTAATTCAATTTTCCTGGATGGGGACGACGAGCATAATCGTAGGCCGCCTGGGGCCGAAATCGCTCCAGGCCGGTTTCGAATGGAGGCAGCGAGGTGAACTGAGATTTGTAACAACTCAGCATGCGCAGTTTCGCCTCAAGCTCCTCTCCATCTACGACATACTCCAACACCTCGCCGTGTTCCTCGACGAACTGCTGGTGCACTCCGGCGCCATTGCTGTCACGGTGATACAGAGGCGCCTCCCACAATGGAAGCGTAGTGGCGCGCGCGAGTTGTGCCGCGAGAAAGTTGCAGGCGTCGTGGTCAGGGTGTCCCCCTTCGTACGCCAACGTCAGCAGGCACTCCGGACGCCGTCGTTCAACGATTGCCGCAAGCGCCGCAAATGCAGCCGGCAATGCTCGATAGAGGCGCTGATCGGTCAAAGGCGCTGAACTCTGCCGAGCCAGAAACTCGACTTCACTCACATGTACAGCTTTCAGGGCGGCGACGGCTTCATCTTCGCGGATGGCAGCATACTGTTCGCGCGAGCCGAAGCGGCCCCAGAAGTATTCGTCTTCCGGCGCTCCGTCGGTCGCGAAGACCACACAAGGGTCGCGCATCTGCTGCAGCAGACCGCCGCAGGTAATGGTTTCATCATCAGGATGCGCGATGATGACCAGGGTGCGTCCTAGTAAGGGCTGCAGGGAAGCGGACATAAGCTGCTAAGCTTCTAAGCTCAGCCGCTTAGTAGCTTAGCAGCTATTTATGTCAACTCTGCGCCAGGAAATCGTGCGCCTCTTTGATGCCGGCCCGCGCGCCAAGGACGATCCGCAATCGCTTTCGATATTCCTGCGGTTCCGCGAGGCGCTGACCCGCGGCGAGATTCGCGCCGCCGAAAAGGCTGGAGATCAGTGGTCGGTGAATGCCTGGGTGAAGCAGGGCATTCTGCTTGGCTTTCGTCTTGGGCAACTCGAAGAGCGCGGAGACTCCCTGTCGTTCGTCGACAAGAACACTTTTCCCCCGCGGGCTCTGCGAATTTGCGACCAAGTCCGCGTGGTCCCCGGCGGATCGTCCATTCGCACCGGCGCGTTTGTCGCCGCGTCCGTCATCTGCATGCCGCCGATGTACATCAATGTTGGCGCATACGTAGATGAAGGCACGCTGGTGGACTCGCACGCTCTGGTCGGATCCTGCGCTCAAATTGGCAAGCGCGTTCATCTCAGCGCGGCAGCGCAAATCGGCGGCATACTTGAGCCGGTGAACGCCTCGCCTGTGATCGTCGAGGACGATGTGCTGGTCGGCGGAAACTGCGGTGTCTATGAAGGCACGCAAGTGCGTGCACGGGCGGTGCTCGGAGCCGGCACTATCCTCACCCGCTCCACACCGGTTTACGATCTCGTCCGAGGAGAACTCCATCGCGCCTCCGCCGAGCGTCCACTGGTGATTCCCGAAGGAGCAGTGGTAGTGCCCGGAGCCCGCGCCATTTCGCGCGGCAAAGGCCAGGAGTGGGGACTGTCGCTCTACACGCCAGTGATCGTGAAGTACCGCGACGAGAAAACAGATCAGTCGATTGAGTTGGAAGAGCTGTTGCGTTAGCTGCTAGCTGCTGGCTGGTAGCTGCTAGCCAGAACCAAAGCAACACACTGCACGGATGACAGGGATATGAGGCCTTGGTTCGTGACGGATCGCACGGATATTTTCTGGAATAATCCGTGCGATCCGTGCAATCCGTGAAATCCTTGGTAAAGCTTTTTGCCTTTGCGTTTGCTTTTAGCTAGTAGCCAGAAGCTAGTAGCCAGCAGCGATTGTCTGCTAGCATCGTGTTTCGATGAACCCCGGCAAACTTCAGATTGTGCCGCTTGGCGGACTTGGCGAGTTCGGCATGAACTGCATGGCCCTGCGCTGGGGAGACGACATCATTGTCATTGACGCCGGGCTCATGTTCCCCGAGTCAGAGCTGCTGGGCGTCGACATCGTTGTCCCCGACATCGGCTATCTACTGGAGAACCGCGACAAAGTCCGCGCTATCCTCCTCACCCATGGACACGAAGATCACATTGGCGGTCTGCCCTGGATTCTTTCCGAGCTGAACCTGCCAGTCTTCGGAACAGAGTTCACGCTGGCATTAGTCGAAGGCAAGCTGGAAGAGCACGGGCTGTTGGATTCGGCGCAACTCAACGAAGTCAAACCCAACGAGCGCTTTCGTATCGGGTCGTTTCTCATCCATCCCATTCGCGTGACCCACAGTTTGGTGGACTGCGTGGCGTTGGCCATCCACACACCATTGGGAGTCGTGATTCATTCCGGAGATTTCAAGGTCGATCCCACGCCGACTGACGGCAATCTCTTTGACCTGCACCAGTTCGCCGAATACGGCAAGGAACGCGCGCTCCTACTGCTGCAGGACTCGACAAACGTCGAGCGCCCGGGATACACGCCATCAGAGCGTGCGGTGCGTCCGCGCTTCGAAGAGGTCTTTACTCGCAGCAAGCGGCGACTGTTCGTGAGCTGCTTTTCTTCGTCCATCCATCGCATCAAGCTGGTGGCGGAGATGGCCTTCGAGCACGGGCGCAAACTGGCATTGGTTGGCCGCTCCATCAACGAAGCAACGGAGATCGCGCAGGACCTTGGATACGTGAACATTCCCGAAGGCACGCTGATTCATCCTGGCCAGATTCGGGATTTTTCTCCGGAACGCGTTTGCGTGCTGATCAGCGGCACCCAGGGCGAGCCAATGTCGGCTCTGTCGCGCGCGGCAGTTGACAATCACAAGCACGCGAAGATCGAGCCCGGCGACACTGTTGTGCTTTCGTCCCGCATCATCCCCGGCAATGAGAAGGCGATCTACCGCATGATCGACCATCTCTACCGGCGCAATGCAAACGTTATTTATGAAGACGGCGCCGGTTCTCCTGTACACGTCAGCGGACACGCCAGCCAGGAAGAGCTTCGGCTTCTGATCAATTTGGTGCGTCCGAAATATTTCGTGCCCATCCATGGCGAATTCCGCCAGTTGCGCCGCCATGCTGAACTGGCCGCTTCCATGCATGGCGCGGTAGGCAGCGTGATGATGATGGAGAGCGGAGATGTGCTCGAAATCGACGAACTGGGCGCGCGTAAGGCCGGCCGGGTGACGGTGGGCCGCGTGTGCATCGACTCAGGTTCGTCGAGCGATGTGGTCGAAGACCTCATCATTCGCGATCGCCGCCACCTCAGCGAGGATGGCATCGTGTTGCCCATCATCGCCATCAACAAACTCACTGGGTTGGTGGAGTCGATTCCCGAAATAGTGATGCGCGGATTTGCCGCAGCGGGCATCGAAAACGGGTTCTTTTCCGAAGCGCGTGAAGTGATAGGCCGGACGCTGGAGCAATCCAGCCGGGAAGAAAAGGCCGATTACGGCGTCATCAAGGAAAAGATCCGCCAGGACCTGAAGCGCTTTATCAGCAAGAACACTAGCCGGCGTCCACTGATCATGCCCGTGATCTTAGAGATTTAGCTTACTTGCGCTTGAGCGCTTCCAGTTCATCCAGCGTGCGCGGCCAGTCCGAGCCTAAGAGCCGAGATAGGCTCCGGTCTTTCAGCACCTTGCCGCCCGTCTGGCAGTGGGCGCAATAGTTGGTTTCATTATCGGCGTAGCGGATACGCAAGACTTTTTCGCCACATCGCGGGCAAGGCTGGCCGTAGCGTCCGTGGACCGCCATTTCCGGACGGAACGCCGTTACCTTTTCGGGAAATCCATTTTGGGCTTCGGCCTGTAAGCGATCGATCCAGAGCTGGAGCGTCTGCCGCGTGGCGACGAAAAGGCGCTTCCACTGCGCCGAATCGAGTTTGTTGGTTAGCGCGATGGGAGAGAGTTGGGCGGCATGCAGAATTTCGTCAGAGTAGGCATTGCCGATGCCGCTAAGCACGCGCGGGTCGGTCAGCGCGCGTTTGAGGGTGCGATTCTCGGCTGTCAGCGCAGCGCGAAATCCGGCGAGATCGCTGGCGAAGACGTCGATTCCGCCGGGATCAACTGAGTGCAATGCCTCTTCTCCCTTGAAAACATGCAACGAAGCTCGCCGTTTGGATCCAGCTTCGGTGAGCACCAGCGAGCCTGCTGGGAAATCAAAGGCGGCGACGCTCTGGCGCCCGGAAAGCTTGGCCTGTGGCTGGCGCCAGTGCAGCCGGCCGGCAATCATCAGGTGCAACACCAGCCACAGATCGTTGTCGACAGCGATGGCGATGCGCTTGCCAATGCGCCGCAACTCGCGCACAATGCGGCCTTCGACTTCCGCCAGCGCCGGTTGCGCGGTGCGCAACACGAATGGACTGGCGATGCGCACGCGCTGAAGCGGCTGGCCGACAATACGTGATTCGAGCGCAAACATGTAAGCGGAGATGTCGGGTAATTCGGGCATCGGGACCTGCTGGCCTAGTCAAACAAATCAAAGCCAAAAGCGAATGCAAGCCGCGCCCCATTGCGTCCGACTCCCGGTTTCGCGCGCTGCTGCTAAGCTGGTGATTGGCACTTGCAGGTCATTGTTTCATGCAGTTGGCCTTCCGCATCGCGAAACCAGTTCTCGCGCTGATGCTGCTTGCAACTGGCTCTGTGGCGCAGGCAGCTCCCGCCCAGAAAATTGACAACAATCCTGGGCGCGCTTATCTCTCTCCCGAGAAGTACACCAATGCTTTCTTTGGGTTCGCGATGTCGCTTCCTCCGGGGGGGCGTTTTACGATTTTGACGACTGCTTCAAAACCACCCAATTACTTTCTCTTTGGACTTGAAGCTCAAGACAGCCGGATTACCGGGATTCACATTGTTGCCACGCAGACTGAAAAGACTTCTGCGGATGCGGTGAAAGACGCAATTTCGAGAGACGATAGCCGCACGAAGAAAATCAAGATCGGCGGCAAAGATCTCTGGCGCAGCGAATCAAAACAGGAAACCGCCTTCGGCAAGCAGGAGTTTATTGGCTACGGCGTGGCTCTCGACGGCTATGTCCTTCAGTTCCAGATTGTCTCGGTGAATGCCGAGCTGACCGATGAGTTGGAGCGCGTGGTGCAGTCGATCATCTTCTTCGATCCGGCGAAATCGCGGGAGATTGCAGGCCCCGACAGCCGTCCGTATCCCATCGATACTGCTGCGATCGAGAGCGCGGGCGGGAAGATTGCAGAACTCGATGCCGGAACCGTTGATGGGAACACGTATTCCAGCTCCTATTTTGATTTTTCGTACCGGCTGCCCGCTAAGTGGAATGTCGCGGACAAAGCCGCACGTCAGAAAATCACGTTCGCAGAGCCTCGGCCGGAAAGGAGTCCGGACCTCGACCCGGATCGCCAGATCGCGCTGCATTGCACGCGTGTTCTGCTGTGGGCGGCAAAATATCCTCAGGCCAAGAGCCGCGGTGAATTTGATCCCTTCATCTTGATCGCGGTCGCCGATCCGTCATGCCTGCCGGTGCCCGTATCGTTCCCCAATTCGATACAGGATCGAGCCGGCCTTCAGGAGTTCACGCGAGCGGTGGTGCAGTCCTTCACTGGCACTGCGCTTCTGGGCGCCGCCAAAGGAGGAGTTTTCAAAGCCCGAGCCAGCAATATAGATGGGCATCTGTTCGTGGAATTGCCGACCATCGCGTTAACTGCTGTCCCCGGCAGCCGCTTGTACAAGAAAGTTCACCTGTCGCTGTCGATCACCCAAATACGCGGTTACTGGTTGATCTGGACGTTCGCCAGCGATGATTTCTCCGAATTACATCAGATGATGAAGACCAGCATTGTGTTTGCGCCGTCCTCACGCAGCGGCGGAGATAGCGCGCAGTGAGGCGTACGATCATGCACACAACAGTCCCATGAGCACCGCGCATTCGCGCTATGCTTGTTGCATGAACCTTCGCGGATGTGGCACTGCCCTGGTCACGCCCTTCCGGCGTGCCGGCAACATCGATGAATCGGCGCTGCGATCTCTCGTGGAATGGCAAATCGCTTCCGGCGTTCACTTTCTAGTTCCGTGCGGCACTACCGGCGAAACCCCAACGCTTTCCCATGACGAATGGCTGCGCGTCATTGATCTCACCGTCGAAGTTGCGAATCGCCGGGTGCCGATCGTCGCCGGAGCTACGTCGAATTCCACCGCGGATGCGGTGCAGAAAGCCAAAGAAGTCGGATCGCGCGCCGGCGTGGACGCGATCCTGACCGCCTCGCCCTACTACAACAAGCCGACACAGGAAGGCCAATATCAGCACTTCAGGGCCATCGCCGAGGCGGTGAACAAGCCGCTGGTTCTCTACAACGTCCCCGGTCGCACCGGCGCCAACATTGAGCCGGCAACGCTGGCGCGACTGGCCAAAATCCCTAACATCATTGCCGTGAAAGAAGCCAGCGGCAGCATGACGCAAATCGCCGAGGCGCTCAACGCGGTCCCTGATGACTTTATTCTTCTTTCCGGAGACGATGCCATCACCTTGCCGGTCATTTCTCTTGGCGGAATGGGAATTATTTCTGTGGCCTCCAACGTGATCCCGACGGAAATTTCCCGGATGACGCAATCGGCGCTCGAGGGCGACTGGAAATCAGCGCGTGCGCTTCATCGCAAGTACCTGCCACTGATGCAGGGACTCTTTCTCGAATCGAATCCGCTGCCGGTGAAATGCGTGCTGGCGATGATGGGAAGAATCGAAGAGAACTATCGCCTTCCCATGGTGCAGGTGAAATCGGAAACTCGGGCTAAGCTGGAGAAGATTGCGGCAGAAGCGGGACTGCTGGCGGGCAGAATGGCCGCGCGATAAAGTTCGCCATGCCGCAGTGTCCACCGTACTATTGTTCCAGTTAAAATACTGATGAGGCTTCAAGAGGAGATGGAATGTATCCAGAACTGATGGTTATGCCCATGCGTGAAGAGGTTTCCCGACTTGGAATAAAAGAAACGCGAACCGCGGAAGAGGTTGAACAGGCTGTCCGCCAGCCAGGCACGACCATGGTCGTAGTGAACTCGATTTGCGGATGCGCTGCAGGGAAGATGCGTCCAGCCGTGCGGGCGGCGCTTCAGAACTCGATCAGGCCCGACCAGAGCATCACTGTCTTTGCCGGCCAGGACCGCGAGGCCACCGACAAAGCCCGCGCGTTTTTCACCGGCTATCCTGCTTCTTCGCCTTCAATTGGAATTCTTCGCGACGGCGAACTGGTGTACATGATGCAGCGCTCCGACATCGAAACCAGCGATCCCCGCAGCATCGCCGATAAGCTCACGCAGGCTTTCAATCAGTTCTGTTCGAAAACCGCCGCGAAATAGAAAGAATCGGGTGATCGGGCCATCGGGTCATCGGGCGAAGTTAGATCACCCGATGACCCGATGGCCCGATCACCCGATCCCTCATTGCCCGCTTCCGCACACTCTCGTCCCAGAGCGAACAGCCAACTCGGGACTCCACCCCACCCAATCCATCTAAGTACAACAATTAAAACCGCTTCTGCGCTCCGTCCCATGGCAATGAAACTGCGCGTTCTTCCTCCTAGCAGTGTTGTCTCTCTTTCAGGAGGAGGCATCGTGGCCAAGGTCGAGCGCGTGCGGCAGATACTGTCCAGTCCCTTTGGACCGGAGGAGTTGTCAGAGCAAACCAGTCAGGGATGGCGGGCGGTCGCCATTGAATGGGAGAGGGAACTCCCGGCAGTGCGGGAAGAAGAACTACCCCTGAAGCCGGGCGAAGAAACCCCCTTCGGTTTGCAGATCTCAAAAGAATCGGCGCAACTGGAAGAGAACCCTACCGAACGGGAAGCGCTATTTCTGATGATGGAGCTAACCGTAGAAGAGGGCCCGTACACGCGCATCGCCGAGGAACTCAATCGCAAAGGCTTCCGCACCCGGCAGGGCACTCGATGGAATCCCGTCTCCGTCTTCCAGATGCTTCCCCGATTAATCGAGGTAGGCCCAAAGATCTTCGCCACTGACGAATGGCAACGACGGAAGCAAAGACTGAAAGCCTCGCAATAATCGGGTGATCGGCTCATCGGGCCATCGGGTGAAGTGACATCGCCCGATCACCCAAATCTTCTAGGCGTTCTTGTCCAAGAATTCCCTTAGTCGTCCATATCCCGCCCGGCTCACCGGCAGGCGCGTGCCATCGTTCAAGATGGCTACGTGGGTGTCTTTCCCGTACGGCTCGATTCTGGCGACTCGTTCCAGATTCACGATGTAAGAGCGATGAATGCGCAGAAAGCGCTTCGGATCGAGCGCTGTCTCAAGCGCTGAGATCGTTTGCTGCTTCAAATGTTTCTTGCCGTCACTGGACAGGGCAACGTAATCGTCCTGCGCCTCGGCAAAATCGAGCTTACCGATGGGGATGATGTGGACTTTTGTCCCATCGCGCACCACGACCCGCTCGGCATACTCTCCCGGCGAACGCGCGGCCGATTTCAGTTCCGACGGCGTCGGCAATTTGCCGCCAAGTTGCTGCTTGGCCCGCGCCAATGCAGCCTCAAAGCGATCGCGGCCAAACGGCTTCAGCAGATAGTCAACGGCGTGGACCTCAAAAGCGCGCAGCGCGTGCTGATCGTAAGCGGTGGCGAAGATGATCGCCATTTCTGTGCCGATGAGTTCCAGCACTTCAAAACCATCCAGCTTCGGCATTTGGATATCGAGAAACAACAGGTCCGGCTTGAGTTCCGCTACGGCTTTTACGGCTTCGAAGCCGTTAGCGCATTCCGCGACGATTTCAACTTCCGGATGCGTTCCCAATAATTCCCTGACCACCTGACGCGCCAGGTCTTCGTCGTCCACCACCACTGCACGAATATGTGTATTTAAGCTGATGGAACTCATGCCGTCACCGCCTTCCTCTCAGCCGGAAGTACCAAGCCGACCTGGAAGCGTTCGGCACTTTTGTTGACAGAGAAGCTGGAACGATTGCCGTAGCGGGTTTCGAGGCGTTGGCGGACGTTGACCAGGCCAACTCCATTTCGCCGGCGCGCCGGTGCTTCGGGATCAAAGCTGTTCTCAACCAGAATAGAAATGCTCTCGTCCGCAGCACGATAATTCGCGTTCAAATGAATCCAGCCACCCTCGGTCAAATTGGCGATGCCGTGTGCAACCGCGTTCTCCACTAGCGGTTGCAGCAGCAGCGGAGGCACCATGCAGCCGAGCGTCTCGGGTTCGATGTTTTCCTCCATCTCTAATCGCGCGCCAAAACGAATTTTTTCTACCGCAAGAAATGAATGAATCAGAGAGAGCTCTTCTTCGAGCGAGATCACTGACTTCTCTCCGAGTCCCAACGTTCTGCGCAAAAAATCTGCCAGTGCGATGCACATCTCGCGCGCTCGTGCCGGGTCGCTGCTGGTCAAAGCGCTGATCGAATGCAGGCTGTTGAAGAGGAAATGCGGATTCACTTGCGCCTTCAACGCTCTGAGTTCCGCGTCCCGGGCTTGCACGTGGGCCTGCAGTACGCGTTGCTCGGCCTCCCGCGATGCTTGCTGCGCGAGGATGACGTAATGCATAGCAACCGAAAGCAAATACAGCAAAACGCCCAGTCCGAAGATCAACGGCAGGTCTTTGTTGAACCGTGTACTAAGACCCTGAAATTTCGTAAAGGAGGAAAGTCCCGCTGCGACTCCTTCTGCGGCGAGCACCCAAAGAAAGCTGACGATCAAAGCTCCCAGAAGGTGAGAGATGATCACCTTCAGGAATCCGGTAGTCTCCAGCGGTAGGCTGCGGCACGAATACCAGGTGGAAAGGCAGATGAACGCGTACAAGAGCGCCAGGGGAATGATCAGCGCTGTGATCTCCAGCGAGCTCAACCCACCTTGCGCCGCGATCAGATATGCGAGCAACTTGGTGAGCGGTACCCAGGCAAGCAGGTAAAGTGCGAGCCGTTTTGGTTGTCGCAGAATGGGATGCATGGGTCAGTCTAATAGCTCTTGATCTCAATGCCGCCGAACACCGCCGCGCCGCGAATGCTCAACGTCTTCACCGGCATGTCTGGCCGGGGATGGTGCCGGGATTTGTCCTCCCAGGCTCCAAATACTGCCGCCCCTTCCAACGACACTTTCCACCACTCCGGAATGATGATCTCGCCGCCGCCGAAGATCGCGGTGACATCGATCACCGCGTGATCGCCCTGCATTTGCGCGCGGCTCAGATCGATCTTAAAGCCGCCAAATACGGCAACGATCTCTCCGCCCTCCACCAGCACACCTTCAATGCGCCGTTCGATGGCGCCAAAGATGCTCACGGACTTCAACGGGCCGCTCTGCCGGCGCAAGCTCCCGATCATTCCATCCAAGGGGCCTCTGAACCCAGCCCTCCCCTGGCGCACCTCATTGGCATGCCACGCCAGCAGGAGTCCGGCGACAATCAGAAAAAGCGGCCAGAGTTGGTGGAAGCCGAAACGCACGTATCCAAATTCGTGGAATTCCAGGATGGCGCCGAAGAAAATCAGGAACCCGCCAAAGATGCGGGCGCCGGAGGAGGCGCCTTCCACCATCAGCTTGAGAATTCCGGCGACGACGAAGATGAGCGGCCAAAGGCGGAAGAGCACATAGGCATCCACCAGCCCGAGATGGTCCAGCAGCAGGATCGTTCCAATCGCGGTGATGGCGATGCCAGAGAGCAGAGTGCCGGTGGCATTGCCCATGGCGAAAATGCCGCCGACCTGCCGCTTTGGCTGGTTCTCCTCAAAATCCATGGCTACGTTCCTCATTGCGAACCAGCGGGCGAGCTGGAACGCGCGACTCGACGACCGCGCCGATCAGAGGATGCTCCTCTCCTTCGATCAACAGCATGACGGTCCCGCAAACGATGAGCAGCAGAGGCCACCACGTCATCCAGTCCTGCGCTCCGGGAAGATTAACGCTGATGCTCAGAACGTCCATCCGCGATAACAACATCAGGGTGCCGAGTGTAGCAATAATCACTCCCGCCACTACGTCGCTCGTCCGCGACTGGAGATTTGCGCCCTTCATGGCTGCCTCCTGCCTGTCCTTGCTTCGAGGACAAGAGTAGAAGAGGCGTTCCCATCGGTCTTGCGCTTTTCGGTAAGTGGAGGTCGGGTACCGGCGAATGACGGTTGTCAGCCTGCCTGCACAAACTCCAGCCGGTTGCCCCAGGGATCTTCGGCATAGAAACGCCGGGCGCCGGGGATTGCGTCGTCATCCTGCACGGCGATTCTGGCCGCAGTGAATCGCTGCCGAAGCTCGCGCAGATCAGTCACTGCAATGGCCGGATGCGCCTTTTTTGCCGGACGAAAGTCTGCCTCGATCCCAATGTGAATTTGATGAGTTCCACATTGGAACCAGCAGCCACCGCGATTGCGCAACGCTTCAGGTTTGCTAAGTTCGGATAGACCGAGGATCCGGCCATAAAAATCGCGCGCAGCATCCTCGCAACCCGCAGGGGCCGCGAGTTGCACATGGTCAATGCCGAGGAGCAAGGATGATGAAGTGCCTTGCATTATCCCGGTCCAGCCGACAATGGCTGTCGTTGTGCTTGGAGACGTGTCCGGACCGCCTCCGCCGCCTGTTGCAACCTCCCCAGCAATTCTTCCAGGTGCCGCTGCTCAGTGAGATAGCTGATAATCATCACGCGAATTACGGTGCGGCCATTTACCCGCGTGGTCGAAATCCAGTGCTTACCGTCGCGAGTCACATGGTCAACAATCGCCTCAAGAGCGCGCTCATCCTCCTCGCCATCTCTCAATCGCAGATTCACGATCGGCAGCATCGGCGGTGTGACTACCTCAAAATCCGGTGATTTCCTGATCTCTTGCACAAACCAACTCATGAGCGCGAGTTGACGATCGATGTGCTGCTCGTAAGCTGCGCGTCCATGCACCCGCAATGTGAGCCAGAGCTTCAAGGAGTTCATGCGCCGCGACCACTGCGTGCTGATCGCGAAGTTGTCGGTGGTTATTGGCTGCCCGGTCTTCGGCATGTACGGAGTTGCCACGCCGAACGTCGGCTTCAGCAGTTCGGGATGCGCAGTCAGCACCACCCCGGCGGCGAATGGCATGGCCAGCCATTTGTGCGGATCGATGGTAAGCGAGTCCGCCAACTCGATGCCGCTGACGAGACTGCGATGCTGGTCGCTGAAGATGGCCGCCGCTCCATACGCGCCGTCCACATGAAGCCAAAGTTTGTGCCCCCGGCAGATTTCAGCGATGCCGGAAATATCGTCGATTACCCCGGAGTTGGTCGTGCCCGCTGTAGCTACAACGCAGAAGGGAAGCTTGCCTCCGGCCTCATCTTCGCGAATTGCTGTTTCGAGCTGAACGATGTCAAGTTGCAGCCGCTCGGTCACAGCTATGCGGTGAACCGCGTTGCGACCCAGTCCAAGAAGACCGGCGGACTTGTCCAACGAGTGGTGTGATTCCGCCGACGCATAAATAACGGGAGCGGCGGGGAGCGATTGCACTCCGTCTTCCATCACCCGCGGAAACTTCGCCGTCAGCGCCAGCGCAAATGCGGAAAAATTCGCTTCATTCCCTCCGCTGGTGAAGGTGCCATCGAACTCGCCCGGCCAGCCAACCCGCTCGCCAATCCAGCGGACCGTCTCCTGCTCGATTTTCGAGGCGAGCTGCGAGCGCGCCATGGTTGCAAGCTGCGGATTCAGTGCTGCAACCAGGGCTTCGGCCAGCACTGCCATGTAAGTGGGAGTCGGATTCATCAATCCGAAATAGTTGGCGCTGGGAACGTGGAAGCCCTTGTCCACCAGTTCGCGACAGAGGTCATCGAGCACCTGTCCGGCATCATCTCCCATTTCGGGAAGGAGATCGGGCAGTGCTGCGAAACTGCGCTGTTCTGCCGGGAGCTGCACCGGCAAATCCGGCAGCGACTCGAAGTATTGATTGATGTGATCGATGAGGCGATGGCCGAGGTGGCGCCGGCTCTCGAAGTCGAGATCAAACCGCACTGGGAACGTTTGCCTCCGCCTGGCCTTCTTCCGTGGCCTCTTCTCCGGGTTTCTGCGGACGCAGTAGCGGGAAGAGAATCACGTCGCGAATGGATTTCGAGTCTGTCAGCAGCATGGTAAGACGATCGATGCCGATGCCTTCCCCGCCGGTCGGCGGCATGCCGTAGGAGAGCGCGCGAATGTAGTCTTCGTCCATCACGTGCGCTTCTTCGTCTCCGCGCTCGCGCTCCGAGAGCTGCTGCTCGAAACGCCGCCGCTGCTCTTCCGGATCGTTCAACTCGCTGAATGCATTTCCAATCTCCAGCCCGCCCACGAAGACTTCGAAGCGCTCCACCCATTCCGGCTCGTCTTTCTTATTCTTCGACAACGGCGAGATTGCAACCGGGAAGTCGTACAGAATCGTCGGCTGCCACAGGTGCTCCTCGGCGACCGCTTCAAACATATTCGCGATCGTCTTCCCAGCAGGCTCGGCCGGATCGTAGGGCATGTGCGGCGTGTGGGCTGCGTTCAGCCGTTGCACCAGCTCGGCCACCGATTGCGTTGTTGCGAAGTCGGACATCTGCGGCGCAGGCGCACACTGCTCCGGCCAGTACTTGATGATGGCCTCGCGCATCGACAGCCGCTGCCAATTTCCGAAATCGATCTCTCGACCGCCATACGACGCGATCGTGCTGCCGTTCACCTCGCGCGCGACCTGCGCCAGCATCTCTTCCGTCAGAGACATCATGTCGTGGTAGTCGGCGTACGCCTGGTAGAACTCCAGCATGGTGAATTCCGGGTTGTGTTGCGTCGAGATGCCCTCATTGCGGAAGTTGCGATTGATCTCATACACGCGATCAAGGCCGCCGACGATCAGTCGCTTGAGATAGAGTTCCGGCGCGATGCGAAGATAAAGATCGATATCAAGCGTGTTGTGGTGCGTGGTGAACGGACGCGCGACGGCGCCCCCGGCTATCGGCTGCATCATCGGCGTCTCTACTTCGATGTAGCCGCGCGCATCGAGAAATGAACGCACAGCCTTCACCACTTTGCTGCGCGCGATGAAGACTTCGCGGACTTCCGGATTCATGTTCAGGTCCACGTAACGCTGCCGGTAACGCAGCTCGACGTCAGACAATCCGTGATATTTCTCCGGCAAAGGCAGAAGATCTTTTGAAAGAAACGTGATTTGCTCCACGTGTACGGAAAGTTCGTTGGTGCGCGTGCGGAATAGATATCCGCTCACCCCGATGAAGTCGCCGAGATCGAGCAGCTTGTAAAGCTGAAACGCGGCATCGCCGACCGCGTCGAGCTTCACGTAAATCTGCAGTCGCTTGCCCGCTTGCTGCAGATGGGCGAAGCCGGCCTTGCCCTGTCCGCGAATCGACATCAGCCGTCCGGCAACCCGCACGTTGATTCGCTCACTCGTGAGCTGCTCGGCAGTGCGCTCCGAGTACTGCGCCAGAATTTGCGGAATGGTGTGGGTGAACTCGAACTTGCGCGGATAGCTCTCCTGACCGAGCGCCTCAATCTGTTTCAGCTTCTCGCGCCGTAGCTGGTATGTGCTCTGCTCGAATGACACCCAAAAATTATATCGGGTGATCGGATCATCGGGTCATCGGGCGAAGTTAAATCACCCGATCACCCGATGGCCCGATCACCCGATTCTGGAGAACCCCGGAATCGCGAAATAGCAAAAAAGAAACGCCCGAACCTTCGTCCGGGCGTTGTCATGCTATGGCTGATTACTTGCGAAAGCGGGCAATCAGGCCGGTGAAGAACGAGCCGAGGCCCAGCAAGCTGAGCAGCGGCAGCGGAGAAGCGGTTTGCGGCAGATTTCCATTCGCCTGGCCGGCAGCATTGGCATTGTTTGCCGTGGCATTCTGGTCCGCGGGAGCCGCGTTATTTGATTGCGCGCCGGCCGCAGATTGATCGGCAGCGGCATTTCCGGTCGAGGTGCTGGTAGCAGACTGGGCGCTCTGGTCAGCCGGAGGCGTTGCCGGGGCGGCAGCGCTGCTCGGCGCTGCGCTTTGGTCGGAGGTGCTTGGAGTCGTGCTCGACGCAGCCGGAGCTGCAGCACTGCTGCTTGCCGACGACTGGTCACTCGCGCTCGGGCTGGGGCTGGGCGTCGCACTCGGAGACGCTGCGGGTGCTGCGGCATTCTGATCGGTGGTGGTGGAAGGAGCCGTCGTCGGACTGGTCTGTGCCGGAGTCTGGCTGGTTACGCCAGGCGAGGCAGCATTCTGTCCCGCGGTGGAACCTTCAGGAGCTGTGCTCGGGGCCGCCGCCGCGCTGCTCTGATCGTTCATATGCGGATTCGACTCGGGAGTGCTCGACGGCGGATTGGTGGTTTGCGGAGTGGTTGACTGAGGATTTGCCGGTTGGGGGTTGCTGGTTTCCGGATTAGCGTTCGAGCTGCTCGGCTGTGCCGTCGAACTGGACGGAGCTGCCGTCTGATTCATATCAGAGCTGGTGCTCGATTGCGGAGTCGCCGTGCTCGGCGCCGCACTGCTGCTCGATGGAGCTGCGCTGCTCGAGGGCGTCTGGTTGGCCTGGCTGTTCATGTCCGGCGTAGTGCCGGCAGAAGAAGCCGGAGCCGCGCTGGAACCGGCTGCGCTCGATGCGCTGCCATTGTCGCAGTTGCTCGCGACCATCTTCACGTCAGAGACGTTGAAGCTCTGATCGGAATTCTGCGTGCCGGTGACCTGCACCTGCTGTCCTACGTGGGACGCGAGATCATTGCTGCCGCTCAGGTTGTAGTTGGTGCCGTTAGAGTTCAGGGTGAAGCTGCCGTTGGAGCCCGCAAGACATCCGGTCAGCGTGCTCTGGCTCGCGCTTGCGCCCGCTGTTTGCTGCGCGAAGGCCATCGCGGCCGACAACAGCAGTGCGGAGACAGTGTAGAAAGCTTTCTTCATGGGTTATCCTCTCTTCGATTCTTCCTGCCCGGCTGGCGCGCATCGGGCTTGCATCATTGATGACAAGGCTGCCCGTGCGCACGGGGACCTTACCACCTGGGGGTTAGAGAGAAGTAAACAGCGCCGGGTTTGCCGTTCGAAGACCGATATTTGTTCGCGAGCGATTGCATGAGCAACTCAGGCCAGAGCTGAACCAATGTTGATTGTTGATTACTGATTTCTGAATTTGTAACGTCCGTTGGGTCCGCGTTTGAAAATCAAAAGTCAAAATTCAAAGAATCCAAATTCTACCGATTGCTTCTGGATGGAGCGCGCGCTCGCCGAAGCCGCGGCTGCCGGGGATGCCGGAGAAGTTTCGGTGGGAGCAGTTGTCATAAAAGACGGACAACTCATCGCGACCGGTCAGAACCGCAATCTGCGCGATCACGATCCCTCAGCTCACGCCGAAATTGTGGCCTTGCGTGCGGCGGGTGCAGCGCTCGCCAATCATCGCCTCGAAGGCTGCGAGATGTGCGTGATCATCGAGCCCTGCGCGATGTGCGCCGGCGCTCTCGTCCACGGCCGCATCAAGCGGCTGATCTACGGAGCAAGGGATCCCAAGGCCGGAGCGGTGGATTCGATGATGCAGGTCGTGAATCATCCGCGCCTGAATCATCGCATGCAAGTCACGGGCGGAGTGCTGGAGGATCGGTGCGCGGCCATACTGCGGGAATTCTTTCAAACCAGACGCAAGATCAAGGAGTAATTTCTGACGTATTGAAGAGTTTCTGCCGTTGGCAAGCTGCTTTTGAACAGCTTTGGTAACCAGCGATCAAGTTAAGACACTGTTACCGTTCCAAGCACTCCTGCGTTTTCCAAAATCCATAGCGATGGGATTGCCTCGCAACCCACACTGGGCCGCTAGCCGCCTCGGGTGGGGTCGCTTTTCTGAATAACACTGAACGGCGAATACCAGAAGGCGATCTACAAATGAGGCCTAACATGCACCACGAAGATGATCGGAGCCAAGCATCAACAACACATAAATAGTGCAGCAACGCGTTGGCGCAAGTTGGCGTCTCGGCAGGGTATCGGAATAACTCCAGGGTATCGGGCCAGGCGCTTCTCAGGAGGGAGCCTTGGCACCCCTTTTTTCGCTTTAGAGGCCCTCATCCGAGCAGGAGCACAGATGCTGATGCGTCTGATTGATGCAAAGAACCAAAGGCTCGAACTGCAAAGAGTGCGGCAGAGAATTGCGGTCTGAGCTTTTTGAACAATGTTGCGAATTTCAGCGGGACCCAGCTTCCGTTAACTTGGATCGATTAACCACGCTTGTTGTCGATCTCAAGAAAGTCGAAGCGAGGGAACGCGGCTTGGAACGATCCACGCTGCTTGATCCGAGAGATTGAGCAGGCGGTGTTTTCGAATCGGACTTCAACTCGGCCCACAACGCTTCATTTCTTCTTTTGGCTTTCCCGCTGTCGAGCCCACCGAGCTTTCTGTGCTGCTGCAATTCGGGCGCGGCCTTCAGCGCTCATCTTTCGACGCGTTACAACAGCGTTTCCGCTTTTTCCGGCTTTCCGTTTTGCCCATCGGGCTTTTTGCGCTGTAGAGATGCGAGCACGAGCTTCGGCGCTCATGTGCCAAGCGCCTTTGCGTCGCGTGCCCCGAGCGGAGCCAAAGCCATCTGACTCGGCCGCACCGAGCAGTTGCCGAGCTTGTTGGAGTCGCTCAATTTCGTCGTCGAGGAATGCCAGAACGCTTGCGTTGGTCATAAGGCAGAGATACTAGCAGAAGCTCCTGCCCTGAGCGCCACCATTCAATTTTCGCTGCCATCTAACTTCTTACGAGAAGAGATATGAGGCGACATAGAAATGGACTGGCGAATTGGACTGCCTTTCCAGCGCTGAAAATCGGGAGGGCTGGCAATGCTGACGAGTATCGGCTGGAGAATGGGCGATTAGCGTTCCGGCCAGCGAGAACGCGCAAATGGCGACTGCTGTCATATCCCGAGGTCAAGCACCACACAACTCTGGATACGCCAGTGGGAAGGTGGTTAGGTCAGCTCGCCTCCACAGCCAAAGTGGCAGAGCTCCTAAGCCAACAAGAATAGTGCCAATTCTCCAATTCAGATTCTCCGGATTCCGTTTGGTTCCCAACGGCCCCACTCGGCAGGTTAGGCAGAAAGCTCGTTTACCCGGTCGGCAACCGCAATTTCCTGCGGGTTAACTTGGCAGACGATCCCGCCGTCAAGCCGAAACCCTGCATAACGGCTGTGTGCGGTTCGAACGCGACATCGTTAATAGACTGCTCTCGCCGGGTTCCCGGGCGATTGTTGTGCCACCCACTCGGGAATATGCATCACACATTCATCCTCATGCTGCTTGCAATTTCAGCCATCTTCTTTGAAGTCTTTCTTTGGACACTAAGCTCTGGGAGGCCAGTAATTGCAGGGATCTTCTTAAGCTTAGGGATCATCTCTTTTTTTGGATATTTCTGTACTCCGCGGCGACGTGCCCGTCTTCGCCGTAATCACAATCCTTTGCGGCAGCGGAATAAGAGTTCCCTCCTGAGATGACGCCCACTTTCTGGAATCAGTCGGTGCTCGCGCGAGCGCGTCTCAATCAGCAGCCGCAGCTTCGATTAATTGAAACAGGAAAGGAATGTCAATGGATACTGCCGACACAAATCATGAATCACAGCAACGCCCTGAGCAGGTTGCCCAGGAAGAGACCCTGGTCCATACAGTAGCTCGGACTGTCGGCTCTGCTGTGGGCACAGTCGCTTCTAAAGTCCGGGTCACATCAAAAAACGCGGCCAGCCAATCGGCGGATAAGCGTTCTACAAACCGGCTAGCAACGAAGAAGAGAAAGAAAATCGCGCACCGAAAGACGCTCCGGGCATCTCACGCGAAGGGTTAAATTTGGAGCCCATACATGTCTGTGTTTTCCTTCCGATTGAAAGACGGCGATTGCGTGATTGTTTGTGCCAAAGATGAAGCGGCTGCGACGGAAATTCTGAAGAAGATGGGATTACAAACCTCTGCCGCTAATGTCAGGAAGATCACCAGGTTTGTGGCTAACTTTGCGCTCACTGATGCTGGTGATCTGCAGACAACGCTGCTGGA
>JAICXB010000062.1 GCA_025980765.1 Terriglobales bacterium
CCGGCAGTTAACCCGAAATCGTCGGCATTCACGATGAGCCGCCGCACTAGTGTGCCTGCTCCGGCGGGATCGCCTTAGGGTCGAGTTGCAAAGTTTGCGCCCGATGACGATCTGGCTCTTCCTGACGACTGATGTCTGATGGCTGGCGGCCAGTTCCCAGCGCCTTCTTGCCTGCCTCAATGACTTCGAGAATCGCCTCGGGATCGTACACTGCCCCTCCCCACGGGCCTCCGCTCACGTCCTGCAACGCCGCCCAGATTCGCGTGTCATTGGGCAGGGAAGGATCAGGCGCCAAATCTGGTCGTGGCCGGCGTTCACTCAAAATGCGATCACCTTGTTCGATACTTACCGCGGTGCCGCTTTCGCCGACTAGATTCACCGATCCCTCCAGCGTCTGCCGATTGATCGCGATCTCGATTACGTCACCGTCGCGAAGTTTTCCAATCGGTCCACCCGCCAGCGCCTCGGGAGAAATGTGTCCAATACAAGCGCCCGTTGACACGCCACTGAATCGTGCATCCGTAATCAGCGCCACATTTTTTCCGAACGGCAAATATCGCAGTGCGCCGGTGAGTTGAAACGTCTCTTCCATGCCCGAGCCCATGGGCCCGCGCCCTGCCAGCACAATCACGTCGCCTGCAGAAATCTTTCCCGACTTGATCGCGGCAATCGCGTCTGGTTCACTCAAGAAAACTTTGGCCGGTCCTGTGATTCGATACACTCCATCCGATCCCACGACGGTCGGATCGATCGCTGTGCTCTTGATGACCGATCCTTCAGGCGCAAGGTTTCCATGAGGGAAGCAGACGGTGGATGTCATCCCGCGCTGCTTGGCCGCATCTGGGCTGAGGATCACGTCGTCGGGATTCACCCCGTCCTTTTCAGTCAGGCGCGCGCGCAGCACTTTCCGCCGCTCCGATTCCTCCCAGGCGTTTAGCCTTTCATCCAGACTCATACCGTCCGCCGTAAGTACGGATGTATTCAGCAGTCCCGCGCGCCGCAGATGCAGCATGACCTCCGGTACCGCTCCCGCCTGGAACACTTGCACCGTGGGATGATTGCGCGGCCCATTTGGCAGAACGTCCACCAGTCGCGGCACTCTCCGATTCACGTGCGCCCAATCCGCGGCCGTGGGCCGCTTCAGCCCAGCCGCATGCGCGATTGCCGGCAAATGCAGAATAAGATTTGTGGATCCGCCAAACGCCGCATGGACCACCAAAGCGTTCTCGATGGCAGCATCCGACAAAATGTCGGAAACCGATATGCCGCGAGTTTCCAAATCCATTAGCGCTCGCGCCGAACGGCGCGCCATGTCTGTCCAGATCGGATGCCCCGAAGGCGCTAGCGCGGAGTGACCGATCGACAGCCCCAGCGCTTCGCCAACAACTTGCGACGTTGCCGCCGTGCCGAGGAATTGACATCCTCCGCCCGGGGTCGCACAGGCGCGGCATCCAATCTCGGACGCCTCGGCCACTGAGATCAGCCCGTGAGCGAATCGCGCGCCAATCGTCTGCGATCGCCCTGCATCTTCGCCCTGCTCCGGCATCAGCGTCACGCCGCCCGGAACCAGCACACACGGCAACTTGCCGCTTCCGGCGAGTGCCATCATCATTGCGGGCAGGCCCTTGTCGCATGTGGCGACTCCAAGCACTCCGCGGCGCGTCGGTAGCGAGCGAATCAGTCGCCTGAAAACTGTAGCCGCGTCGTTGCGGTATGGCAGGCTGTCGAACATCGCCGTCGTGCCTTGCGAGCGGCCATCGCACGGATCGCTGCACGCCGCCGCAAACGGAATCGCCCCTGCTGCCTTGAACACCCGCGCAGCCGCTTCCAGGAGCAGCCCAATCTCCCAGTGCCCCGTGTGATATCCCAGCGCGATCGGCGTGCCGTCGCGATCGCGAATGCCTCCATGGGTCGACAGCATCAGGAATTCTTTTCCGCCGAGTTCCGACGCCTTCCACCCCATGCCTGCGTTCTGGCTCCAGCCAAACAGGTTGCCGGACGGCTGCTTCACCAGCATCTCCGGCGTCAGCGGCAGGGAACCGGTTGGCCCAACGGCGCGGCTGCGCACGTCAAGCAATTCGGCATTATCGGAATCGAAGGGATTGTTCACGAAGCATCAAGGATAGCAGCCGCGTAGTTTAGAATCAGGGAGTCCCTTCATTGGGCGGTTAGCTCAGCTGGTTAGAGCGCCTGCCTTACAAGCAGGAGGTCGCAGGTTCGAGTCCTGCACTGCCCACCAGGATCTCCCTTAGGACTTCGGACTCTCCGTTATGTGCCAAAGAACGCCTGTAGGGTCGCTAAGGTAGAGCACCCGGATTCCCCACGGCTGCATTGCAGGCGCCTTGCACATGATCCCCGGATATTTTCTTGTGAACTCTCTTTGCTGGATGTACTCCCACCACGCGTCCACATCTTCGACACCGAGGCTCATCATGAAATTTCCGGCATGTTCGGCCACGTAGAACTTCTGCAGCAGAAATCGAAAGGATCCCATCTGCAACTCCGCGATCTCATCGTTGCTCCAGTTGATCGTGAATCCGAGATCAGAATAGAACTCTTTGGACAGCGCGGGGTCGCGTGCCGGGACAAACGCCTTTAGATCGGTTACGCCGCTTGGATGCATTGTTCTCCTGTAGTGAGTGTCCAGTGGTTTGCGTAGCAGAATGTTTCTTAGGATCAGAATCAGTGTACGTGATGACGTCTTAACATGGTGCAGTCGCCCTACAACACCCGTATCATATTCGGAACGAAGGATGGTTCGATGGGCATTGCATATTTGGTAGTCGCAATTGTGCTCGCCGCGATGGTCTTATTCTCCGGCGCAGGAAAGCTTCGCAACGATGCGCACATAATCAAGGTGATCCACGAAACTGTGGGGGTGCCGATGAAATACTTCCCGCTTTTGGCAGCTTGTGAAATCGCCGGCGCAGTTGGCCTGGTGCTGGGAATCTGGTGGCCCATCCTTGGAAGTGCGGCGGCGACAGGGCTCGTAATCTACTTTGTAGGCGCCGTTGTGTCGCATGTGCGAGTAAATGACTTGAAGGGGATTGGACCGGCGGCCATGCTCTTGACCATGTCCGCAGCCGCTCTGATCTTGCGGGTGCTCGCCCACCATATCTTTTCACCCGCGCTGTAGGTATTCTCGATCTCTTTCTCATTGCCTATGCCTAGATTCCTGCACTTTTTTGCCCCGGCGCTGTTCGCGATTCTCTCTTACAACTCCGTCTTCGCACAGTCCGAATCCAAGCCTTTTCGCGTTGCCATCGCAGGCCTCACTCACGGCGACGTTGCCGGCTTTCTTTCTTCCGCTGCCAAGCGTAGCGACATTCAGATTGTCGGCATCGCCGAGCCCGACCAGCAGCTGGCCCACCGCTACGCCGATGAGTACAAGCTCGACTCGCATCTGCTCTACACCGATCTCGACCAGATGCTCGCCGCTATGAAGCCGCAAGCGGTTCTCGCGTACACCGATACGCGCGAACATCGCCGCGTAGTAGAAATTGCCGCTCGCCACCACATTCCCGTGATGATGGAGAAGCCGCTCGCCGTTTCTGTTGACGACGCTCTTGCGATCAAGCGTGCCGCCGACGCGGCGCACATTCCTGTCCTGGTGAATTACGAGACCACCTGGTATCCGAGCAACGCCGCCGTCTACAAGCTTGTTCAGGACGGCACTCTCGGAGACATCCGCAAAGTTGTGATTCACGACGGCCACAACGGCCCCAAAGAAATTGGCGTCCCACCCGAATTCCTCGATTGGCTCACCGACCCGGCCCGCAATGGCGCGGGCGCACTCTTCGACTTCGGCTGTTACGGCGCCGATCTCATGACGTGGCTCATGCATGGTGAAGCCCCGACCACTGTCACCGCGGTCCTTCAGACGATTAAGCCCCAAATCTATTCCCGTGTGGACGACGAAGCCACGGTCATTCTGACTTATCCAAAAGCTCAAGCCATCCTGCAGGCGTCGTGGAATTGGCCATTCGGCCGGAAAGACATGGAAGTCTACGGAGAGACTGGGCAAGCGATTACAGTTAGCCGCGACGGCGTCCGCGTTCGCCGCAAGGATGAGAAGGAGGAGCACTCGCAGACCGCGCCTGCGCTGCCGCCGCCGTATGATGATTCGATCTCTTACCTGATCGCGGTAGTCTCCGGCAAAATCCAGCCCTCGGGGCTTTCGGCTCTCGATACCAACATCACGGTCGTTCGCATTCTCGACGCGGGTCGCGAGTCCGCGAAATCAGGCAAAACAATCACGCTCCACTAGGCCCAAAACAGCACCACATCCCGAGAGGTTCGGAAGGTGGGTTTTGAATCAACGGACGCAGCCGCGCCTTATTTCGTTCCACCCGCGTTGGACTTCTCTCTGGTCTCCACCAGCTTCTGCGTGAGATCCAGGCGCGTCTTCCATGGATCAGGTTCGGCAATAGGTCCGCCGGATTGAATGATCAAAATGTCATCCATCTTTGAATACTGCGGCCACTTCGGAAGTCCTGCCCCGTTTGGATTTCCGGTCTTCGCAAAATTCGCCCAGTATTCATTGGTTTTCTGGGCAATGGATTCATCCTCATCCGTGAGCTGCACGCCATACTTTGCTTTCACAGTGTCGAAGACAAACGGAATTTCCGTCGCATGCGGCGCACCCGGCCACTGCGAGCGCATTGACCCCGCTACGTACGCAAAGCGGAACTCCCACACTGGTACGCCTTGCGACGAGAGCGTCTGCGCCACGAAGCGCGCCGGTTCGATCATGAACTGATCGGCCGCCACCTTCATGCCCAGCATCATGAAACTCTTGGAGCCAGCGGCGTCATAAGCGTTCTTGGCCGCATCGGTGTTGGCGCCGAAAGGCGCAAACAGTTCCTCCTGCGTACGCGCCCGTGTAAAGCCAATATCCATGCTGTTCGCACCCACGATCATTGGCAGATGTTGATACTTGCCTTCTTTGTAGAGATTCTCCACCGTGTCGGTGACAATCTTGCCGTCGATTATCGGCCCCGGATACGTGCTTGCCGCTGGTCCCATGCTGGCCATGTTCAAGCCATCTACGACGGTCTCGGCCGGCAAAGCCCGCAATTTCTTCAGCGCTTCTGCATCTTCGCCGGTGATCCCATTCTTTTTGGCAAACGCCATGCCGATCTCTTCTGCCGATGGGCGCCCGTCTCTGCCTTCATGCAGTCCGGTGCCGCTGAGCAGGTTGCGTCCGCCGCCCGACTCAACCACCGCGCGTTGGAACAATCCAACCGACAGGGGGGAAGTCATCAGCATGTGGACTGATCCGCCACCCGCAGATTCTCCAAAGACCGTAACCTGGTGCGGGTCTCCTCCGAACGCCGCGATATTGCGTTTCACCCATTTCATCGCGGCAATCTGGTCCATGTAGCCGTAATTGCCAAGCAAGCCGTCTTTGCTTTCTTTTGTCAGCGCCGGATGGGCAAAAAATCCAAATCGGCCAACGCGATAGTTGAAGCTCACAAACGCGATTCCGCGTTTCGCGAATTGGCTGCCGTCATAGATCGCCGGAGAGCTGCCGCCATTGACGAATCCGCCGCCGTAAATCCACACCAGCACCGGCAACTTGCTCGTGTGGTGTTCGGGCAGCCAAACGTTCAGCACCAGGCAATCTTCCGCAGGAGTTGTGCCCAAGGGGGCAGCGTCGCTGGGGAAGGGCAGTTGCATGCAGTCGTGTCCGTATGCGGTCGCTTCGCGCACTCCGGACCACTTGGCTGCTGGTTGCGGTGGACGCCAGCGCAAGTCGCCAACCGGCGGCGCAGCATAAGGAATTCCTTTGAATGAAATCACTCCGTCCGCAACCGCTCCCTTCAGTTTTCCGGTATCGATTGTGACCGTCTCTTGTGCGGCTACGAAACTGCAGAGTAATAAGAGTTGAGAAGCGATGACTGCAGCAATAAGCGGCTTACGCATTTGTTCCTCCTGGGCTCGAACGTTGCTCTACGTGGCCCACCCACATCAGCACGCAGAACGCGTTCAGTATACGGAACAATGCCTCGCATCGCTTTCCGCGTCTATAGCAGATCTCACTGATAGCTGCTGCTGCAAGGCAAATAGGGCGTCGCCGCGCCAGAATCGAACTGGTTGATGACCGACTCCTGCTTCAACACGAAGCTGCCGTTCTGGTTGACGTAGTATTTTCAGTCGTAAAGACCTACGCCGTATCCCAGGCTCTTTAAGAGACCTCCAGAAGGATGCGCGCCCGTGCCTCACGCATGCGAATACAAATGCGCTCTTCTGCTGTCTCAAATGTCGAGCAAGTAGTTGCAAACGCGAGAGTGGCGCGATTGCTCGCAGCTTACCTGCAAAGGTTTGCACAATCCAGAAAGTTTCGCGATGAGACCTGAGAATTTCGGGCGCCGCTCGAACGATATGTTTTTACAGATGAGTGCCGGGTTGGATTTTCCAATTTAGTTATTCCAGGAACGCTTCAACTTCTTCCAACGTCGGCATCGATGGCTGCGCACCGTGCCGCGAAACTGATATCGCCGCAACCGCGCATGCGAACCGCGCACTTTCCGACGGAGACTCACCTCGCAGCAGCCCGACAGCAAATGCCGCGTTAAATGCATCTCCCGCAGCCGTCGAATCCACAGCTTTGATGGGGAATGCCGGAATTACTTGCTGCGGCTTGTCTCTTTCCGCTATGAAGCAGCCGTGAGCACCGAGTTTCAGCAATACGTGTTGTGGACCTGACGCCAGCAACTGCTCGGCAGCCGACGATGTGCTGGCAGGATCATCTCCTCGGACATCCGCTTTGACGAGAATTTCGGTTTCGCTTTCGTTGGGAGTCAACCAATTGACGTTCTTGAGCAGGGCGGCCGGCAAGTCTCGCGCCGGCGCCGGATCGAGCATGAGAGGAATCCCGTTCTTCGCAGCGAACTCTCCCAGGTACTCCACCGTGTCCAGCGGAATTTCAAGCTGCGCCAGAATGAAACCAGCTTGCCGCAGAACCGGCGCCGCTTCCTCAAGTTGGTCCGGAGTTAAGAGCGCGTTTGCGCCGGGCACAACCACGATGTTGTTTTCTCCGCTGCTACCAATCGTGATCAGCGCCACGCCGGAAGATCCCGTCACGGTCTTGACCGCGTCGGTCTTCACGCCACCGTCTTGCAGCGCCTGGCGCAGCTCGGATCCGAAGGAGTCGTCTCCGACGTTTCCCACCATGAATGTCGGATGCCCCAACTTCGCAGCAGCGACCGCCTGGTTCGCGCCCTTACCACCGTAAAAGGTCTGGAAGTCCGACCCAATGATGGTCTCTCCCGGCCTGGGAATATGGTGCGCGCGCGCCACCAGGTCAAGATTGATGCTGCCGACGACGACAATAGGCTTGAGCATCGTGCGGTTCTACCTCCCAAACATTGGCGCAATGGCAATCAACCCGAGTCCCAGCAGAAAGAAGAAAAACATGGCCGGGATAAGCCTGCGCGAAGCAGCTGGCGCATCCTTGAATTCCTTCCATACAAAAACGCCCCACACCGCCGAGACCATGGTTGCGCCTTGTCCAATGGCATATGAGATCGCCGGACCCACGATTTGCGCATGTGACGCAACGAAATTGAATACCGCGCGGTGCACCAGATCGCGCCGCCCACAATCCCCCAAACGTGCCATGACGGCTTGGCCTCAGCATATTTGTTCATCGAGACCGGAGCCGTGGCCGTCAGCGGCTTCTTCATCAGTGCGTAGTTAAAAGGAATCGCGCACAGTGCCGTCCCCAGCGCAAAGAAGAAAGCAACTGAATACGGACCAAGCGAATTGTCGCCGGTAATTGCCTTCGTCACCAGCGGGTAGAAGCTCCCCATGAGCACGCCGCAAGCAATGCTGATCCAGATCCCTCGTGAACTGAGTTCGTGCCGTTGTACTTCCCGTCGCCGATAGGCAAGCGCATCCAGAACGATTGCAATGATGACCAGCACGACGCCGGTAAAGATGAAAACAGGTTGTCCCTTTGGCGCGACAATGTAGTTCAGCAGCACGCCAACGACGAGGGCCAGGCCAATCCCAACAGGGAAGGCTACTGCCATTCCGGCAATGTCGATCGCCGCGACCAGCAGCAAGTTCGCGACGTTGAATACCGCGCCTGCCGCCAACGCAAAAAGGATGTGCCGCGAATCAGCCTGATGGATGTTGTTGAGAAAGGAAAGCGGCCCGCCACCCACGCTGCCCAGTGTCAGCCCCCAAAGCAGGCTGCCAAGGATGATGCCGATTTCGTAGTCCCAATAAAACAACTGAAACGGATATCCCGGTGTGAGTTTCAGAGTGTTCGCCCAGGATCCCCAGCAGATCATGGAGATGATCATGAAGCTGAGCGCGGCAAAATAGGCTTCGGGTTGATACACGAGTGAGTGTCGCCTCCAATGCGCGGCAATTATACGGAATCAGCAACTTACGTTGGAGATGCGACGCTTGGGATGGATGGACGCAAAAGTGAACGGGCGCCGGCATGACCGGCGCCCGCTTCTCGCCGCAGAATCCAAAAACAGGCAAGGGCAGAAGCCGAGGCTAGTGTCTCGCCAGTCTCTTTGTTCCGCTGAATCCTTCGATGACGCTGAGTTGCCAGTGTTGTTTGGCGGGACCAAGAAAGTCATAAAGATTCCATAAATGTCGTGCGCCGCTGTGCGCTAGCCTTGACATAACAATTATGGAGCGAAAAAAAAGCGAATATGATACGATCTTCCTCGTGGCCCGTAAACCGGATCTTCGGAGCAGGCAAGAGGACATTCTCTCGCCGACCGACCTAAAGCAGATGCGCGAAGGGCTATCCCGGTTGAGCATTGAAGCTGTCCGGCACGCCTATCAGACCGCCTACGCCCGCTGTCGCATGGTCAACGATCGTGTGCCCAGCGCTCGCTCCATGCAGGAACTCGTGCAGGCCTGGAAACAGCTTTGGACGTGGCGTCATTAGGTTCCAACCGAATGTTGAGGGCAGAAATGATTTGGCGCTTAGCATCTGACGGCTGACAAATTTTGTCAGTTCAATGCCGTGAAACCACCAAATAGCGCCTTCATTCTTTAGACTCCACGCCATTGTGCTACCGCATCACCTTGAAAAAGCTATCTCTTTGCCGTTTCGAGCGGCTCAGAGCCGCCTTGGCACCGAGAGTGCAACACAAAACCCTGATAACTGAAGAGTGCCAAGAACCTGTCGAGAAAGACAATGCCCAAACAGTTGGGCTTTTCACTAATCGAGCTACTGATCGTGGTCGCGATCATTTTGATCATCGCCGCGATTGCGATTCCTAGCTTGTTGCGCGCACGTATTGCCGCGAACGAGTCGTCAGGGGCTGCGTCGGTTCGCACTGTTGCCACCGCTGAGCTGACGTATCAGAGCTCATACCCTTCGAACGGCTTCGCTTCCAGCATGGCGGAGTTAGGTGGGGCGGACGTGAGCTGCAGTACGGGACCGAGTTCGGCGAACGCTTGCATTATCGACTATGCACTGCAATTGGCTGCGACTGGTGGAACCGCCAAGAGCGGGTACTTTTTCGCGGTGGGCGCTTCAGCGGCAGCCGGATCAGGGCCCAATGACCAGTATTACGTGAATGCCTATCCGTCGAATGTCGACACAACGGGGGTAAAGGAATTCTGTGCCCTACAGGACAATGTGGTTCGTTTCGTTACACCGGGTGTTTCCGGTGGCAGTTTGAACTCAGTTGGGAGCTGTCAGAACGCCTTTCCGATCGGTAACTAGTTGGGGTGAATTTCAGATTGGTAAAGTACCTGGGGGAGGGTACGAAGCCAAAACGCCGGATGCTTAGCATCCGGCGTTTCTTTTTACGAAACAACCGCAAAGCCTCGCCTTCGCTGGCAACGTGTATTCGGATTTCCTGTTACAACTATTTGCCATGAAAGTTCTTTTCATTGGTGGCACTGGAATCATCAGCACGGCGTGTACGGCCCTTGCCGTCGAACGTGGCATCGAGTTGACGCTCCTGACACGAGGAAAGCACGAGGCGAACATTCCACGCGCAGTCAGGATCCTGTCAGGAGACATAAACAATGCCAACCTGGCATCCAAACTGTCGCAAGAAAAATTCGACGCTGTCGTCGACTGGATTGCCTTCGCCCCCGCCGACATCGAGCGGGATATCAAATTGTTTCGCGGGCGCACCCGTCAATTCATCTTCATAAGCTCGGCGAGCGTCTACCAGAAGCCGGCATCGCACTACTTGATCACCGAATCAACGCCGCTGGCGAATCGGTATTGGGACTACTCGCGCAATAAGATCGCTTGCGAGGAGCGCCTCATGCAGGCCTACCGCGACGAGTCGTTTCCGGTGACAATCATCCGGCCCTCGCTCACTTATGGTGAAACCCTCGTTCCCCTGATCATGAATAGTTGGGCTGAGATGTCGTACACCGCAGTGGATCGCATGCTGCGTGACCAAGAGATGATAGTTCCCGGGGACGGGACATCCTTGTGGGTCCTTACTCATAACACCGACTTTGCGAAGGGGCTGGTGGGCCTCTTGGGCAACGAGCAGGCCATCGGGCATTCTTTCCACATTACTTCGGATGAGGTGCTCACCTGGAACCAGATTTTCGAAATTGTCGCTACCGCAGCCGGTGTGGAAGCAAAGCTCGTGCACATCCCGTCCGAGTTTATCGTTGCTTGTCTGCCCGAAAAGGAAGGTAGCCTCCTGGGCGACAAATCGCTCAGCGTTGTCTTCGATAACACCAAGGTCAAACGCTTCGTCCCCGACTACTGCGCCACGATGACTTTCGCCCAAGGCATTAGGAAGTCTTTGGCGTGGTTTGACTCGGATCCCGCTCGCAAGCGGATCGACCATCAGGCCAATGCCACCTGGGACAAGCTGAGTACGGCTTACAAGAAGGGAATGGCTGAGGCGGTCAAGAGTTTCAGATAAGCGAAGCTAAGACAGGAAAGCCCAGCTTCTGGCCCTAACTCAACAGGCCCAGGATCTTCGCAGTTCTCTCCAGCAGCTGTTTCAGCCTAGGTGTCAGGCTGATGAACTCGATTCCATGGTGAAACCCGCTGCGGTGCCGAACGATTCCACGAAGGTCTAGTGTTTGGGAGTTATAAGGCAGGTTTAGGTTCATGGAGATGGCCGCGCCCTTATCCAGTTGGCGAGTCAAAACCAGGCATAGCCCGTTTGGGCTGAAATCGGATGCTTCGCCGCTAAACTCAACGTACTGGTTCCCCTCGAACACACTGACTTGAACGGGAATCGTTACCCGGTGGCGCTCCATTCCGCGCTGAAATTTCTTTTTCGGCTCTTTGACCATTTCATCCCACGCGAGGGGGAAGGACTTGCTTAGGTTCATTCTTCGCGTCTGGTGGTCGCGAGTCAATCCAACAAACGCAAATCACCAACTTTGAACGGTAACTTTAGTGATACTGGTTCGTAGCCCATCGATCCTCCTTTCAGGAAAGATTTCGGTTTTATGCAGATCGGGGCATTTTCCAGGGCCTTGTAGAAGTATGTACTTTCCACGATACTTCTTCTTCGCTTAGACTTGCGGCAGCGGGTTGAATTGCTCGATCTTCTTTCAAAATTTAGGTCCGCAGAAACTCAAACGGTTAGCTTACACAGGGGGTAAGCCGATGCTTGAGGTACATCCGCATCTCCATGGGCTGGTGTTAAAGACACAAGACGCCGACGAGGCTGCCCAGCTTTTGGGAAACACTGCCGTTCCATATCGTTTTCAACCGATTTCTTCGTCTCCACCGTTCTCTACCGAAATTATGGTGCTAAAGGGAAGGAGAGTTATCCTTTCGACCGCCACGTCCACTGGTGAACTCTGGCTTCGATCGGAGATGCCCGACGACGGCTTTGGCCTTGTTCTCGATCTCGGGAAAGGAATTGGCACGCATACCTCGCTTGGCCAGAGGGTTGATGTATCACCGGATTTTTCCTTTATCCAAAATCCTGCAGCCGTCGTCGAAGTAATCTCCCGCGATAAATACCGTGTGCTTTTTCTTCGAATCGCCGGCAATGCCCTAAAAAGCGAGTTAGAAGCACGACTGGCGCGCGAAGTCTATTCTCCCTTAGTTTTCCAGTCGGCTTTCAGAATGAGTACCTCTGCCGGAGACAAGCTGCGGGGGAGTTGCCGGAGCCTGCGACGGGTCCTCAGCACTACAACCAAGACGGAGATC
>JAICXB010000048.1 GCA_025980765.1 Terriglobales bacterium
CAATACGGCATCGCCGACGCGGTCCGCCAGGACAAACTTGAAACACGAAACCTGAAACTCGAAACGATTTTTGGCTTATTTGATTGCGCCGCTCTTCTGCAGTTTGTCGTACAACATGAGTCCAACGCCGGAGACGCTGTCGAAGATCGCGTGGCCCATCATTCCGGGGCGCAGGCTTTTGCGCAGGATCGCGAGTGCCCCGAACATCGCTCCCATCACGAAGATGATGAACATTCTTTTCGCGCCTTCATAGCCATGCGAGAGGCCAAAGAGAATTGCCGACGCAATCATCCCGATCCAGGCGTTGCGCAGCAAAGTCGAAAATTGGCGCTGAAAATATCCACGATAAATAATCTCTTCCACGAACCCGGCGACCGTGCTCATGAAGATGAAGAGCGCCAACTCCGCTCCGTTTTTCGGCCCGATCGCCTGGATCGTTTTTCTTCCTTCATCCATGGGGCCGGGCTGATTTAGGTGCAGCGCCACGGCAATTCCGGCTACGACTCCCAGCAGCAGAATCCAGAAACCGACCGCGATGGCCACATCGAGCAGGAAATCTTCAACCGTGTTCCAGCGCCCGCCGATCACTTCGCGAAAGCGCATACGCGAGAACCTGATGCCCAGATAAGTGAGGCCGAGCAGAAAGAACTCTGAGCCGATGGTGACCAGGTAAAAAAAGATGTGTCCGCGCTTCTGGGCAATCGCTCCCTGCTGATCCGCCCCGGCGAACGAAAGAAAGACAATCAGAGCTGCAAGCAGAAAGGTGTAAATGTAATGAAGATTGGAGCCGCGGGGTGGCGCGCTCTCCAGCGTTGCGGGCGGGGTGGAAGCGGCAACTGCGGTTTGAGAGTCAGGGCTGAAGTCAGTCAATGCATTTCCTCGTGAGCCGAACTGGAGCTTTGCGCCATCTTATAATGAGAAGTTCGGTACAAACTCACATCATTGGTGAATTGTCCTTCCGAGAGCGAGGAATCTGCGGTGTGGGACAGGTCGGGAGCATGTTTCAAAAATGGCGATACTTTGATCAGACGTGCAGCGATTACTCGACGTCTGTCATCCTGAGAGAGGGCGAACGCCCGAGTCGAAGGACCCCAGCGATGGTAATGCTTGTACGCTCTTCAGGATTTTGGCGGGTGATCAGCCTAGCGAGTCTGATTTCTTTGCAAAACCTTAGATCGGCACCTTTGGCGGATAGATTTGTAGGGGTCCTTCGACTCAGGCGTTCGCCCTCGCTCAGGATGACAGTATGAATTGAACATGGCGGATCGCGATTACAACTTAAAAATCGAGGCAAGTATGGACGACGTGGTAATTGGTGGCGGCAAGATGCCGGTAGGCAAAGTGGAATTTCCTCCCGCTCTGGAAGACGTGGTGATCGTTTCGGCGGTGCGCACGCCCATTGGCAAGTTTCAAGGCTCGCTGTCGGACTTGAGCGCGCCGCAGCTTGGCGCTCTGGTAGTGAAGGAAGCGGTACAACGCGCGCAGCTTGAGCCCAAGCAGATCGATGAATGCATCATGGGCAACGTGATTACCGCCGGGCTGGGCCAGAATCCCGCTCGTCAGGCAGCCTTGAACGGCGGACTTCCGCCTGAGGTCGCCGCTATGACCATCAACAAAGTCTGCGGCTCTGGCCTGAAGGCGATCGCGCTGGCCGCACAAGCGATCCAAACCGGGAATTCGGAGATCCTCGTCGCGGGCGGGATGGAGTCCATGACCAATGCCCCTTACCTGCTGCCGCAGGCGCGCAAGGGATATCGGCTCGGGAATTCGCAGATTATAGATTCCATGGTCAATGATGGTTTGTGGGACGTCTACAACAACTATCACATGGGGATGACCGGCGAGAATGTCGCGGAGAAATACGGGATTACCCGCGAGGAGCAGGATGAATTCGCGGTCAGCTCGCATCGCAAGGCGGTGCAGGCGTGGAGGGAATGCCGGTTCAAATCGCAAGTCATGCCGGTCCAACTTCCACCACGCAAGAAAGGCGAGACGCCGGTGATCTTCGATAAAGACGAAGGCCCGCGCGAGGACACGACCGCCGAAAACCTGCGCAACCTCAAACCGGCTTTCAAGAAAGACGGCACTGTGACCGCCGGCAATGCTTCCACCATCAACGACGGCGCTGCCGCTGTGGTGGTGATGAGCGCGCGCAAGGCCCACGAACTTGGCCTGAAACCAATGGCGAGAATTGTCGGCCAGGCCACCAGCGGTGTGGATCCGAAATGGGTAATGATGGCGCCGGTCAGCGGCGTGCGTAATTTGTGGAAGAAGACCGGCTGGAAGCCCGACGAGGTCGATCTCTACGAACTGAATGAAGCGTTTTCAGTCCAGTCTGTCGCGGTTGTGCGAGAGCTCGGCATTGACATGAATAAGGTCAATGTTAATGGCGGAGCCGTGGCCCTCGGCCACCCCATCGGCGCCAGCGGCGCGCGCGTGCTGGTGACGCTGCTCTACGAGCTCATTCGACAGAACAAACACAAAGGCATTGCGGCGCTCTGCCTGGGTGGCGGCAATTCGGTGGCGATGGCAATCGAGAGATAAGAGATCGGGTGATCGGGCCATCGGGTGATCGGGTGATGTTCACTTCATCTGATGTGCCCCCAGATTATCGGACCCGGTTCAGATCGGCTGATGTTTTTACCTCATCCGATGACCCGATGACCCGATGACCCGATGTTCCATGGCCGGTGGACCCGATGCAATCAGTCCTTTACCATCCTGCCAGCAACAAACGTATGCGCCACTTCTCCCGCAGGCGTCAGCAGTATGAGGTCGGCATCGGCGCCTTTTGCGAGGATGCCTTTCGTCGACGTCAGGCCCAGCAGGCAGGACGGATTTCTTGTAGCTAGCGCGATCGTCCTCTGCAGGTTCCACTCTGCAAAACTCATTACATTGCGGACCGCGCGATCCATGGTGAGAACGCTGCCGGCAAGTTTGCCTTCGAGCTCGCAGCGATCCCCGTGCACCTGTACTTTAAATCCTCCAAGCTGATAGGTTCCATCCGGCATTCCCGTGGCGCTAATCGCGTCGGTAATCAGCACCGCCAGCTCCGGTCCCTTAGCTTTCAAAAACAGCTTCACCATCGCAGGCGAGACGTGTATGCCGTCCACAATGATGTCGGCCATCAGCCGATCATCTGTCAGTACTGCGCCGAGAATGCCTGGCTCGCGGTGATCGAGCGCACGCATGGCGTTGAACGTATGCGTCGCGTGCGTGGCCCCAGCCTCGATTGCATTTCTGGTGCTGGCGAAGGTCGCGTCGGAGTGTCCCAGGCTGGAATGAACTCCGCGCTTCAGGGCTTCAGCGATCACCGGCTCCGCTCCGGGAAGCTCGGGAGCGATGGTCATCATCTTGAGGGTGCCGCCGCTCGCTTCCCACATTTTCTCGAAGCGTTCCAAAGTGGGATCGACAAGGTGGTCCACCGGATGCACGCCGCACTTTCGCGGGCTGATGAATGGGCCTTCGAGGTGAATGCCGAGCGGCCGTGCTCCCACCGGCTCTCGCTCGGCCGTGACCACGCCGGCCAATCGATCGAGGGCTCCCAGAATGCGTTCCATTGGCGCCGTGACCGTGGTGGCGAGATAACTGGTAACGCCGTGCCGGGCGAGAGCTCGTTCGAAGGCGATGCGCCCGGAGGGATCGTCCTGCATCACGTCGTGTCCTGCGCCGCCGTGTACGTGGACATCGATGTATCCCGGCGCCAGAACCAGATCGGGAAAGTCCAGATGTTCAGCGCCGGAGGGAAGATCTCTTTCTGCTCGCGCAGTGACGGACGCGATTTGGCCCTCTTCAATCACAATCATGCCGGATTCAATCGATTCCAGGGGCGTGAATATACGGCCGGCGGTAATGCAGGTTCTCATGAGGGAAGATGCATTGTAGCGGATTGGGCGAGTGTTTTTTTCACGGTCAGGGAAGGGCACGCATTCATGCGTGCCAGCAGGGCGCAATGAAGGAGCTTTGTGTTTATTGCGCGGCTTCAGCGCGGCTGAAGCCGCTACACACAAACCGGAAATAAAGGATTGGCGTGACCGGCACGCATGAATGTGTGCCTTTCCCTCAATCGCAGGAAGTAATCGTCTGCCTTATAAACAGCGCCTTCAGTTCGCTACAATCGATCCACCCTCATGCGAACTATTCTGCGCAATCCTCTGGCGGCGCTTGGCGTTGTGCTCGTGATTCTGTTCGTGATCTTTGCCATCTTCGCTCCGCTGATTGCGCCGCATGATCCTGCGCAACTGGACCTAGCCACACGCCTGCAGCCGCCTAGCCACTTGCACTGGTTCGGGACCGACGAACTCGGCCGCGACATTCTTTCCCGCGTGATCTATGGCGCGCGAATCTCGATGCTGGTAGGCACCAGCGTCGTGGCTGCATCGCTATTCCTGGGACTGATCTTCGGCTCGATTGCCGGCTACTACGGCGGGCGCGTGGATCGGTTCTTCAACGTAGTGGTGATGAACGCATTTTTGTCGTTTCCCGGAATTCTGCTGGCCATTGCCTTCGTCGCGTTTCTCGGCCCAGGACTCTTCAATCTCATTCTTGCGCTCTCGATCGGGGGCTGGGTCGGTTACGCGCGCCTGGTGCGCGCGCAGGTTCTCTCGGTCCGCGAACGGGAATTCGTGGAAGCGGCGCGCGCCCTTGGCGCCAGCGATTGGAGGGTGCTGACGCGGCACATTCTGCCCAATATCATTCAACCAGTGATCGTGCAGGCGGCGATAGGAATGGCCGGCGCCGTGCTCGCGGAAGCCACCATGAGCTTTCTCGGGCTCGGCATTCCGCCGCCCACGGCCAGTTGGGGCTCGATGCTGAACGACGGCCGCTCGCATCTGTTCGATGCGCCGCATCTGGTGCTGTTTCCCGCGGCTGCGGTGATGCTGGCAGTGCTGTCGTTCAACTTCATTGGGGACGCGCTGCGAGATTACCTGGATCCGCGGGCGCGGATGGAGGCGGGGATATAGTTAGAATGCCAGCGCCGAGATTGCTAAGGCTCGGGAGCATTTCCGCTAAAGATTTTCACCACAGAGGACACTGAGAACACAGAGGAAAATCTTGGCAATAGGGTTCTCCTCTGTGCTCTCCGTGTCCTCTGTGGTAAGAAGAGGGCCAGGGTGAGTGAGCTCCACTTCGCTCTCGCTCAAATCACCACCGTCTCGCGATGTTCCCCGAACACTTGGCGCAAGGCATTTGAGATTTCACCCACAGTACAGTCTTTCTCAACCGACTCGATCACCGGCGGAACCAGATTTCCGCCGCTCGTGGCGCAATCCTTGATTCTCGCGATTGCAGACTGCCACTCGCTCTTATTGCGACGCGAGCGCAGCGCTCTCACGCGTTCCACCTGCTTGCGTTCCAGGGCTTCATCGACGCGCTGGATCGGCACCGGAGTTTCTTCTCCCAGAGTGAAGCGGTTTACTCCGACCACCACCGCTTCTCCGCGATCCACGCTTTGCTGCACCTTGTAGGCGGCATTCTGGATTTCCTGCTGTATGAATCCCTGTTCTACCGCCTTGATCATGCCGCCCAAAGCTTCGACTTTGTCGAGATATGCCAGCGCCTTGCTTTCAATTTCGTCGGTCAAGGCTTCGACAGCATAAGAGCCGGCGAATGGGTCAATAGTCTGGTCGGCTCCGGATTCATAGGCGATGATCTGCTGCGTGCGCAGGGCGATGCGCGCGGCTTCCTCGGTGGGAATCGCGAGCGCCTCATCGTATCCGTTGGTGTGCAGCGATTGGGTGCCGCCTAAAACTGCCGATAACGCCTGCAGCGCGGTGCGAACGATATTCACTTCCGGCTGCTGCGCTGTCAGCGTGGAGCCCGCGGTTTGCGTGTGAAAGCGCAACATCCAGGAGCGCGGGCTGCGTGCCTGGAAGCGCTCGCGCATGATGCGCGCCCACATCCGCCGGGCAGCGCGGAATTTCGAGACCTCTTCAAGAAAATTATTGTGCGCGTTGAAGAAGAACGAGAGCCGGGGAGCAAAGTGATCTACCTCCAGGCCGGCGTCGAGCGCAGCCTGCACGTAAGCAATACCGTTTCCCAAAGTGAATGCGACCTCCTGCACCGCAGTGCAGCCGGCCTCGCGCATGTGATATCCCGAAATGGAAATCGGGTTCCACTCCGGCAGGTTCTCGTTGCAGTAGGCGAAGATGTCGGTGATGATCCGCATCGCGTGTTCGGGCGGATAGATGTAAGTCCCACGCGCGATGTACTCCTTGAGAACGTCGTTCTGCACCGTGCCCGCGAGCTTTCTGATGTTGGCTCCCTGGCGCCTGGCGACCGCCACATACAACGCAAGCAGAATGATTGCGGTTGCATTGATCGTCATCGAGGTCGAGATCTTCTCGAGACTGATGCCTTCGAAGAGTCGCTGCATGTCTTCAATGGAATCGATGGCAACGCCGACTTTGCCAACTTCGCCCGCTGACATGGGATCGTCGGAGTCGTAACCGATTTGGGTGGGCAGATCAAAGGCGACAGACAAGCCCATGGTGCCGTGCGCAAGCAGGTACTTGTAGCGGCGGTTGGATTCTTCGGCATCTCCCATGCCGGCATACTGGCGCATGGTCCAGAGACGTCCGCGATACATGGTGGGCTGAATGCCGCGGGTGAAAGGGAACTCGCCGGGATATCCGACCTGCCGGTCGTATTGCCAGCCAGCGGCGTCCAGGCCCGCCTGCCGGTAGAGCTCACGCATTTCGAGTTCGGAATTCGATGTGGGTTTGCTTTTTTCTGACAGCTTAGCCATTGCCGCTCTCTTCCGCTGCAGAAGTAAGGCGTCGCGCCTTCCAAAATGATGTCGCGGAGAAGTAGATGAAAACCGCGCTGAAGGTCAGAGCAATGGCCATACGGCTGGGCGACGCGGCCGGCTCGCCGCTCTGGAATCGGCTCCATTGCTGCCAGGCTGCGCCCAGTCCCATCAGAGCGAAGACGGCAAAGAAGAAGCCGGTGATTTCAAGCACTAATACGCGAGTGGCTCGGGCCGCAGCTTTGCCGGCGCTTTTGGCGGCGGCCACTCCGCCGCGCACCGCGCGATGACGGTTGCCGAGCTTCCATAGCACCCGCCCAACCGCATGCGCGCGCTGTATGGATCGAATGTTCCCCACAAAGCGATTCTAGCAAGCAACCAGCTCAGTACTTTGCACAATGAGGACGAGTCCTACAGAATCCTGCGACGATCACTACCGGCGGTACGCCATTCTGCTATTGAAAAGATGCCAGCGCCTGCTCGCTATCTTCATACACCTCGAACAGGGGCAAAATTCCGACAAGTTTCAGGGTCTGCAAAGTAAATTTGGAGGGATTGAGAAGCTTGATTGCTCCGCCGGCTTTCTTGGCCGCTGTGAGGATTCGCATCAGTAATCCGATTCCGCTGGAATCCAGCATCGACACTTCCGCCATATCCAGGAGAAGGTTGGTTTGTCCGTTGGCGAGCAGGTCATCGAGGACTTGGCGCAGGTCATCCACTGCAGGGCCAAGCGCTAGTTTGCCGCGCACCTTAATGACCTTAATCTGGTTGCGATCACGGACGTCGATCTCCATTCCTCACCCCTTGCGACGTGTTGACTGAGGGATATAGCTCTGATACATTTGCCAGCCCAAGCTAGAGGAACCTCCCCCAATTTGCAAGCGCAACATGCGCCCGTCAAGTTGAAATAACGAGTCCAGGCATGAGGTGACTCGGATGGCAGGCCCCATTCCGGCGCTCCGCCTCGATATGCTGGCGTTGTCTGAGTCGCTCTTGCAACAGCATTCGCTGCAAGCGCGAGCTCGGCGCATCGCTCAGCATCTCGGCGTAGTTCTTCCCGATTGCGCGGTAGTAGTCTATTTGCTCGATGCAGTGGATGGCGCGGAAGTGTGGCTGCCCAAAGCCTCTGCCGGGGAGATCGAGGTCGCGGCCTCCACCATTCCCCGCGAGAACCAGCTTGGACTCGGCATGATGCTGCAGCGTGGAGAAGCCATCGTGTTCTCCGCGGTCAGCACGCGTCGGGAACTCTACTCTCATCTCAACCTACGACGCACGTTCTCGTCCTTGGCCTATCTTCCACTGATGCATGCAAGCCAGTGGTTGGGCGCGATTGAAATCGCTTGTTTCGATTCGGAACTGGACTCGCATGCCCTCGCGGCGCTTCGACCGCTGGTTGAATTGGCGGCGATCGGACTCTGGGCATCGATCGGTTACGAGCAGGAGCAGAGCGCCTCGCTGGCATCTGTCGCCCGCCTGACTCAACTCTACGATCTGGAAAAAACCTTCAGTTCGACACTCGAGATGGACGAACTGTTGCCAATTATTGGTTCGAAGTCTCGGGAGGTACTGGATTGCCGCGCAGTGAACATTTGGCTGATCCAGCCAGACGAAACCCTGCTGCTGGTCCATCAATCGGGTTTCGATCCAACCAGCTCGGAAGGGGAAATCCAGCGGCCCGGCGAAGGCCTCCCGGGGGATGTTTCCGATTCCGGCGAAGCGTTGCTGATCGATTCTGCCGACGACGAGCGCCTTTGTGCGCGCAACGCCGCGATCACCGGCGACGCCATTTCTTCCGTGATGCTGGCGCCGCTGATGCATGACGGAGCGCTGGTGGGCGTGCTGGAAGCAGTCGATCGGAGTGATGGCGCCGTCTTTTCTGAAGACCACCTTTTCGCGCTGACGCATGTTGCTGCCGCAGCCAGCGGCGCGCTGCACAATGCCAGCCTCCTTTTGGCAGAACGAAAGGTGGAGGTGCTGGAAACCCTGGTGAAGGTCAGTACGGAGATTACTTCCACACTGGACCTGGATCGCGTGCTCCAGGCGGTGGTGAACGGCCCCGCCACGGTTATTCCCTATGAGCGCGCGGCGATCGCGTTGCAACAGCGTGGCCGATTTCAACTGCGTGCGATTTCCGGACAGCCGGAATTCGATTCTGCCGATCCCCAGATCAAGCCTCTACAGGAACTACTGCAGTGGGCGACGCTCTCCGGCGAGCCTCTGCTGGTGCGACGCCGCGACGGCAATATCGAGAGCGAAGGCGAGGAAAGTGGTGCGAAGTTCGCTGCCTACTTCGACGCCACCGGCATGGAAGGTTTTCATGCCGTTCCTCTGATGGACGAAGAGGGGAAGGTGGGCATGCTGTCGTTCGAAAGCAGCGATCCAGACTTCCTTGGTGAAGCGCACTTGGAAATGATTAAGGTGCTGGCAGCTCAAGCCACGGTGTCGGTACGCAACGCCTCACTGTATCGCGAGGTGCCTTTCATCAATGTGCTTGAGCCGCTGCTTCAAAAAAAGCAGAGATTTCTGGCGATGCATACCCATCGTCGCGCTGCGCTCCTGGGTCTGGCAACAGCCGCGGTGTTGTTTCTGTGCTTGTTTCCGCTGCCGTATCGGGTTGAGGGAGAAGCTCGGGTCTCTCCGATTCATCGGGCTCAGATCCAGCCTCAGGTGGAAGGCGTGATCCGGCAGGTGTTCGTGCACGAAGGAGACGCGGTGCAGCAAGGCAGCCTCATCGCCGAGATGCAGGACGCAGAATTCCAAGCTGCGCTTGCTGCCGCGCAGGCCCGACTGGCGGCCGCGCTGGGTTCGATGGACCGAGCGCTCTCGATGGGCGACGGAACTGAGGCCGGCATCCTGCGCAACGAAGCAGAATTCTGGTCGGCAGAAGTGGCCCGCGCACATGAGCGGTTGCAAGCAACTCGCATTCTGTCGCCAATCGACGGCGTCATCGCCACGCCTCATGTTGAAGACTTCACCGGTAAGCGTCTGCAATTCGGCGACCGCTTTGCTGAGGTCATCAACTCTGCGGAAACCAGCGTTGATGTCGCTGTGGATGAGCACGATATTGCCCTGCTTCGCAATAAAGAAAAAGCATGGATCAAGCTGGATGCTTTTCCCGATCGAACGTTCCAGGGAACAGTGGCAGTTGTCAGTCCTGACGCAGCAGTGAATGGTGACGAGCGTGTCTTCTTTGCCAGAGTCATTGTGCCCAATCCTGCGCGGTTGCTGCGGGCTGGAATGCAAGGCCGCGGGAAAGTGATGACCGGATGGCGTCCTGCCGGCAATGTCATCTTTCGCCGGTTCGGCATTGCCGTCTGGACAAAACTATGGTCGATGTTCGGGTGGTGAGTGAGGCGTCATGAAATCGAAATTGTATTTGGCAGCTTGTATTTTGCTTTCCGTAGCATGTGCCGGTTGCGACCGGCAGAAGTCGATTGCTTATGCCGCTGCTCCCCCAGCGGCGACTCCTCATACCACGCAGACCAAACCGCTGGGCGATGGCCAGGATGACAACTTTGTCGCCTCGGGACCGATTACCGTAGAAAACCAGGTGGATGTTGCCGCTTTGCGAGAGGGCGTAATTGCCAAAATCTCCGCCGACATCGGCCGCTCTGTTCACAAAGGCGACTTGCTGGCCCAACTCGACGACCGGCAGATCGGCGCCGACGTGGACGCTGCCGATGCGCGAGTGCGCTCGATCGCTGCCAACCTGAAGAACTGGCAGGCCGAGACGAAGGTCTTTCTGGCTGACCGCCAGCGCGCCGAAAAGATGTGGGAAGCCAATCTGATCACCAAGCAGGATTTAGACCATGCGGTCTATAAGCAGGAGGCGGACGTGTACGAAGTTCAGCGGGAGAGCGAGAGCCTGAAGAACGCGCAGGCGACGGAGCGCTCGCTGGAACTTGAAAGAGAGAAGACGCAGGTGCGGGCGCCATTCGATGGGATCATCGCGCGCCGCTACATTCATCTCGGACAAAAGGTAGCGGTTGGCGATCGGCTATTCTGGCTAACCGCAACTTCGCCCTTGCGCATTCGCTTTACCGTGCCAGAGCGCCTGATGCAACGAATCCATGCCGGAGAAGAGGTGAGTGTCGCGCCGGCGGAATTGGCCGGTAGTGAACACCGCGCAAAGATCGTGTTCGTCAGTCCGGTAATTGATCCGGCAAGCGGCACCATTGACGTGATGGCCGAACTCATCGGAGCACCACGAGAACTGCGCCCGGGAATGCAGGCCAGTGTGCGCCTGCCTCTCCGTCCATGAATATCGTTCAAGCCCTCGATGCAGCTTTGCCTGAGTTGCCGGAGCGCATAGCGCAGCGCGCATATCCCAAGCTCGATCCGCGCGTGATTGCTAAACAGCACGTGGAGCGCGGCAAGGCTGTCGTCCTGGCCAAGCTTCCCGGTAGCGAAAACTTCCTGAACCTCAGCCCCGAGCAGTGGGAACTGCTCAAGCTCTTTGATGGCAGGCGATCGTACTCCGAAGTGGCGGAAGCGTTTGTGGCGGCGCACGGAGTGAGTCTCAGCGAAGATGATGCGCGCGAGTTCTCCGGCTTTCTCATCAAGAATGCTGAAATCTTCTATAAGACGCCGCTCGAAAAAAATCTTGCCTTGGGCCGAAAGCCGAAGAGGGGGAACATCCGGCGGAGCCGATTCAAGCTGGCAGACGTTGCCAACATCGAAATCCATCAATGGCCCAAGGCGGACAGTTATCTGACCCACATCTACCCTCACCTGAAATGGATTTACACGCCCTGGTGCACATGGCTCACGCTGGCTTTGTTTGCGGTGATGGCCTGGATGTGGATGGCCAAATTCGGAGAGATTTGGCACGACAGCTTTGCCTTCTATGACTTCACATCGAAGACGTTGCAGGACCTTGTGGAATTCTGGTTCCTTTTCGGCGCAATGGCGTGCATCCACGAGACCGCGCATGGACTGACTTGCAAACACTTCGGCGCGAATGTCGAGAAGATGGGCTTCATGCTCATGTATTTTGCGCCGACTTTCTACTGCGATGTCACGCAAATCTGGATCCATGGCGGCAAATTCGAACGGCTCTGCACGGTGATTGCAGGAATCTGGTCCGATTTCATCGTGTGCGCATTCGCCACGTTTCTGTGGTGGTCCACCGCTACCGGGATGCCGCTGCACGACTACGCCTACAAAGTGATGATGGTCACCGGCATTGGTGTCACAATTGCCAACCTGAATCCGCTGATCAAGCTGGACGGCTATTACATGTTCGCCGAGCTTACCGGCGAGGTGGATTTAAAGGAGCGGAGCACCCTGTATCTGTCGGCCTGGATTCGTAAGCACATTTTCCGCATGCCGGCAGAGCTTGAGTACGTGATACGGAGCCGGCGGCCGTTCTACATTGGCTACGCGGTCCTTTCCGGGCTCTACAGCTATGCGCTGATCGCCGTTTTTGTTTTCTTCAGCTACCACGTATTTCGGGCGTACACCCCGGAGTGGGCCTTTGTGCCGGCGGCGGCGATTGCGTTTTTCGCCTTCCGCTCCCGCTTTGGAACTCTGAGGAGGTTCCTGCAGATGTTTTATCTGGACAAGAAAGACCGGTTTCGTGCCTGGGTCAAGATCAATCCGGCGCGCGTTGTTCTGCTCGCGGCCGCCGCAATTCTGCTCATCTTCGCGCCAATCTGGCCGGATTTCGTGGGCGGGACATGCACGATCGGACCGGTACACCGAGCCATGGTCCGCGCGCAGGTTCCAGGCCAGGTCACCGCGGTCTTTGTCAGGGAAGGGGACCATGTGCTTCCGGGCAAGGTGCTGCTGACGCTCCGAAATCTCGATCTCGAATCGCGCGCCTCCAGAACGAGGGCAGATTTACAAGTGGCTTCCGCGAAAGTTGTTCAGGCCGAGCTCCGCTACTCGGGATATGGCGCAGCTTTGCGCGAACGAGAACGGCTGTCGGTGCTGAGTCGAACGCTTGACGAGCAGATAAAACTGCTACCCGTGTCCTCTCCTATTGCCGGAACAGTAGTCACTCCTCGCATAGAGGATCTCGCTCACGCTTACCTGGCAGCGGGCACGCCCATCGCCGAGGTTGAAGATTTCTCAGCTATGGTGGCGCGCGTGTATGTTCCTGAGTTTGCGGTTCGTGATCTGATGCTGGGAGCGCAGGCGAGAGTCCTGGTTCCGAACCGGATTACTCCGCTTACCGGAACTCTGGTCGCAGTTTCTCCGGAGAACGAGGGAATTGCATCGGATTTGCTGCCAGCCCAGCAGCTTTCCGGATTGCATGCGCCCAGATTTTATTTGGCCACGGTGAGAATCAACGATCGAGGACATTTGCAGCCAGAAATGTCAGGGATAGCAAAAATCTTTGTGGCACGACGCAGCCTGGCCGCGCTTTCAGGCCGCTTCGTTCGCGAGGTGGTTGAGCGTCGCCTGTGGTGACGCGTACTTGAAGGGTGTCTCAAGCCCGCTGTTATGGCCCTCTATCTCTAGCGCACTACCCTCGTGCCCAGGCGCCAAATCCTGCTCAAACAAAAAGCGGGCGCGCTAGAGCGCGCCCGCTTTGGTTTCGCAATGAGCCGATTGTTACGTATTGGCTCGGACTGTCGATCTCACAGTCGGTCGAACTGTCGGCCTGACCGTCGGTCTTACTGTTGGCCGGACGCCAGCTTTTACCGTAGGCCTTACCGTTGGTCTGACAGCAGCTTGCACCGTAGGTCTGACGGTCGGTCGAACCGTTGGCCTGACGGTGGGCCGTACCGCGGCGCGAGCCGCGAGTCTTACTGTGGCAGATGTGTCTGGCTTTGCCATGATGGCTTTCTTTACCGAGTTCCGCTGCGTGATCAGTGATTTTTTCTCGACTGACATGGGGTGATCTCCTCTTTGCCGAGGGTTCATCCCCTCCGGCAGACGCTCTCCCGAATGCAATCTGGAAACCAAACTTCGGCATTGCAAATTCCGCTGTAAACATTGGGAATTCGGACCACCTGTGGAAATCGTCGGCGAAACGCGGTTAAAAATTAACCCGTGAGGTTGAAAAATTAACCCCGGCGATTACAGATGGTTCTTTCGGCATAGATACTTCATGCGTTGCTGATCAATGTGCAGGAGCGCAGCCGCAGCCACCTTCTTACCTCCCGTGCGGCGCAGTGCCGCCTGCAGGTAGGCCAATTGGATTCGCTCCATCTCACTGTCGAAGTCGATTCCTTTCTCCGGAATCAGCAGGGCCTCGCGGGTGCTGGTGCTGGAGCAAAGCAGATTATGGGGCAGGTGTTTGGCGCAGATCACAGGAGCATCGACCGTGAGCACCAGCCTTTGGATCACATTTTCGAGCTCACGAATGTTTCCCGGCCAGGGATAGTCCTCAAAGGTTTCCAAGGCGTCGGTTTCGATGGCCTTGAGTGGTTTGCTGTTGGCGGCACAGTAAATGCGAAGAAAATGGTCCACCAGCAAAGGCAGGTCGCCCTTCCTGTCCTCTAACCGGGGCAGAAGAATTGGAACTACATTGATTCGATAATAAAGATCTTCGCGGAATTCACCTTTTTGCACTCTTTGCTCAAGGTCTTCATTGGTGGCCGTAATAAGCCGGAAATCGATTTTTCTACCGTTTTTTCCGCCGATGCGCTGGACCGTTCTCTCCTGCAGAACGCGAAGTAATTTGCTTTGCAATGTGACATGCAGGGAGCCAATTTCATCGAGAAACAGTGTGCCGCCATCGGCAAGTTCGATCTGCCCCGGACGCGCGCTGTCGGCCCCAGTAAAAGCCCCCCGCTCATGGCCGAACAACTCCGATTCGATCAGGGACTCCGGCAGCGCTGCGCAATTCAGGGAGATCAAAGGCCGATCGCAACGGCGGCTGCATTGCACCACAGCGCGCGCCACCAATTCTTTGCCGGTTCCACTTTCCCCGCGGATCATCACTGGACTGCTGCTATCGGCCACGCACTGGATGGCTTGATACACCTGCTGCATGGCCTCGCTGCTTCCAATGAGCTCGCAAAATGCCTGGCGACGCTCGATCTGCTCCTTCATGCGCCGGCCTTCAGTTTCCAGGCGGCGACGCTCCAGCGAGCGGGCAAGAACTGCCTGCAGGTGATCGCACTCGAGCGGCGCCAGGAAAAAATCATCGGCGCCAGCCTGCAACGCCCGGATATGCAAGTTGCGAAGCTTCGACCGAGACAGCGCTACCAGCAGCAAATCGTCGCGAAGGCTGCGGACTTCGATCAGCAGTTTGATCCCGTCCTCGGTTCCACTGCCGACGCCATCCAGGTCGATCAGCAGGCCGTCCAGATCACCCTCGAGTAGAGAATCGAGTTGAGAGTTGGATTCAACGTGGACCACGTTGAAAGTGGCGTTGAGCGCGTCCGCAATAACTGGGACTACGCTCGTCTCGTTGGTGATGATCGCGAGCAGATTTCGCTCGCCTGCCGTGGCCAGTGCGCTAGCGGACACACTCAACTCCAAAAATAAGCGGCGGCGATTATAGCCCAGAATGCCCGCACTGGCCTGAATGAAAAGCAGGCTGGCACACCGCCTTCCCCAGGGCGCATGCCTCGGGGCAGGCCTGGGCACCGCACCACAAAATCTGCAGAAAGCAACTGCTTGCATTTCCACGGCAACTCACCTATATGCGCTTTGCTCGCCCGAGCATGCTGACGGTCTGCCTGCTGACAATGCTATGGGTCACTGCCTGTAGTCGCTCAAGGTCAGCTATGGACGATGCGCGTGAGCTGGAACAACAGGAAAACTGGAACGCTGCGCTTCTCGCCTACAACCAGCTTCTTCCGCAGCTTCGGACCAGCGATACCGACCAGCTTTCCGAGTTGTACAGTCACATGGGACATTGTCTGCTGCAGCTTGGACGAGGGAACGACGCTCTGTTGGTCCTCGACAAGGCGGTGGCACTCGATCCGGACAATTGGAACGCACATCTTCGTCTGGCGCAGCTCTTCGTGGCTGCGGGAATTCCGCAGCAAGCCGAAGCTCACATGGAATACGTAGCCGCCGTTCGTCCTGCGGATCCTGAGATGCTTCGCGTTCGCGGTGAAATGTACGCGGCAGAAGACCGGCCAGAGATCGCAGAGCGCGATCTGCTTCGCGCTTACGTGAACGGGACCGACAAGCCGGAAGCCGCAATCCGGTTGGCCCAGTTCTACATCGAGCAAGACCAGATTCAGAAAGCGCGCGCGATTCTGAGCAGTAGCTCAATGCTTTTTCCGCACAATTCGCGCCTGCTGCTCACGCTTGCGCGGGTGGAGGAGACGCAAGGAAATCGTAAAGAGGCGGAAGAAGCCTACAGAAAGGCTGTCATTGCCGACAATTCGCTCGAAAACAATCGTAGCCTGGCCACATTTCTTGCCCGCAACGGAGAGATAGATGAGTCGGAACAGGTGTTGCGCAAAGTGGACGCGCTCTCCCTCGCTGCTCCGGTAAATGCCGCCGATCTCGAACTCCTAACGGGAAAGCCGCAGCAGGCCTCGCGTGATTATGAAGCGGCGTACGCCAAACTGATTGCCCCGCGATTGCGCATCGACCGCAGAGTTCCGAATCGGGCCGCCGAGCGGGCGGTGGCAGCGCGGATGATCGAAGCCGATCTCACCCTCGCTGCAGAGGGCGGCGAGGCGGAACTGGAGATCGCGCGCAGACATATCGATATTGCCGCTTCTGCTCTCGATGAGCACACGCGCAACCTCTTGCAGGCAGAAATCGCTTTGGTGCAGAACGATCTGCCCACTGCCGAGCGCCGCACTCAGCAGGCGCTCCACACTGATCCGAAATCTTCGCCCGCTCATTACCTGATGGGGATGATCGCGCTTCGCGAAGGCCGCAGCGAGGATGCCGTCAGCGAATGGCGGGCGGCGCTGGACGGCGATGCAAGCTACGTGCCGGCGCGACTCCGGCTTGCCTCCGCCGCTCTGAAAGCCGGAGACGGCAGTAAAGCTGAGGACTACATCATCGATGTCGTTCGCGATGAGCCGGCTAATGTGGACGCCCTGCTGCTGTACGCCCGCGCATTGCTGCTCCGGCATCACGACGCTTCCGCTCGGGCCCTTTGCCAGCGCGCGCTGGCCGCCGATCCACACAGTGCCGCGGCCAACGTGTTGCTCGGCGACATCGCACTTCAAGGACATCGTCTCGCCCCGGCGCTGCTGCAATACGAAAAAGCGATGATTTTGGAACCGCACTCGCGCGAGGCCATTAATGGACTCACCGCCGTCTACCGGGACGGCTCGATGAACCTCGCCATGCTGCGCAAGCTGGAAAGGCTCGCTTCGGGTGGCACACCCTCTTCACGACTGATGGAAATTACCGGGCGGCTTTATGCGTCACAGCACATGTCGAAAGACGCAATGCGCTGCCTCCGCCGCGCGGTGCAGATGGATCCTGAACGCGAGTCGGCCGTGCTTGCGCTGGCAGAGCAGTACGAGCAGCACTCGAGTGCGCGCCGCGTCCTCGATTTAACCAGGAATCCGGAAATTCGCGACGTCGGCAAAGTAGCTGACCCGAGCTCCTCGGCGTTAATTGCGGCGCTGGAAGCGGAACAGCGCAAAGACAGCTCTGAAACTATCCGCCAATATGAGGCGGCGGTTCGCGCCGGAGATCCCACCGGGGTGGCCAGCAACAACCTTGCCTGGGCATACGCCAAGCAAGGCAAGAACCTCGATCGCGCTCTGCTCCTGGCGCGACACGCACTCGAATTGCACCCGGCCAGTCCTGCTGTCCTGGATACCCTCGGAGTGGTGCAAGTAGAACGACGGCAATTCACTGAGGCAATTGCCTCTCTCAAAACCGGCGCCAGGCTCGCTGCTGCGCAAGGCGACAGTAACGAGCTGCGACACACGATTGAGGCACATCTGCGCCAGGCCTATGCGTTTTCCGGACAAACCTCACAGTCGGCGCAGCCTTCTAAATAATCTTGCCCACAAATCCAAGGATCCTGACAACTAAACTTACTTGCTCATTAGAAGGAGGTATTCATGGCTGAGAATTTGAAGGGCACACGCGTGGCCGTGCTGCTGACTGATGGAGTAGAAGAACCCGAGTTCACGGAACCCAAAAAGGCGCTGCAGAATGCCGGTGCGGAGGTGACGGTAATCAGCCCCAAAGGCGGCGAGATACAGGCTTTTAAACATCACGACAAGTCCAAAACATACAAAGCTGACAAGAGTCTCGATCAGGTACGGCCGGAGGATTTTGACGCACTGCTGCTTCCCGGAGGAGCTTTGAATGCAGATGCCCTGCGCGTTGACAAGAAAGCGCAGCAATTTGCCAAAGCTATCGATCAGGCGGGCAAGCCGATTGCCGTCATCTGCCACGGACCGTGGTTGCTGGTCTCCGCCGGACTGGTACGCGATCGGCAAATGACCAGCTATCACACCATCCAGGACGATCTCAAGAATGCCGGCGCGGCCTGGCAGGATTCCGAGGTGGTCGTCGATGGCAATTGGGTGAGCAGCCGCAAGCCCGACGACATCCCCGCTTTCAATCGCGAAATGACCAAGCTGTTCGCGCAGCGCATCGTAGCCGCCGACAAGCGCAAGATCGCCTGAATGGAAATTTGAACAATGCTTGAGTACTGACGGGGCATGCCCCGTCTCAGTATCTGCGGCAAATTACGCGGGATGCGGCATGCCGCTCCCGACCCACGATTTCTTAGCAAGGAGAGTAATCATGAAAGCAGTTGTATGGCGCGGAATCGGCGACATTCGCCTGGAGAATGTGCCCGATCCGGGAATTGAAAAACCCAATGACGCGATTGTGCGGCTCACATCCAGCGCGATTTGCGGAACCGATCTGCACATGGTACGCGGCACTATGGCCGGCATGGAACCCGGCACTATTATGGGCCACGAGGGCGTAGGCATTGTGGAGGAGGTCGGCAGCGCGGTGCGGAATATCAAGGCCGGTGATCGCGTGGTAATCCCTTCCACTATCGCCTGCGGCAACTGTTCGTACTGCCGCTCGGGATATTACGCGCAGTGCGATAAGGCGAATCCCAACGGTCCAGAAGCCGGCACGGCGTTCTACGGCGGTCCCAAGGTGACGGGGCCTTTCGATGGCCTGCAAGCCGAATACGCGCGCGTGCCATTTGCGAATATTGGATTGGTGAAGGTGCCGGACGGCGTCAGCGAAGATCAGGCAATCCTGGTCTCTGACATCGTGCCGACCGCATGGATGGCGGCGGAGCTTGCAGAAATCAAACCCGGCAGCACGGTTGCGGTTTTTGGCTGCGGCCCCGTAGGCCAGTTCGTGATTGCCAGCGCCAAGCTGCTCAATGCCGGCAGGATTTTTGCCATTGATACCATCAAGTCCCGGCTGGAGATGGCCAGCGATCAGGGCGCAGAGACCATCAACTTCGATCGCGAAGATCCGGTGGATGCGCTCAAAGGCTTTACCGCAGGAATCGGAGTCGATCGCGCCATCGATGCCGTCGGAGTCGACGCAACTCACGCGCACTCCGGTCCGGCAGCCAAAAAGGCCAAACTGAAGACGCCGAAATTCGCCGCAGAGCGAAAGATGGTCGCACCGATAGCCAATCCTCAGAGTGGAAACTGGGAGCCGGGCGATGCGCCCTCGCAGGCGCTCTCCTGGGCAGTGGAGGCGTTGGCCAAAGCAGGAACGCTTTCAATTATCGGAGTGTATCCCGAAACGGCCCAAAGCTTCCCGATTGGCAAGGCGATGAACAAGAACCTGACGATCAAAATGGGAAACTGCAACCACCGCAAATACGTTCCCATGCTGTTAAACAAAATCCTGATGGGCGAACTCAGGCCGGAGAAATTGCTCACGCAAGTGGAACCGCTGACCAGCGTGATCGATGCTTACAAAGCCTTCGACACGCGCCAGCCAGGGTGGATCAAAGTGAAGCTCGAACCGGCTGTCGCACCGGCGCGGGCCGCTTGAACAGCGGGTGCGGGCGCCCTCGCCTTTGTATTCAAAAAGCGAGAGTGCCCGCATCCCACATCATCACGGGTGTTTCGCCAATTCCAGCGCTCCCAGCACCGGCTCAACCAAATCGGTATTCAGAATCAGGCTTGGATGTTTCGTTTGGAGGATATTTGCGAACGTCTCGCGAACCTCAGGGGAATGTGCGAACACCCCACCCGTCATCGCGATTGTGACAGCGGCAGGCTGAGACCAGAGCTTTCGAACCACAGTCAGCGCAAGCTGGGCTAATTCGTTTGCTGCCGCGGACAGCACCTCGCGTGCGAGCGCATCTCCTTGCTCCGCACAGCGCTGTACCGCCGGAAATAGCAGGGAGAAATCCGGTGGAGGACTGGAGTTTGCCAGTGAGACAAACTCTTCCAGCGACTCCAGCTTCCACTCCGATAACAATACATTCAGAAGCGATGTGGGCCCACCGCTGTCGTGCGCGCGCATCGCTTCCGCAGCCGCCCGGCGTCCGATCCAGAAGCCGGAGCCTTCATCCGAGATCACCGGACCCCAACCGCCGGCGCGCGCGCATTCGCCTTGTGCGTTGAATCCCAGAACATTCGATCCAGTGCCGGCAATCACCAACACTCCCGCGCCGCCGTGGAAGGCCGCGCGATGGGCAATGATGGTGTCACCGACCACAGTCACATCGCCCGACACAAGTTCACCCAGCACGCGCTCGCTCCACTCGCGCACTTCAGGAATGCTGGCTCCGGAGATCCCGATGCATGTGCGCTTGAAGTCGCGCGAAGTAATCCCGACGCTGGTGCAGGCTTCGCGGATCACCGCCGCCAGCGTGTGTTCCGCGGCGCGGTTTCCGATTTTCTTGATTTTGATTGTTCCCCCGGTAGCGCGAGCGAGCATGCGCTGCTCGTCTGCGATTGCGCATTCCGTTTTGGTGCCGCCGCCATCAATGCCGAGGAAGAAGGCCACGGGCTAGTTCTAACACAGCGCGGCAGAGCCGGAACCAAAAGCCTTTTTTCACCACGGAGGCACGGCGCAGCCAAGCCGCAACCAAAACCTGTTCACCATGGAGGCACGGAGCACACGGAGAACACCAAAAACGGGGAGAAGCTCACCCTTACCTTTGTGTCCTTCGTGTTCAACTCAAGGTTTCTCCGTGTTCTCCGTGTCTCCGTGGTGAAAACTGACGTTGAAATTTGCTCAGAATTCCGCTTGCAACTATCGAGAACGCACAACTGCTGGTATCGTCAAATGACGGTATCAGGAGACTCGCCGAAACTTCCGCCGCATGGGACTCAACGCGCTGGACCTCACACTGCTTGCCGTATACCTCGCCGGCATCACGATCTTTGGCATTCATTTCCGCTCGGCGGACCGCTCGCTCAAAAATTATTTCCTCGCCGATCGCAATGTGCCCTGGTGGGCAATCTCGCTCTCCATTGTTTCCGCGGAGACTAGTACGCTTACCGTGATCAGCATTCCCGGTTTGGCATACGACCGCGATTTCGGCTTCCTTCAGCTCGTGCTCGGATACCTG
>JAICXB010000058.1 GCA_025980765.1 Terriglobales bacterium
CGCGAAAAAGCGCGTGAGCGTAGTTCCGCCGATGATCGGTCCGCCCAGCAGAAATTGGACCAGGGGAGCGCCGATCAACGGCACTCTGCCCATGATCGATGCTCCGATGCCGAGCCCCCAATACGCGTCTTGATCGAAGCGCAGAACCTGGCCGGTAAAAGCCATGCCCAAAGTGAGAAGAAGAAGGAAAACACCAACGATCCAGGTCAGCTCGCGGGGAAACTTATAGGCGCCGAACAGGAAGACCTGCGCCATATGTACGATAACGACGGCAAGCATAAAATCCGAGCCCCAGCCATGCATCGCGCGCAGAAACCAACCCAGCGGCAGCTGATAGTTTAAAACTTGAAGGCTGTGCCACGCTTCGCCCGCCGAGGGCACGTACGTAATCGCAAGCAGGATTCCGGTGACGACCTGCAGAATGAGCAGAACAAAGCTGGCGCTGCCGAAGATGTACCACCAACTGGCGGTACTCTTAGGCACCGGATGCAGCGCAGCGCCCTTTACTGTCGCCTCGAGCTGGACGCGACGCTCTATCCAATCGTAGGTTCGTTTGTACCAGCGCATGGTTGGATCCCTTTGACCAGACTTGCCTGATTGGCGAGTGTTGGCATTTGTCCGGCGTCGATCAGCAGCTTCCCGCCCTCAACTTTGTATTGATACTCAAACAGCCCGCGCTCCGGCGGGCCTGATGCGCGCGCGCCGTCCGCGTAATACACCCCTCCGTGGCACGGACACATAAACAGTTCCGATTGCGGGAACCAGCGTACGGGGCAGCCCAGATGAGCGCAGTTCACGGCGAAAACCTGGAACTTGTCTCCCTCCATGTGGCGCACCCAGCAGGCAACGTTCGCGGTTTCGCCATCCCAGGAGTGAGTGTAGGGATTGCGATATGTCGCCATTCTGGTTTGTCCGGCCGGATACGACGTGAGCGGGCCGAGTTCGATCCAGGAGTTGTATCCGCCTTTACGCCTAATGGGACCAAGCAAGTAACCGACGACCGGAGTGGCGATGGCAACGGCGACAAGGCCGTTCAACAATATCCCGATTTTCATCAACAAGGTGCGGCGGGAAATGCGCTCCACCTGAAGCCGGTGTTCCTTTTCCTCTTCAGACAATAGATTTGCCATCACAATCCCCCTTTCGAGCGCATAGGCTGCGATTGCGGTGCGCGCGTGGTTCCAGGCCCCTCGCCCGGCTTTTGGATTGGGCTTTGCGGCCCGCGCTGCGCCGAAAGCCACGCCACCACATCCGTGATCTCTTGCTCCGTCATGGGGTGGCCGGGAACCCTTTCTCGCCAATCTGGCATTCCCAAATCAGGACGGCCGATGATGGCGATCGTACGCAGCGCCTGATCGCTAATCAGAGATAAGAACGAACGATCCACGATCGGACCCGCTTGTGATTGCGTCTGGCCAACAGCGCCGTGGCAGGATGCACAATAAAAGCTATACACCTGCCCGCCGCGTTGCGAATCGCCTTTGGTTTCCGCTTTGTACGCCGGCAGATTTCCCGAATTGAGATTTACAGGCTTCAACCAGTGTTCGCGCATGCCCTTCACCAGGGCATCGACCTGCGCGTTGGTCAGCATGCCTCCGGCGCTCTGCGCAAAGGCCGGCATGTGCGATCCGGCCTGCCCATTGGCGATGGTGTCGCGCAGGGTGTTGTCATCGACAATCGCTTGATACAGCGGGTCGGAAAGCGGAACTGAAGGGCCGTCCTTTCCCTCAACTCCATGGCAGCCTGCGCAATTCTGGCTGTAGAGCGTATGGAAATCCAAAACGGAATCCGGGCGAGGCGTCTCCATCGCCGCAGATGGTCGTCCCGTCATCACGCCGCAACTTACCCAGAGAGTGCATCCCAGCGTCAGCACAGCGGAAAAAGTGAGGCGACCAATCATCGCTCTTCATCCTGCGGCCGCTCGTGCATCAAACCGGGCGTCTCCAGACCTATGCGCTCCGCAAACGAAAGATATTGTGCCGTCCGCACCCGGCCCTGCCGGGCGACCACTAGTCCTGCCACGATGCCGAATGCGAACTGCGATGCAAGGAACCATGCCCAATTGATCCGCTGCGCGAAGAAGGGATTGATAATGCCCAAAATGGAGTGAAGCAGCCCTGTCCAGAGCAATGGAGCGATCACCCCGCCGAGCACAATGGGATGCCGCGGCAGCATGGGCAGCAGCGCTCCGTAAAGAAGCCCGACCAGGATCGAGGTCACGCCGTGGATGGCCGTCGCCACCAGGAGCGCGGTCCAGTTGAAGGCGGTGAGGTCGGCGGCGCTGGCGTAGTGCCAATTTGGAATTCCCGCCCCGCCCAGCAGGTTGATGGGATACCAGATGCTGTGATGGCTGATCAGCCCATAAATTATCGCCGGAAAAATCATGGCAATGCCGCCGGCAATTCCGCCTTTCACGCCCGACATCACTGAGTAGGTTTCCAGAGGCAGGCGCGCGCGATGAGTCTCGTCGACCTGAATTCGTGCGATCCGAGGACGGGCGGTGATGATCGGTATGGTCTCGACCTCGACCGCGATTTGCTCGTGGTGCTCGTGGGGCAAGACCTCGCGAAACCATCCAATGCATCCGAACAACACCAGCACGCCGCCCAGGATTGCGATCCCCGGATTCGTGACCAGGCTGGCGAACACCAGCATCAAACCGAAGGCCAACACCACCGGCCAGGCGGTAGGCGCGGGCAGGTGGACCACCTGATGCGAGATATTGGGCTGTTCCTGCTGATTGCTCATGAACGCCCCACGATATAAACCACGGTGAATACCACGACCCAGACCGCATCGACAAAGTGCCAGTAAAGCGCAAAAACTCCGATTCGCTCCGCGTGCCGGACCGCAACCTTTCCAGATAGAGTCAAGATTAGGACTGTCAAAATCCCGATCAGCCCAACGGTGACGTGCGAGGCGTGCAGTCCGACCAGCGAGTAATACGTGGTGCCAAACAGGTTGGTGTGAATCGTGAGTCCATCCTGGTAAATGAGCTTGCGCCATTCAACTGCCGTCCCACCCAGAAAAATCACGCCCAATACCCAGGTGACGAGCCACCATAGGCCGAACATCTTCATGTTGCTGCGATGAAGAGCGCGCTCCGCAATCCAGATAGTCAAGCTGCTCGACAGCAGACAGATAGTCGCAAAAATGGGAACTTCCAGCACTTGCTGCGGAGTCGGTCCGGAGATACTCCGGCCAATGTTGTAGATATACGCAATAACAAAGATGGTGAAGATCGCGCTTTCGGCGACGATGAGCGCGGACATCCCCACTCGCCCACGCGAGGGCAATATCCAGGGACGATCGACGGCTCCAGTGATGGGGATGGTGCTCATTGTCGGTCCAACGTTTTCATTCGTACCTCGAATCAGGGTCCTCGGGATGTTTCAGGTCCCACAGTGGACGTCGGCTGCTGACGACCGGCTCAACCGCGAAGTTGTACACCGGCGGAGGTGAGGTCGTTGCCCATTCCAGCGTCCACGCGTCCCAGGGATCGGCTCCAGCAACCGTTCCTTTGGAATAAGACCAAACCAGATTGAATACGAACACCAATACCGCAATTGCCTGGACCGCACCTCCTAGGGAGACAATCATGTTCCACGAATCCCAGCCTCTTCCCGGTTCATACGTGTAGATTTGCCGCGGCATGCCCAGCAGCCCGGGAATGTGCATGAAGTCGAAAGTGACGTGGAAGCCAATGACGAACAGCCAAAAGTGCCATTTGCCCAGCTTCTCGTCGAGCATTCGGCCAGTCACCTTCGGATACCAGTAGTAAAAAGCCGCAAACAGGCAAAAGGTAATCGCACCGACGAGCACGTAATGGAAATGGGCAATCACGAAGAAGGAGTTGTGCAGTTGCCAATCCCAAGGCGCCACGGACAACATGATGCCGGTGAGTCCGGCGATCAAAAATTGGAAGAGAAAGCCGATGCAAAAGAGCATGGCTGTGGTGAAGCGGACCTTGCCGCCCCAGATAGTGGCGAGCCAGTTAAAGATTTTGATCCCGGTTGGAATAGCGACGATCTCGGTTGAGAGGACAAAAAACGTGTTCGAGGCCGACGTCATGCCCACTGTGAACATGTGGTGCGCCCATACTCCGAGGCTGATAAACGCAATCCCCACCGACGCGGCAACCATCGCGGGATATCCGAAGATGGCTTTGCGAGAAAAGACAGGGATGATCTCATTGGCGATGGCGAATGCCGGCAACACTAGAACGTAAACTTCCGGATGCCCGAAGATCCAGAAGAAGTGGATCCAGACGATCGCAGAACCGCCCGCCTGAGTGTCAAAGAAATGGCCGCCGAGGTAGCGATCAATCTCCAGCATGATCTGGGCGGCGGTGAGCGGGCTGATCGTAACCAGGATCAGGGACGCAACCACCAGATTCAGCCAAACCAACAGCGGCATCCGGAACAGCGTCATGCCCTTGCAGCGCATGCTGATTACCGTGGCGATGATGTTTACTGCAGCCCCGATGGTTCCAAAGCCACTGACGATCAAGGCCAAAGCCCAGTAATCTGTCGTATGTCCCGGAGAGAAAGCTTTCTCGGTTAAGGGAGCATAGGCAAACCATCCCACGTCGGGGGCGCTGCCCGCGCCGTAGAGCCCAACTCCGCCGATGAAGCTGTAATAAAGGAGCAGCCCGCCGAATGCTGTCATCCAGAAGCTGAAAGCGTTCAGCCTGGGAAATGCCATATCGCGCGCGCCAATCATGAGCGGAACCAGATAATTCGCGATCCCGATGATGATGGGCATGCCCATGAGGAACACCATGGTGGTGCCGTGCATGGTGAACATGCGGTTATATGTTTCTGGCGAGAGAAAATGATTGTTCGAAACCGCGAGCTGCACGCGGATGAGCATCGCCTCGAGGCCGCCGACTAGCAGAAAGATGAGGGCATAACCGATGTACATGATGCCCAGTTTCTTGTGGTCGACCGTGATCACCCAATCGTGCAGCAGCTCAAGCCATCCCGCTGCCATGCCTTGCGGCGGAGTAAGATCGATCGATTCCCCAATTGGTATGGCTCGGTCCGACATGAAGCTCCTGCTCGCTTAACGAAGCGTCGCGAGATAATCCGCAACTTCGTCGATTTCCTGATCTGACAATTTCATGGCCGGCATCAGGCAGCCGGGTTTGAAAGTATCTGGGTCCTTGATCCACGCGCGCAGGTTCTCGGGCGTGTTTTCAGCGGCGCCCGCCGCCAGGGTCGCGCGACTCATGAAATGGCTAAGATCGGGCCCAAACCGCCCCTGCGCCGTGGTTCCCGAAATGGTATGACAATTCGCGCAGGCTTCGGTTTCGAATACTTCCCTTCCCCGCTCCACACTCTGCTGCTGCACTGCCGTCTGTTGCTGGTTCTTTACCCAGCTTGCGAAATCCGCCGGCGATTGCACATACACGCGCAGCAGCATCTTCGCGTGTTCCTTACCGCAGAACTGCGCGCACTGCCCGACATACAAGCCAGTTTTCTGCGGATCGATCCAGGTTTCATTCACCCGATTGGGAATCAGGTCAGTTTTTCCGTTCAATTCCGGGACCCAGAAGCTGTGATCGACATCCGCCGACAGCAGTTTCAGATATGTCGGCCGCGGCGAAGCGGCATCGCTGACAGGAACATGTAGTTCGTTCGCGGTAACGATACCGAGCTTCGGATATTGGAATTCCCACCAGAACTGATGGCCGGTGACCGTCACCTCGACAGCAGCGGGCGGCTTGGGAGCGTCCTGCACTGCGAGAATCACGCGGGTGGTGGTCAAGAACAGGACAACTACGATGAGGACGGGAATCACCGTCCAGGAAAGTTCAATCTGATTGCTGCCGTAGACTTGTGGCGGCTCGGTGTCATCTTGGGAGCCGCGATGGCGGTAACGAATGATGGCATATGTGAGCAAGCCGGCAACCACCACAAAAATGCCGCCGGTAAGTCCCAAGGTGAAAAGCGAGAGCTCGTAGATCTGGTGGGCGGGAGTAGAAGCCGGAGCAAAGATGCTGGGAGTCTGCTGGACTGTTTGCGACCATCCCATTTGTGAGGTTGCACTCAGCAGCAGAAGCGCGCTTCCCACTTCATGAACTCGCCACAGACGACAGCGATTGACCGCCTTTCTCGTAAGCATCCTCCGAATATGAACGCGTCGTCCACGCTCCCGTTCAATGCACAATGCAATCGATCGCTTGTAAATGAACGGCCGACCATCATAAATGCAATGACGCCTTGCTGCACGGCGAAATTCGGATGATCTGAGCGGAATATCAAGAAATTCTTACGATTGTCATTTTTGTGTGAAAACAGTTCCTCGGATGGAGCTTCCGTTACGGACATACCTGATGTCCCCGGGACAAATAAATTTTGTCCACAAGCGCCACCGGAAATTTCTATGGAGAGGTACGGCTGTTTTCATGGAAAGATGACACTGGTTGCCGAGCGAATCCCCCTCAGCTAACAATCGGTACTGAGTTGCGTCATACAAAAATTGATTTGCAGTCGGTATGAACCCGGAGATGCCATGCGAGATTTGCTACCAGATGTGCGCTATGCGGTGCGCGGATTGCTCAGCGCGCCGGGCTTCGCTTTGGTCGCCGTGCTTACCCTGGCGCTGGGCATCGGCGCGAACGTTGCGATGTTCAGCGTCATCGATTCCGTCCTGCTGCGGCCCCTTCCGCTCGCCGAACCGTCGCGCGTCGGCGTCGTCTCCGCCGAGGACGTGAAGAGCCATGGCCTGGTAGGAGCTTCGTGGACGAAGTTTCAACAAGTGCAGGCGCAGGGGGACGTATTCCAAGGCATCGGCGCGTACGTGCAGCGCGATTTCACCTTCAGCAACGGTGTGAATCCGGAGCAGGTAAGGGGCGCCAGAGTCACCGCCGGATTTTTTCAACTTCTGGGTGTGCAGCCGATCCTTGGGCGCGACTTGCTGCCCTCTGAAGATCTTGAGAATTCTGCGCCAGCCGCTGTGGTTACTTACGGATTCTGGCAACGACGGCTGGCCAGCGATCGTAATGTAATTGGCAAGACCATCAAAGTGGACGACCGTGATACGGCGGTAATCGGCGTGCTGCCGCAAAGGTTCAAATTTCAGTTCGGCGACAGTGAACCGCAGATCTATCTATCCAGCGTGTTTACTCCCGGAGCGCTTACAGCAGCTCAAATCCAGCGCGGTGCAGGCTTTCTGGAGTATGTCGTTCGGTTGAAGTCGGAAGTTACTTTTTCCCAGGCGCAATCCGCGTTGAACACCATCAATGCCCGATATCGGCAGGAGTTTGCGAGCTATGCGGACAGCACAAAATACAGCCTCCATCTGGTTCCCTTTGCCCAGAACCTGATCGGCGATGTGCGTCCGGCACTGCTTGTGCTCATGGGCACCGTGGGCCTGGTGCTGCTGATTGCGTGCGCAAATATCGCCCATCTGCTGTTAACCCGAGCGACCGCGCGTAGTCGTGAAATCGCTGTGCGCCTTGCGCTGGGCGCATCGCCGGCGCGTCTGCTTCGGCAATTTCTTACCGAAAGCCTGGTACTGGCGTTGTTCGGATGTGGACTGGCGCTCGCTTTGGCGGAGCTGGTCATCCGAGTAGTGGCGGAGCGCGGTCCGGCCAACATCCCGCGCCTTGGCGATTCTCACATCGACGGCACAGTCTTGCTGTTTGCGGTGCTCATCTCTTGCGCGACCGCGGTTTTATTTGGAATTGCTCCGGCATGGCGTTCAGCGCGCATCAACGTGAATGACGCGTTAAAATCCGCCAGGATCACCGGCGTCGGAAGCAGAAGAACGCACAATTTCTTGGCTTCATCTGAAACAGCAATCGCCATGGCATTGCTGATTGCGTCTGGTTTGTTGATCCAGAGCCTGGTCCGGCTGCAAGCGGTGAATCCTGGCTTCAACGCGGAAAACGTTCTCACCGCTCACATTGCGCTGCCGCGTGAGAAATATCGGCAACCATTTCAGCGGAGAGCATTTTTCAGGCAGCTTCTTCAGAAACTTAAGGCCCATCCGGGAATCAATGCTGCGGGCGCGATCAGCGTTTTACCCATGAGTGGATCCAATTACGGCTTCTTCTTTTACGTTGAGGGCAGTCCCAGCTTGGGAAGCGGCCGCGATCCGGTGATCTCGGTGCGACACGTGAGCGCCGACTACTTTCGCGCGATGAGCATTCCCCTGCACGCAGGACGGTTCTTCACCGACGAGGATAATGAGCAGTCACGCCCGGTGGCAATTATTAATGAAACCACAGCACAGCGATATTTTGCGGGTATCAATCCAGTCGGAAAACACCTGGCCAGTTCCGGAGACCGCGTCATGCGCGAGATCATCGGAGTGGTGAGCGATGTGAAGTTCGATGGACCGGCCAGAGCGGGCCAAGAGGAACTTTACTTGCCGTACCAGCAGGTTCCATGGGCATCGATGACGATCGTGGTTCGATCCAATCTGGACGCGCAAAGGATTGTCGCCACGCTGCGCCATGAGGTAACCCTCATCGACCCGGATCAACCGATTGCTGCCGTGCGTCCCATGCGCAGTATTGTTGCGGGCTCGACAGCGCAACAGCGCTTCACTACTTCGCTATTGGGCGCCTTCGCCCTGCTGGCAGTCTCGATGTCGTGCATCGGTCTTTATGGCGTGGTGGCTTTCTTCGTTACGCAGCGAACGCGGGAGTTCGGAATTCGCATGGCGCTAGGCGCGCGCCGGGGAAACGTTGTGCTGCTCGTACTCGGCCAGGGGGTCAGAATTATTTTGATTGGAGCTTGCGTTGGGATCGCAGGGGTGCTGGCCGCAAGCAGACTGCTGCAGGGCCTGCTGTTCGGCATCGCTGCTGCCAATCCGGCTACGTATGCCATAGCCGCATTGTTGCTTGCCGCAATTGCATTGCTGGCATGCTGGGTGCCCGTATTGCGCGCCACGCGCGTAGATCCGATGGTCGCGCTGCGTTATGAGTAGTTGGCGATTAAAATCCGCTCGAGTGCGGCTGCACTCCTTTTTCCGCAACTCGCACGAAGTGGATTCCCTGGCTACGGCCGGCGCCGAGATCGAATCCAGTGATCTCGTGAGCGGCGTTTCTCATGAAGTGAAGGTTTACGCCCAGGCTGCTCAGTTCAAATTCACCGTTGATTGTCGGGCGCAGCGGATTGGGGACGGGTATTCCCGTGCGAGGAATACCTGAGGGTTCTGAGATGCCAACCAGATTGAGTTTTCCGCTGACGACCTGCAGGCGATAGATCACGCCCAGTTCTTCGCTCTTGAAATCGCCGGCAAAACCCGACAGCTCGCCCGCTGAGGGCGAGAACTCGGTGACTCCGCGATAGGTCGCGGCGATGGCTTCGTCGCCAGTCACATTCATGACCCTGGAACCCTGATTTCCATTGAGCTCAAACGAGAGTTTCGCGTCGACCGGGAAATCCACGAGCGTGAACTCGGTTGGGCTGAGCGAGCGCATTTTGAACGTGCTGCCGAAGATTTCCATTTGCGGTTTGCCATCTGTGATTGATACACGAGCGATGTTCCCGCCTTTCTCATTTCGATACATTCCCGTTACGGCCGACAGTTGTGCGGAGGTCAGGCTCACTTCAGGACCGGTGGTGCCAGCGGGCGCCCCCGATTTCGCTTTGTCCAGCGGCTTCATCAGGCTGCTGAGAAAGACTGCGGAGACTTTCTCCGCGCGCTTTTCCGGATTGGCATTGGCCAAGTTGCAGAGACAGGCCACCGAAAAATGCTGCTGCGGAAAACGCAGGAGTTCGGCACGATATCCGCCCCAGGCGCCGCCGTGGCGGACGGTCGCGAGGCCGCGATAGTCGCCGATGAACAGAGCTTTGGCGTATTCGAGGACCTTGCCGTTGGTCAGCTTTCCCCGCTCCTGCAGCTCGGAGATGAGATCCTTTCCTCCAACCTGAGCGGAGTAAAAGTTCTCGTCCCATTTCAGGAGATCTTCGACGGACGTGTGCACCGCACCATCGCCGAGCTGCTCAAAATATGAGACGTTCAGCTTGTAGCCACTTTTGTCGCCAGGATCGTAGGCCAGAGCGCGATTGGGGATCAGCTTGGTGTGGTCGTCACGAAACATGGTGTGCGTCATTTGCAACGGCCCAAAGATGTTTTGCGCGGCAAATTCCCTCAGAGTCATTCCGCTCACGCGCTTCACAATTAGCGAGAGCAGGAAATAACCGCTGTTGCTGTAGAGGAAGTCGCTCCCCGGTGTGAAATTCAGATTCTGCTGCCGGGCCACGATTGCAAGTGCATCCTCGTCGGTCGTGACACTGTCGATGTTCACGCCGGAGAGCTCCAGCAATGCCAGGTAATCGCGAATGCCGCTGGTGTGGTTCAACAGATTCAGAATCGTGATCTTGGGGCCGCCATTCTTTGAGTAGTCCGGCAGCTCCGGAATGTACTTGCGAATGTCGTCTTGCAGCGAGAGCTTTCCCTGTTTCTCCAGCAGCAAGATGCTGGTGGCGGTGAACTGTTTCGATGTAGAACCGATATCGAAGACGGTCTGTGGCGAAATGGGAACATTCAGTTCGACGCTGGCCAGCCCGTAACCTTTGGCGTACAGCATTTTTCCGTCGCGATAGACACCAACTGCGCAGCCGGGAGAGCCAGGCTTCTGGACGTCCGAGAAGATTTTATCCACAGAGGCGGTGTTGGTAGGCGCAGTTTGCGCAATGGCGGAGCCAGAGAACATCAGAGCCAAGAGCCACAAGACGGAATAAGAGCATGAGAGTTTCATTGTGAATCCCGATTAGTTCCCAGGCTTGGCAAGGTTTCCATTCCATGCAGGTCCGCGCAAAGGTTTTCCGGCTGTGACTCCGGTCAGACGTCTGTCTTCGTACTCCACCTGTCCATTTACAAGCACATACTTGATGCCTTGCGATAGCTGAGAAGGATTCTGATAAGTCGCGTTGTCGCGAATGGTTGCTGGGTCGAAGATGGTGATATCGGCAAAGTAGCCTTGCCGCAGCAGTCCGCGACCGCGGAGATGCTCGCGCTGTGCGGGCAGCGAAGTCATTTTGCGGATCCCCTGCTCGAGGGGCAACAGGTGCTCGTCGCGAATGTAGCGTCCGAGAAATCGCGGCATCGCGCCGAAGGCGCGCGGATGACCGTGCGGCTCATACAATGGACCGTCGAGTGAAGACTCGCCGGCATCGAGGCACAAGCTAGTCCACGGCTGCTTCAGACCGTATTGCAGGTCTTTTTCGTCGGCGATGAAGTAGAGCGCTCCAGTCTGCGCTTTGTCGTCCTCAATGAAATCGAAGAGGGCGTCGAGCGGCTGCTTCTTTTCTGCGGCGGCGATTTGCGCGACCGTCATGCCGTCATATTTCTTCAGATCAGGATTCACGATGCCGGAAACCATCACGCCGCTTCCACCGCCGCTGTCGAAGTAGAGGTTTTCCCAATTTGGGTGGTCGCCCGCCATCTCCTGCTTGATTTTCTCGCGCATGGCGGGATCGTGGAGGCGTTCCAACAGCTTTTGCATGCCGCCATCGGCGACCCAGGGTGGCAGACTGGAAGCAAGTGCCGTGCCTGCGGCGACGTAGGGATACATGTTGGCGCTCACGTCCTGCCCGGAATCGCGCGCTGCTTGGATCATGTCGACAATCTTCGGCATCGAGCCCCAACGAGTTTTGCCGCTGACCTTGAGGTGGAATATCTCGACCGGAATATGGGCTTCGCGGCCGATTCGCAGTGCTTCCTCTATCGCCTGCGGCTCGGTTTGGCCTTCGCTGCGCATGTGTGTGCCGTAAATGCCGCCGTATTGCGACGCGACTTTCGCCAGCTCGATAAGTTCGTCGGTCTTCGCGTAATGCCCGGGCGGATAGATGAGCGCGGTGGAAATTCCGAACGCGCCTTGCTGCATCGCCTGCGCGACCATGCCCTTCATCTTTTCGAGCTCTTCCGGCGTGGGCGCACGATCCACATCTCCCAGCACGGCTTCGCGCACTTGCGCCGCTCCGACGTAGGTGCCGATGTTCAGTGGTGTACCGGTCTTCTCCAGACGACGGAAGTAGCCATCCAGGTCACTCCAGTCGACTGTGAGGTGGTAATGGTCCAACTCCGGTTGCAGCGGAGCCAGCGTTAGCGCGTTTTGGGGAGCAATCGATTGTCCTTCGCCTGTAATTTCGGTGGTGATGCCCTGCGAGAGCTTGCTGAGTGAACGATTGTCGATCAGCAGCGAGTCCTCCGATTGTCCAAGCATGTCGATGAATCCGGGAGAGACGACTAGCCCAGAAGCGTCGATGGTGCGCTTTGCCTTTGCGTTAGCAAGGGTGCCGATCTTCGCAATGCGATCGCCGCGAATGCCAATGTCGCCTGAAACCCACGGATTTCCCGATCCGTCGATGATTCTTCCATTGCGGATGATGAGGTCGTACTCGGAAGGATCCGCAGCGGCTGTTTCAGTGGACGCACTTTCGTAGGCCGCAGTCGCAATCTCTCCCAAAGCTTCGCCGGCGACTTTCTGCGCGGCGTCGGGATCGTCCAGCCCAACAGAAACCATGTTCACGTAAAGCGCGAAGATCAGCGGTTGGCCGCTGGCGGTATCCATGTAGCCGGCGAGGCCTTTGCCGGTGATGAGCAGATTCTTGTTGAGTGCATCGTAGGCACCGTTGGTCCCGGTCTTGGCGTGCACGTGACCGGCTGCCGGCGAATTTACCTGGATCTTGGCGAGCGTTCCGTCGCGTCCCAGAATGGGCAGGCCGCGATAGAAGTCCGCGAAGTCTTTCTGTCCGCGCATATAAGTCAAATAACGAACCATGAACTGCGGAGTGAAATAGGCATTGCCCCCGGCTCCATCGCTTTGCGAGGCTGCGGTCAGGTCGAGATCGCCCTTCCTCAGGAACTGGTTCTCCAGATCGAATCCCGCCTGCGCGATATCCTTGTTTTTGTGGGCGATCAGAGCCCCGATTTCCAGCGGCATCGTGCTGGCGTGC
>JAICXB010000068.1 GCA_025980765.1 Terriglobales bacterium
CCAAAACCAATGACAACCCCTTCCTAATAAGGGAAAAGCACGGCGCACAAACATCCTCGCCGCTGCTCACAGGAATGGTGTCGCCAGCGCTCAACAAAACCAGATCTTGACAGAGCCGTCGTGATTATAGACAGGATGACAGCCGAAATGGTTCGATACCCAAATTATTTCTTCTTGCCTGCCTTGTAGGTCGAGCTCACTTTTTCTCCCAGGCTGGCCAGGATGTCTTTCGCCTGCTGGGCGTAGGGACCGTTGGGCTGCATTTCGAGATACTTATTCAAATTTTCGGAGGCCTCGGGCGGCGCCTTCGTCTGACCGGTCTTCTGATCGTACGTGGCCTTCTGCAGCAGGTTCACGCCTTTCTGATAGTAAGCGTCGGCGCGGGTGGGGTCGGCGGCGATGGCCTTGTCAAAGGCGGCATTGGCGTCGTCGATCTTGCCAGTATTGGTCAGCACCGCACCTTCGTTGTAATAGGACTGCGCTGCCTTCGTGGGGTCTTCTGCGGCGGCCTTGTTGTAGGAATCGATCGCCTCGGGAGTCTTGCCGCTCTTCGCGTATGCCTGCCCGAGATTGTTGTAGTAAGCGCCCAACATCTGCTTAATATTCGCTCGCGTGGAATTCCCGCCAAGCTGAATGGCCTTGTTGTATGCGTCGATCGCCTCAGGATACTTCTTGTCCTGCAGGTACGCGTCTCCAAGAATGCCAAAGAGCTGATCGTGGGTTTGATCGTTCTGGGTGGCTTGTTGCATGATCTGCACGGCGCCATCGTAGTTCTTGGCCGCCATATCGGCTTGCGCCTCTTTGATCATGTTGTTCAAGTTGCCGATCTTGGCATTTTCTTTCTGGATCTCGGCATTCTTCTTTTCGATTTCCTCCCGTTGCTTCACCTGTTCTGGGGTGAGGCCCTTGGTGCTGCTGGAAATCTTTTGCAGATCCAGATCGAGCACGTTCACGTCCTGTGGAGTCGCTTGCCACTGTTCGGAATAAATCGGTTTGCCATCTTTAGATAGCGTGACTTGGAATTTGCTGGCAGTTACGCCGATGCTGGAGAAGTTTCCCTGATTGTCGGTCTTGAATGTGTACTTGCGGCCGGTCTCCAGGTCCTTCAAATCGACACTAGCGCCGGCGATGGGCTTGCCCTGCTGGTCTTTGGCCATGCCCTTCACTGTCGTGGTCTGCGCCAGCGCGCTGATGCTTCCGAGCAGGAGCAAAAAGATACCCAGGAAATAGTGTCTGAATCTCATATCAATCCTCCGAACCTAGGGAAATGCGCGCAGGCCTGATTTATTCGCCCAGCGGCGGTTTTTCCACATACCAAGGTAAATCGAAGTGCGCGAGTTCTTCAAGGCGGGCGGTGTAGGTTCTAGGGCAATCCACTCCAGAACCGCGGCTGCGGTTTTGCCGATTTTCAGGCAGTCTCAGAATTCAAAAGCAGCAGCCCGCCGGGAGCCTGGATTCGCGTCGCGCGAGCGCTAAGCCTCCCATGCGTCCGACTGGTGGCCGTGTTTCCCACCGAGACTATGGAAATCAGAATTCCGCATCTTAAAATTTGTAAAGTCCTCAAAGGGATCATGCTGGGACGAGCCGGTGCTTGGGGGATGCCGGGGTCCAGAGGCGAATCTCAACCTCATTCTAATCTATGTCTTAGCTGGGACACTTCGCAACAGATAATCGCTCCAGTCGCAAGTCGTTCCTCCTCTTCCTGCTTTGGCAACAGAAAAGCAGACACTTCGCCAAAGCTGTTTCCACCAAATAATTCCAGCCGCGAAACCCAATTCGCGAGAAATGGATCCTCCATGAGAACAAGATTGTCTTGCCGCATCTCCCTGGGGCTGCTATTCGCCCTGTTGCTAGGTCAACTCGCAGCAGCACAGAACGGTACCACCTCAGTCCGCGGGGTAGTAAGCGATCCCGGCGGAGCGGTTGTTCCCGGAGCGTCGGTCACCATTTCCAATCCCGCATCGGGATATACCTCTTCAGCCACGACTGATGGCCAGGGCAGCTATCGCTTTTTCCAACTTCAGCCCGGCACTTATACCCTCACGGTGAATGCCAAAGGCTTTACGCCTTTGAAACGCGAAAACGTGGATTTGCTGGTCGATACTCCGGCAACCGCTGACTTCAAGCTGCGAGTCTCGGCCGATACCCAAGTGATCGACGTGACCGCTGAGACGCCGATCATCAACACCACAGATGCGTCTATCGGCAATACCATTGCCAGCAAGCAGGTCCTGAATCTGCCCTTTGAAGGGCGTGACCCTGCCGAAGTGCTGAGCCTCGAACCCGGCGTCACCTTTATTGGTAACCGCGTCAACGATAATTTCGATACTCGGAACGGCGCGGTAAACGGCGGCCGCAGCGATCAGGCGAACATCACTCTGGATGGAGTGGACAACAACGATCAAGTGGGTGGACGCGCATTCCAGGGAGCGGTGCGCTCCACTCTGGAGTCAATACAGGAATTCCGGGTCACGACGCTTGGCGCCAACGCCGATGAAGGGCGCTCTTCTGGCGGACAAGTTGCACTGGTCACCAAGAGCGGCACAAATAGTTTCCACGGCGCCGTTTATGAGTATCACCGGCCCACCATCACGGCAGCGAATGACTGGTTTAACAAAAAGGCCGAGCTCGACGCCGGGCTGCCGAATATTCCCGGAAAGATTATTCGAAACACTTTTGGCGCGGCTGTGGGTGGTCCGATCATTAAAGACCGCTTCTTCTTCTTTGCCAATTATGAAGGACAGCGCACAGCGGAGAACGAGCAGGTTTCGCGGTCAGTTCCCGGCAATACGCTGCGGAATGGAATGATCAGTTATCCCGACGTCAACGGCGGCGTCACCACGCTGAATGCCACCCAGATTGCGTCGATGGATCCGAACTGCACGGCACTGGGAACTTGCCCGCTCGGACCGGGGGTGAATCCGGCAGTGCTGGCGGTGTTCAACAAGTATCCCGCGCCGAATTCGAGCTCCTGCAACAACGCAGATGGATTCAATATCAGTTGTTTTACGTTCTCCGCGCCAAATCCCAACCATCTCAACACCTCGATCGCGAAGCTGGATTACAACCTCAATCAAAGCGGAACGCAGCGGCTGTTTTTGCGCGGGAACTATCAGGAGGACCTCAGTGCCGATCCTCCGCAATTTCCCGGCCAGCAGGCAGCAGTTACTCGCCGCAACAACAGTCGCGGTTTGGCTGCCGGCTACACGGCAACGATTTCTCCCAGGCTGCTGAATGACTTCCACTATGGCTATACGCGACTGTCGTTAGCCAATATTGCGAACGTGGATCAGTCATTCACCAGCTTCCGTTTCATCGATGATCTTTTCCCGACGATCACAGACCCGAATGACTTCACCAGAATTTCGCATGTGCCTGTCCACAACTGGACCGATGACATGACCTGGAACAAGGGCAAACACACCATTCAATTTGGCGCCAATATTCGGCTGATCAACAACATTCGCAGTTCCGACGCAACTTCATTCAATGAGGGGTTAATCAACCCGCTGTTTCTGAGCGCGACGCCCGCGGGCAGCGGCGGTAGTCTCGATCCTGCCGCATTCGGCTTCGCCGGCGTCGATCCAAATAACGCCAGCGTTTACAACAACGCCATCGTTGACCTTGCCGGCATCGTTTCGCAGGTCACAGGCAACTATAACCGCGACAAGTTCGGAAACGTCTTGCCCCAAGGCGCTCCAGTAAATCGTCATTTCCGGAATTGGGAATACGAAGGATATATCCAGGACGCATACCACCTCACGCCCAACCTGCTGGTTACCGCCGGCCTGCGCTATACCTTTCTGCAAACTCCTTACGAGACCTCCGGGACCCAGGCAGCGCCCAACATCAGTCTGCACCAACTGGTTCAGCAGCGTGGAAGCGATATGCTGAAGGGAATCGCTGACAGTCCGATCTTGGGCTTTGATCTTGATGGGCAGGCGAATGGCCGGGCCCCATACTGGAATTACAACTACAAGGATTTTGCTCCTCGATTCGCGATCGCATATTCTCCGCATGCCGAGAGCGGGATCTTCAACAAATTGTTCGGCTCTGCCGGGCAGTCCTCCATCCGCGCCGGTTTTGGCATTGTTTACGACCATTTCGGCGAAGCGCTGGTTGACACCTTCGACCAGAACGGCACATTTGGTCTGACGACTTCGATTACGAACGCTGCCAGCATACAAACGGTCGACGGTGGCGCCAGATTCAGTGGGTTGAACACCATCCCGACCTCCAGTCCCGACGGAATCCTGCTTACTCCCGCTCCGAGCGGCGGTTTTCCTGCAATACCGCCGATCAGCGACGCCAACAACGATTTCCAGCAGATCGCGTTCGGATTGGATGACAAGCTGCACACGCCCTACTCCGAGGCTGTCGATTTTTCGATCACGCGCGAGCTTCCCGGCGGCTTTACGGTGGAAACTGCCTACCTCGGCCGCTTTGCGCATCGCCTGCTGCAACAGAGAGATTTGGCGATGCCGCTGAATCTCGTGGATCCCAAGTCGAAAATGGATTACTTCACCGCTGCGCAGATGTTCGGGAAGGACTTCTTCGCAGGCGTGCCGACGTCGCAGGTTGCTCCCATTCCATATTGGGAAAACTTGTTTGGCAATGCCGCAGGCGTTTCGCCGGGATCGTGCCTGACAGGAGATCCAGGCGTAGCTAATCCCACGGCCACGCAAGCAATGTACGAGCTCTACACCTGCAACATCGGCCCGGGAACATTCGGAGAGACCAACGCGCTCAACATCGCCGATGCGTTCTGCTTCCCCGGATGTCTGAGCGATAAGAACGGCAACCCGCTGCTCTTCCAATATTATCTGCCGCAGTACAGCGCTCTTTACGCCTGGTCCAGCACCGGGAACAGCGCTTACAACGCCGCTCAATTGATTCTCCGCAGCCGCCAGCGTTATGGCCTGACCTTTGATTTCAACTACACATACTCGAAGTCGATTGACATAGGCTCGGATTCAGAGCGAGTGCCAACATTTGGCGGATTGAGCGCGGTCATCAATACCTGGGCCCCCAATCAGTTGCGGGGACCGTCGGACTTCGACGCCACGCACCAGATCAACTCCAACTGGGTGTACGAGCTTCCGTTTGGACGCAATAAACGGTTTGGGTCTGGTTGGAACACCTTGACGGACACCTTCCTCGGTGGCTGGCAACTCTCCGGCGTTTATCGCTGGTCGAGCGGGCTGCCGTTCAGCGTGGGCAATGGCGGAGTCTTCCCCACCAACTTCCAGCTCAGCGGCGAAGTGTTCACGAATGGCACCGTTCCCAAGACTGGGACGACCATTATTGGCGGCAATCCATTCGCCTTCGTACAAGGGACCGCTGCTCAACCGGACTTCCGATTTGCACTGGCGGGAGAGTCGGGGCAGAGAAACAACTTCCGCGGCGATGGCTACTTCGGAGTGGATTTGGGACTGGCCAAAGCGTTTCGCATTACCGAATCACAGCGATTGCGCTTGTCTGCCGAGGCATTCAATCTGACCAATTCCGTGCGCTTCGATCCGCAAGAGGTGAATGCAAACATCCAAAATCAACAAACCTTCGGCGAATACACGACGCTGCTCAATCAGCCTCGCGTAATGCAGTTCGCGCTGCGCTACGAGTTCTAGGCCTGCGTTTCTCGCGGGTAATGGCAGGATCGGTAGAGGCGGACTCCCAAGTCCGCCTCTACCAATTTGCTGGTGAAAGATACGGATTGAGCTGCTCCGGATAAGCTTTGGCCCGGTTTTTCCTGTTCTTGTTATGACGTGGATGCCCGCACCCGCGCCCGCGCCTTTGGCGCTTGCAACCCTCCAGCTAGCAGCCGCAAACGGCCGGAACAGGCCTGCCGCTACCCCCGCCGAAAGAACCGCTCCCTGGGATCTGTAGAAATCTTTGCCTTTCCTGTTCCTTTCCTGTTCGTTTCCTGCTAATTTCGGAAAGTTCCGAGCTTATAGCTCCTAGCTGATAGCATCTCAAGGACTTACGCCAAGAAATCACTTTCTCCTGTTTTTTCCCTGTTCGTTTCCTCAGCTCCAGGCCAAAATTGCTGTTTTTGGGCAGAATCTCGATGTTTTCGTAGGATGAGCCAAAAATCTCCTGTATTTTTTCCCTGTTCTCAGGGACACCAACTTTTCCACTGGTCGGGAGAGCCAGGTCCGCTGCCAGATCGCTGCTACTGTCGCCTTTGTCGGCGTCGCTTTGGCCGCCCCGGGCTTTCGAAATTGGTGAGCCGCAGTACCGCGGCTGCGGCTGTGAACTTTACCGCATCTTTTTCGTCTGACATCGCCGGAACCACTGCTGCGACGAGCTTGGGGTCTCCGCGTTCGGCGATGGCATCGACGGCCGCGACCCGGACTTGCCAGCTGTCGTCGCCGACGGCATCTTTGAGCGCATCGCCGACCGCAAGATCGGAGTCCTTCGTCAAGACTTTGGCTGCGGCTGCGCGCACCGACGCACTACTGCTGCCGTGAATGGTTTTAAATGCTTCCAGTCCCATGCCGCCGAAGGGAACGAAGCCGATGCCCTCTTCAAAACCCATCTCAGCCAGCTTTTTGGGGTTCTTCAAGGTATCCAACTGGCTGGCGACAACGCCCTTGCCGGCTTTGCGTTTGCCGGTGAGCACTTCGTAATACACGTCGTACCCACTTTCCTGCTTGAAGTGCACCAGTGAACGCGCGGCGGCCAGCACCACTGCCGGCTCTTTGTCATGCAGCGTCTGTTCCAACTGAGGAATAGAAGGGCTGGAGTCCATCTGCCCGAGTGCAGTGGCTGCGGCGGAGCGCACTTCCTGCTTTTCATCGACAAGCGCATTTTCCGCCAGCTCTGCCGCGCGTCGTTGATGCAGTAAAAGTCCTAATGCCCCGATTGCCGCCCGGCGAGTGTCGGGATTGGCATTGCTTGCGCCCGATTTGAGCAGATCCCAGGCCTGGTCAGCCGGAGCTTTCTCCGCCTCAGGTGACTCCTGCGCGGGAGAAGAGGACGTCTGCGGCGTCTGCGCTGGATTTTGTTTCCCAGAGACGGCAAACGCCGTTGTCGCGAGAAGAGAAAGCAGCAAAAATGTGCAAAAACGCAAACTGCCTCGAAAGGGCACGATCGACATTTGCACAATATAAAGCTTCCGAGCTTCTAAGCACACCGGCTCAGGAGCTTCGCAGCTCAGAAGCTCAGAAGCTTGTTTAATGCATCATCGCAGCACCGCGCTTGTGCTTTGGTGGACGCATCAGGAAGATCAGCGGCAGCATGGCCAGGAAAATGATGGCGAGCAGCCAGAACACGTCGTTGTAAGACATGATCGCCGCTTGCTGGCGAATCGTGTTTTCCACCATGCCGCTGGCCATGTGTTGGGCAGTGGCTGCATCGACTCCTTGTTTCGCCATTATGATGCTCTTCAGCCCGGAGATCATGCTTTGCGCCTGCAGACTGCTGGGGGTGACCTGCGCCGTCAAATTGTTCGTGTGGATCTGTGCGTGGCGGGTTTGAATCGATGCCACAATAGCAATCCCAATGCTGGCGCCGATGTTGCGCATGAGATTGAAGATGCTGGTGGCATTGCCCATCTTCTCGTTAGGAATGGGATCGTTGGTGATTGTGGTAAGCGGAATGAAGATCAGTCCCAGTCCTACGCCTTGCCAGATAAGGGCCCAGAAAAAATTCCAATAACCGACATCGAGGTTGAGCTGCGCCAGTCGCCACATGGCGAAGGCGCCCAGGAAGATTCCGGTGACGAGCAGATAGCGCGGGCGGACTTTGATCATCAAGGCGCCCACCACAGGCATGGCGATGAACGAGCCAAGCCCGCGCGGCAGCATGACAACTCCAGCTTGCAGCGCCGGATATCCCAAAATGGTCTGCAGCAGCAACGGAATCAGCACCGTGCTGCCATACAGCACAAACCCCAGAACGGTCATCAGAAAGACGCCAGTAGCGTAGGTCCGCACCTTGAAAATCGACAGGTCCACGATGGGGTGATCGGTCGTTAGTTCGCGAATTATGAACGCGGCCAGGCCAACCACCGCGACCACGCAGAGTGTCAGGATGAAATGAGATCCGAACCAGTCCTCTTCCTGGCCTTTGTCCAGCATTACCTGAAGGCAGGCAATCCCAATAGCGAGATATCCCATGCCCAGGAAATCGATTTTGGACACCTGCCGCTTGATGTAAGGAGGATCGAAAATGAAAATAGTCGTGAGAAAAACCGAAAGAATTCCGATGGGAACATTGACGTAAAAGACCCAGCGCCAGCTGTAGGTGTCAGTCAGCCAACCGCCCAGTACGGGTCCCAACATGGGAGCCACTACAATGCCCAGCCCCCAAAAGCCCATAGCTTTGCCGCGGTCCTGCGGGGGGAAAACTTCCATCAGAATTGCCTGCGACAGCGGCTGCAGCCCGCCGCCGCACGCGCCTTGAATGCAGCGGAAGATGATCAGCAGCGGCAGTGTCGGCGCCAGTCCGCACAGAAACGAGGACGCCGTAAATCCCATGACCGACGCCAGCAGCAGGCGCTTGCGACCAAAGTAGTTTGCCAGCCATCCCGTCATGGGCAGAACGATGGCATTGGCGACCAGGTAAGACGTGAGCGCCCAGGTGGCTTCGTCGGGAGTGGCGGAGAGGCTGCCGGCAATATGCGGCAACGAGACGTTCACGATCGTGGTGTCGAGCACCTCCATGAAGGTGCTGGTCATCACTGCAATCGCCACCAGCCAGGGATTGACGTCGTTCCACGCCGCCGTGCGCGCGCCGTTCAGAGTTTGGGAGGCAGTCGCCATTGCGCTGAGACACTATCAGATGCCTAGGGGCAGCGCGGCGACGCAGATTTGTGGTGTGGCCAGGGTGGAGCAGGCCGTTTAGGCCTGCATTTTGGCTTTGGAAGAGGTCGGCTTTAGCTGTGGTGTGTCAACACGTTGTTCCCATCGAGGCCGGAGCGACTGATGGGTGGAGCGTTGGCCAGACTAGCATGCGGACGGTGCCAGTTGTACTGATGGAGCCAGGGGTCGAGCTCGGAACGACGAAGGTCGG